>CAZZJN010000045.1:0-20031 GCA_964654505.1 uncultured Ardenticatenaceae bacterium | reverse complement strand
GGCATTGAGCAAGTCCTTGTCGGAGACGATGCCGACGAGGCGGCCGTGGGAATCGACCACCGGCAGGCGGCGCACCTTGCGCGCCTGCATCAGATGCAGCGCGTCGGGCACGGACATGTCGGGCTTGACGGTGACGGGGTTGGGGGTCATAAGTTCACGAACGAGCATGGGAACCTCCTGATAATGGGAGAAATTATTAATCGGGTATGGCTTCGAGGCCACCCCTTCATTTTCAGATCGCGCCGGAGTTCGAAATCGAATCGGAACAGGGCAGGTTGTGGCCGCCCCGACCTCATCCGAATCTGCCTGCAAGCCCATTATATCACAGGGCATCGTCTCTGCCGCACAACGTACAGATTTTGGGCAACAGTGACGGATTTGAACCCGCACGCTCCATTCCTGCTATACTTCACCCCTATGAAACTAGGTATCATCGGCTTGCCCTCGTCGGGCAAGACCACCATCTTCAACGCCCTGACATTGGGCAACGCTCCAACCGGCCAGAGCATGGGCGGCCGCTTCGACGTGCTGACGGCCGTCGTCGATGTCCGCGACCCGCGCGTCGACGTGCTCAGCCGCATGTTCAACCCCAAAAAGACGACCTACGCCCGCATCACCTACACCGACGTGGCCGGATTGCAGAAATCCGACGACGACGCCTCCGGCCTCAGCCCGCAACTGCTCAATCATCTGTCGGGGCTGGAGGGGTTTGTCCACGTCGTGCGCGCCTTCGAGAACGCCAGCGTGCCCCATCCTGACGGCAGCGTCGATGCCGCTCGTGACCTGGCCGCGCTGGACACCGAGTTCCTGCTCAACGATCTGGGAACCGTCGAGCGTCGCCTGGAAAAGATTCAGGAGGGGCTGAAGAAGGGCGCGACGAAGGACAAGGCCGCCGCCCAGGCCGAACTGGCACTATTCGAGACGCTCAATGCCACGCTGACCGACGGCCGCCCCCTGCGCGTGCTCGACCTGACCGAGGAACAGCTCAAGGGGCTACGCGGCTACGGCTTGCTGACGCTGAAGCCCAAGATCGTGCTGATCAACCTGGGCGACGATCAGGCGGAACTGTCCATCGAATACGATCAGCCGGGCACCCTTTCGGCCACCATTCGCGGCCGCCTGGAGATGGACCTGGCCCAACTCAGCGCCGCCGACGAGGAGGAGAGCCTGGCCATGTTCATGGAGGAATACGGCGTGACGGAGCTGAGCCTCGGCCGCGTCATCCGCCTGAGCTATGACCTGATGGGGCTGCAATCGTTCTTCACCGTCGGCGAGGACGAGGTGCGGGCGTGGGAAGTGCGGCGCGACGCCACGGCCGTCGATGCCGCCGGGGTCATCCACACCGATCTGGCCAAGGGGTTCATCCGGGCCGAGGTCGTCCACTACGACGATCTGGTCGGGCTGGGCGGGATGGCCGGGGCGCGCAACCACGGCAAGCTGCGGCAGGAGGGCAAGACCTATCTGGTGCAGGACGGCGACGTGCTCAATATCAAGTTCAACCTGTAGCGTGCAATCATGCCCGGTTGCGTCGCCTCGTCACGGGTGTTGAAATCCGACTACAGGGCGTAGCCGTGCTCGCGGCGCCTGCAAACCGTTCGTGGAACATTCCCAACCGATGTGACGTCTACTGTGTAGTGGTTTAGCTCACTGTAACAATAGTTTTTATTATAAATCGGTGCCTAGTCATAGATGTCATTGTTTAATAACCCAATTAGGAGAAAGACATGAAACTCGGAAGAATCTTCCCAATCCTGATGATCGTTCTGTTCCTGGCTGCATGTGGCGGCATGGCGACGAAGCCGTCTGGTGAATCAGGCGCCGATCCGACTGTAGAAATAGCCAACCCCGCCTCCGTCAATTGCACTGATCAAGGGGGCACGACGGCGATCGAGAGCCGCCCGGACGGCGGCCAGTTTGGTGTGTGCTACTTTGAGGACAACCTGCAGTGCGAGGAGTGGGCCTTGTTGCGGGGCGATTGTCCCGTCGGCGGCAAAAAGATCACCGGATATATCACCCAGGCCGGGCGGTATTGCGCCATCACCGGCGGCACATACGATATAACCGTTAGCGGTGACACCGATACGGAGCGGGGGAATTGCACCTTGCCCGATGGCTCGGTCTGCGATGCGCAAGCCTACTACGAAGGAACGTGTGGCCCTGCGACGGAAGAGTAACTCCGGCGGCCATACGCGGCCAAGCCATATATCGAAACCGGGCGGATTCGGGCCACTGAAATAGATTGAGACATGAGAAGTAACAAGCAGCCATTTTCCTATCGTGGCGCATGGGTGATTGTCCTGCCGGTGTTTGCTCTGATCCTGGTCGCCTGTGGCGGTGGGAATCCGCCCGTGCTGGTCATTCCGACCGCGGCAGCCACGGCCGTTGTGCCGACTTCACCGCCGCCCGCGGTGGCATCGGCCATTCCGCCCACGGCGACCCCGATCGAACCGCGGCCGACAACCACCCTTCCGCCCGCGCCGACGGTCGCGCCGCCGACTGCCTTGCCCCCCACTGCCACGTCCGTTGCTACCGTCGGACCATCGGCCGGAACGGAGTACCGCGTGGCCTTCGTCGCCGCCAACGACGTGTTGAACGTGCGCCGCCAACCCAACCCCAACGCGGCCGTCGTCGCCCGGCTGTCGCCAGACGCGACGGACATCGCCGTCCTCGACGAGGGGCAGGCGGTGACGGGCGGGTCACTCTGGCTGCCCGTCGAAACGGCCGAGGGTGACGGCTGGGTGAACAGCGCGTTCCTGACCGAAGCCGTGGACCACGAGACGTTCTGCGGCGATGCGGCCGTCGATGATCTGCTTGGCCGGCTGCAGAAGGCCGTCGCTGAGAAAGACGACGACCTGCTCAGCGAGCTGGTTCATCCCGAGCGGGGCCTGCGCCTGCGCCTGAACTGGTGGAATAACGAAATCCTTGTGCGTGGCGACGAGCCGGCCGGGCTGTTCGACTCCACGACGGCCTATGATTGGGGGCTTGAAGACGGCAGCGGGCTGCCCATTCGCGGTTCGTTCCGCGATGTAGCCCTGCCACGTTTGGAGCAAGACCTGTTGGGAGCCGATGAGTGGACCTGCGACGAGGGGCGCTTCGGGCCGACGGCCGGATCAACGGTCTTGCCCGAGGGCTATGAAGCGGTGCGCTTTGTCAGCGCCCACCGCACCGCGCCGATCGAGATGGAGATGGATTGGGGCACGTGGCTCATCGGCGTCGAGCGCTGGCAGGGGCGATACTATATCAGCTACCTCGTCCACTATCGTTGGGAGATATAGCCCACCATAGGGCGATAAGGCCAGCCTCTATGCGGCGGTCGGAACAATCGGGATGAACAAGCTGGGATGGACGTTTGCCCGCTCCCCTTTCTTCAAACGAGCCCGGGTGCGAGCAAATACTATTGGCTTATCCTCGCCGCTGAAACTGTCCAGTAACTCCAGGTTGTAGAGCCGCATCTCCGGATCG
The DNA here is from genome assembly GCA_964654505.1 of uncultured Ardenticatenaceae bacterium. Classification (GTDB taxonomy): domain Bacteria; phylum Chloroflexota; class Anaerolineae; order Promineifilales; family Promineifilaceae; genus Promineifilum. The sequence goes on along the minus strand of CAZZJN010000045.1, from coordinate 16,569 downwards.
TCTTCAGGCAATATTACTAACTCGAAGTCATCCGGCAGGGACTCCAGGATATCGGGGTGATCAAGCAAATAGCGCATGATTTTGCCTGTCAGGGCGATATTCCTTTCAACGACATCCTCAGGGTCAGTCACTTTTGTTTTAGCCATTGCTCACTTAAAAATCGTCGAAATTCAACAGTGCGCACATTGTAATTCTAACGGGTGCGGATTGTCGGAGTCAACCTCTATTTAATCCACCAGATCCGGGTTCACGTCCTCGTTCATCTGTTGTAAATCCGACACTTCCTTTTCAAGTCGCAACCGCGCCGCCTCCAGATCACGTCGCACGGCCGACCACCAATCGCCATTCGGTTCGTCCAGTTCGCGGGCCTTGCGCCACAGGCGGGCCGTCTTGTCCTCGCGCAGAACCTGAAGTTGCCGGGCCACCTTGCGCCGGCGGCGGCGGCATTGCAGGATGTGCTCGCGCAGCCGGCGATGCTCGCGGCTTTCGATCGCGGCCAGCTCGCGCAACTCGCCCGGTTCCAGCTCCCCGGCCAGGTCGTAAAGGGTCTGGATATCGCCGGCCGTGTAGGCGCTGTTGACGGCGGTCATCACCGACGTGCGATAGGCCAGTTCGGCCGCGCCCTCGGCCAGATCGGGGTGGAAGCGGCGGGCCAGCTCGCGATAGAGTCGTTTCTCGGCCGCCTTGTCGTTGGGCGTGGCCGTGGGCAGCGCTTCGAAGGCCGTGTCGTCGTAGTCGGGCGGCCGCTCCGCGTCGGGTCCCAGCGGATTATCTTCATCCACAGGCGATTCCTCGGCCGCCTGCCGCGACAACTCCAGTCGGGTCAGCAACGATTGCCGCTCGGCCAGCAAGCTCTCGATGGCATCGGCCAGATCGTCGAGCATCAGGCGGGCGTGCATGCGAAAGGCGTTGACCGCCGCCTGTTCGTTGGCCAGGTCCGCCTCGGCGACGCGAAGCTCCTCCCGGGCGACGCCTAACTCGGTCTGCAATTCGTCCGTCCGGCGCGCGGCCGAATCGACCCGTTGTAGCTGTCTGGTCATGGGGCGCCGCGGGTTGGGGGCTACTCGGCCGTTGCCGCCTGTTGCGCCAACAGTCGCCGCTCGATATCGTCGGCCGTCATGTTGAACTGATCATCGAGGCGCGGGTAGAGCAACCACACCAGGCTGAGGCCCATGATCGCTCCGGTCAGGGCGCGCAGAAATGGCGAACTCTCGCGCAAGGGAAACAGTCGCATCAGGCTGTCGATTCCCAGGCCGACGAACATCTGGCTGAAGAGCTGACTGAAGCCGTCCAGGGCGATAGGACCCAGGCCGATGATCACGAACAGCCAGAAGGGGAGCGGCCGGATGCGCCCGCGCCGCCGCAGCACGCCGTAGATCAGGCCGCCGATCAGCATCGAGAAATAGATGCCGACATCGCGCTGGCATATGGCCATTTTGTAGCCCATTTGCTCGTTGCCGCGAAACTGCCGGGCCGCCAGGATGAAATTGCCCCATTGGGCCGGATCGGGGGATGAGTCGGCGAATTCGGGGATGTCGGCCATGAAATCCTCGATCGGCCGCAGGTCTGTCCCGGCGATGGCTCGCGGGTAAGCCGATTGCTCGCCGAACAGGAAGAAGGAGCGCGAAGCGAGCTGGTGGCACATGGGACTATAGATGCGATAGATCAGGCCGGCCGACCGGGTCATGCCGTTGTGCATCAGCACCGGGGCCAGCATGGGCAGGCCGACGTAGATCGCCACCAGCAGGTTGAGGAAAAACAGCCAGCGGCGGGTCAGGGTCAAAAGGATGCGGTCGACGATCATGAACCCTCCGTGGATTCGATTTGTTGCAGATAGCCATCAAGCGCCTCGCGGGAGATCATGCCGCGATGGACGTCAATCACGATGCCGTCGGAGTCGATGATGACCGTTGTCGGCAGGAAGTACGCGCCATAGGCCACGCCTACCTTGGCGCGCGGGTCGAGCAGCGCCGGCAGCGTCAGGCCGACCTCGGTGAAGAACTCGGTCACACGCTCGGCCGATTCCTCCTGATTGATGGTCAGCACCACCGGGCCGTCGTCGCCGAACCCGGTTTGGGCCCGCTGCAACTCCGGCATCTCCAGCCGGCAAGGGGCGCACCAGGTGGCCCAGAAGTTCAGGATGACCGGACGTCCCCGGAAATCGCTCAGGCGCACTGTCTCGCCGTTCAGGTCGGCCAACTCGAAGTCGGGAGCCACGCTGCCCGCCTTGACCAGATCGGCGAGGGTGGTGTCCAGGGGGGCGCCGTTGCTCTCGGCCGTGCCGCTGAAGGGAGAGATGGATTCCATCAACGCCGGTTCGTTATTGCGGCTTCGCTGATAGCCCCAAAACAGCAGGGAGCCGGCCAGGACCAGCGCCGCCAGCCCGAAGATGACCAGCAGCAGGCGCGGGACGCCCTTGTCCTGTGTCTCCGGCGATTCGGGAGGGATCATCGGCGCGGGCCTAGCGGCTGAGAACCTGTAACAGCCAGTCCTGGAAGGCCAGCGAGCGCTCGTCTACCACGGCCGACCACCGCACCAGCGCGCCGTTGACCAGACCCATCCGGCCCTCCAGCATGAGCAGGCCGAGCAGGATGAACAACGCGCCGCTGATCAGTTGGGTGGAATGCAGATGGACCGTCACCCGGCGCGACTCGGCGCTGGTGACCGTCCACAGGAAGGCGCCGAGCAGGAACAAGGCCAGGATGCCCAGTTCCATCCCCATCGAGTAGGTCAGGCCGTCGAGGAAGCTGAAATTGTCGATGCCGTAGCGGATGAAGGCGGCGGCGATGCGCCACAGCGCCAGCGCCCAGACGAGGGCGACGACGAAGACATGGGTGTCCCACGCCCAGCCCTTGCCGCGCAGCACGCGCCAGAAAGCGCTCTGGCGGCTCATCCGGCCGAAGAAGGTCGAGACGATGATGAGCGGCAGCCCCAGCCCGACCGTATAAATGAACAGCAGCATCATGCCGTGCCAGACGGTGGCCGTCTGGAAGGCCAGGGTCAGGATGACGCCGAGGATGGGGCCGACGCAGGCCGACCAGCCGACGGCGAAAGTCAGGCCGAAGAGATAGGAACTGCCCATGCCGGGACTGCGTTCCTGGGTGGCCAGGCCGGTCGCGCCGCTGAAGCCGTGGCCGAGCAGGCTCATGACGCCGAAGACGACGATGGCCGAGCCGCCAATCATCATGATCAACCCCTGGTTTTGGCCCAGCACGCGGCCGAGCACGAAACCTGCCGCGCCCAGCAGGCTGAACGTCGTGCCCAGACCCAGCATGAAGGCCAGGGTGTTGGCGGCGATGCGTTGCCGGTCGCTCTGGAAGGCGAAGGCGAAATAGGCGGTCAGGATGGGCAGGGTGCAGGGAGAGACGAAGCTGAGCAAGCCGCCCAGGAAGGCCAGCACAGCCAGCGTCACGAACGGCTGCTTCTGCACGCCGAAGGTGATCTGGTCGGGCGTGGATGCCTGGGTCAGCGTGCCGATGATCAGAAAGGCGATCAGCAGGACGCCGAGGGCGACCAGAACCCAGTGGACGGGCGTTAGTTTACGCGGCGCGGGTACTTTCAGGTCGGACATGGAAAAATCGTCAGTGAATCACACCGGATCGGTTGGATTGAGCCATACCCGATGAAGTATAGCACACGGCCGCCGCCGGTGGATCGCTAGGCAAAGCCTAGCCCGACGGCCATTTATCTTCCTGTAACAATTGGGTCAGCAGGGCAATATCGTTATGTAAATTACGCTGCCGCACGTGCAGGTAAAGCATGTACAGCAACGGCAGGGCCGACATCGCCGCATAGCCACCGATGAGATAGCGGATGAAGAGATTGGGATCGCTGATTTGAGTCTGCAAACCCGGCAAGGCCAGCCCCAGACCGCCGACCGCCGCGCGACCGGCCTTGGCGCGGCTGCTCAGCCGGGTGGCCACGCGCGTCTTCAAATGATCGGCGTAGTCGATGAGGTTCTGCAGCCGAATCCGGACGAGAATCCAGGCCGTGCCCAGGATGGAAAAGGCGATGACGTTGATCAGCAGGGTGATGCCCATCTTGGCCGAATCGAGGCCGCTGAACTCCTGCAAGCCCTCGGCCGCTCCGGCGGCGGCTTCCGTCGTCCCGCCGATCACGACCGGGTGGATGTCGCGGAAGATGCGAATGCTGAGATAGGTCAGGATGATGGTGACGAAGGAGATGATGGCATAGACGGCCGCGTAGCGGGCGCGCTTGTGGGGATCCTCGATGGCCCCGCGCAGCATGAAGTAGGCGGCATAGACCAGCCAGGCCACCGTGATGAGCGTCAGCCGTGGGCTCCATATCCACCAGGTGTTCCAGGCCGGCTTGCCCCAGAACGAGCCGCCGATGATGGTCATGGTCAGGAAGACGAGGCCGATCTCGACCGAGGCCAGCGCGAGAGCGTCATAGATGCGATTCGGCCGTCGCAAATAGAGGAAGCCGCACAGCAACGCGACACCGAATACCACCGCCCCGACCCAGGCCGAGCCGACGTGGAAGTAGAACAGGCGCTGGACGTTGCCCATCGTCGTCTCGACGGGCGCGAACAGAAAGTTGGCGCCGATGGCGATGGCCATGGCGACCACGGCGGCGATGGATGTGATTCGGATCAGCCGATCCAATCCGGGGCTGGATAATGATGAAGGGGTCATAATAAATTTTCCTATTCAGGTGAAGCCGGACTCCCGATCCACACTTCGAACTTCGTCATGACTCTACCACAAACTGATAGGTCAGGAAACCAACGACGAGCATCAGCAGGTCATAGGCGATCACCAGCATCACCGGCGCCCGTACCATCGCCCAGGAGGCTTCGCCGAGCATGGCCGAGGCGATATAGGTTGTGGTGGCCATGGCCGCGGGCAGCACCAGCGGCAGCGACACAGGCAACAGCAGCACCGGCAGCAGCACCTCCCGCGTGCGGCTCTGGATGGTCATCGAGGTGATGAGCACCCCGGCGGCGATGTAACCGAGCGTGCCCAGCGCCAGGACGAGCATCACCATCGGCAGGTAGAAGGGCTGGTTGAAGAAGATGGTGAACAGGACGACCAGAATGGCGTCGAGGGCCAGGGTGAATAGGGTGATGCTGATGACCTTGCCGGCATAGAGGGCGGCGCGGGGAATGGGGGCCATGAGGATGGCGTCGACCACCTGATTTTCGCGGTCGAGGGCCAGCGAGCGATTGAGGCCCAGGATGGCCGCCAGTAGCACGACGACCCACAGGAGGGCCGGGGAGACGTTGCGCCCGGCGCTGAGGTTGACGTTGATCGCCATGCCCAGGGCGAAGTTGAACATGATGATCGTCGCCAGCGAGAACATCACCATGACGCTGACGGTCTGGCGCGTGCGCCCCTCGATGCGCAGGTCTTTCCACACCACGGCCCATACGGCCGCCAGGAATTCTTTCATGAAGCCATTGTCACTTCGGTGTACAGGTCATAGGCCGCCGATGGGCTGATTTCCAAGCGGCCGACTTCGCGGACGATGCGGCCCCTGTACAGGATGGCCAGCCGGTCGGCCAGTCCCAGTCCATGGGCGAGGTCGTGGGTGATCATCAGAATGGTGCGGCCGCGAGCCTTCTCCTCACGCAGCAGGTCGTCCAGCAGTTGCGTCGCCTCCTGATCCAGCCCGGTGTAGGGTTCATCAAGCAGCAGCACGTCCGGCTCGTGGAGGGTGGCGCGGGCGATGGTCAGCCGTTGCACCATGCCGCGCGAAAACGTGCCGACGGGGTCGCGCTGGCGGGCGAACAGGCCCACTTTGCGCAAGGCCTCCGCCACGCGCGCCTCGGCATCATCCAGCTGATAGAGCCTGGCGAAGAAGGTCAGGTTTTCGGCGGCGGTGATGTCGCGGTAAAGCAATGAATGATGGGAGACAAAGCCGATGTGGCGGCGCACCCGGTTGGCCTGTTCGGGCAGCTTCCAGCCGCCGACGCGCACCTCGCCGCCCGACGGCCGCAGCAAGGTGGCGATGATGGTCATCAACGTGGATTTCCCGGCTCCGTTCGGCCCCACCAGGGTGACGAACTCCCCCTCGGCCACGGTCAGATCGACGCCGCGCAACACCGGGTTGAGGCCATACTGCTTGACGACGCCTTTGAGACGAATCATGAGGCTGGATTGTAGGCGATTGGCGACAGCGGACAAGTTCGGCTAGGCATCCGCCGATAAATCCGCTTCATCCGTGCCCGCGGGCGTTCTCAGTTTGGGGTTGTTGGCGTGCCGTTGGCGGTCGCGGCTGGTTTTCTTGTCCATCGTGGCCTCGAAGGCGGCCGTCAGGTCGACGCCGGTCTGGTTGGCCAGACAGACGAGCACGAACAGCACATCGGCGAACTCCTCGGCCAGGTCGCGCCCCTTGTCCGACTCCTTGAAGCTCTGGTCGCCATACATGCGCGACATCAGCCGGGCGACTTCGCCGACCTCCTCCACGAGCACGGCCAGGTTGGTTAGCTCCGAGTAATAGCGTATCCCGACCGTCCTGATCCACTCATCGACCCGCTCCTGGGCCTCCCGCAAGGTCACATCATTCATAAAAGAACCTACGAGTTAAAATCCGGTTGACAAACCGCCTGTATTCCCGTGAAGGCACGCCTGGGTTGAGGGGCGATCCTACCCCTTCAGAATATCATAGTAGACTGGCGGCAGGCGGCGCGGGGTAATTTGCTCGGCGGCGAAAGCGACCCGCAGCAGGAGATCTTCTTCCCACGGCCGACCCATGGCTTGCATCGATGTCGGCAGGCCGCGCGAATCGTAGCCGGTGGGGAAGGCGATGGCCGGCAGTCCGGTCAGATTGCCCGGCATGGCAAAGCGCATCAGTTCGGTCACCACGCTCAGGTCCGACCAGCCGTCGCGGGCGCCGCCACGCGGTATCTCCGGCGCGGTGACGGCCGTGGCCGGGGTCAGGATGACGTCTACCTGCCGGAAGGCGCGCCGGAAATGCTCGATGGCTCGCGTGCGCACCCGTTGGGCCTGCAAATAGTCGATCGAAGTCGTCGCCTTGCCCAGGGTCAGATTGACCCGCGTGGACGGGGCGAGTTCCGACCAGTGGTCGGCGTGCAGGGCCATGTTGTTGGCCATCTCGGCCAAAATCGTCACCGCCTGGGCGATGCGTATCTCGTTCAGCTCGGGAATCTCGATATCGTGGATGGTCGCGCCCATGTCGACCAGTTGCCGCACCGTCTGCCAGCAATCCTCGACGATGGTCGGGTCGGCGTGTTCGAACCACGGCCGGAAGATGCCCAGACGCACCCCTTTCAGATCGGTGTCGGTCCAGCGATCCAGGCTGACCGGCGGCTGTCGCAGCGATTGGGGATCGCGCTCGTCCGGCCCGGCGATGCAGGCGTAGACCAGAGCGACATCGCCCACCGTCGCGCCGATGGGGCCGAGGTGGCCCATGGACCAGGTGAGAGGGGCGGCGCCATGCTCGCTGACGCGGCCGAAGGTCGCCTTCAGTCCCACCAGGCCGGTCAGGGCGGCCGGGATGCGGATGGAGCCACCGCCGTCGGCCCCGATGGCGACCGGGCAGAACCCGGCGGCCACGGCCGCGGCCGAGCCGTTGGAGCTGCCGCCGGCGTGACAATCGAGGTTATAGGGGTTGCGAATCGTGCCGTAATGCTGGTTGAAGCCGTCGGGGTTGATGCCGATCTCGTGCATGTTGGTCTTGCCGATGAGCATCGCTCCGGCGGCGCGCAAGCGGGCCACGATGGTGGCGTCCTCTTTGGCCGGCTCCTTGCCCATGAAACTCGTGCCCACCGTCGTGCCGTAGGGCACCTGGTCGACCTCATCCTTCACCGCCACGGGCACGCCGTCGAGCAGGCTCAGCGGTCGCCCGGCGGCCAGTCGCTCGGCCGAGGCGCGGGCCATCTTCATCAGGTCGTCGCGGTCGGTGGCCCGGAAGGCGCGCAACGGCCGCTCGTCGTCGTCGCCCGCGGCGATGGCCGCCAGGACGGCCTCGGCCACCGCCTCGGGATCGGCCGTTCCGTCCCGGTAGGCGCGGGCGTAGTCGGCCGAGGAGGCGTACGGCTCGCGGTTGGGCAGGTCGGCGATTCGCTCCTGCAGCGCGTCCCAGTTGACCGGCGTCGCGTCGCGCTGCGCGTCTGCTTCGTCCGACGACGACGGGTAGAACGTGGGCGTGTCGGTGAATTGGAGTTGGCGCAGGTCGAGGACGCCGCCCTGCTTCAGCAGTTGGCCGAGGAGGAGGCCCCGCGTCGCGCCGTTGTCGAGAAGGGAGGCGAAGATCCGCAGGGCGCGGCCGTTGAGCTTGGGCAGATCGAGCGAGGAAAGATTGTATGAGTCAGTCATCATGAGTCTCCGGGTGATTGATTCGCGAACCAAAGGTCGATCATGGTCATTTTTTCAGGCGATAATGGGCCGTCATTTCCGATAATACCAGACCGCCACGGCCACGGCGATGATGCCAAGAACAACCCAGTTGAACGGCCGCGGCACCAGCGCGGCGACGGCCAGCCCGCCGAACATGCCCAGGCCGATGCCCAGGAACGTCTCGATGAGGCGACGCTGCGCCGGGTCCAGCCGGTGGCCGCGCTCGAAGGTGCTCGCCGGGAGCGTCCAGATCGATAGCGAGAAGATGAAGAACAGCGAGCCGATCAGCACGGCCGTCAGCCCGCCGAACGACGGCTGAAGCCAGTACATGATGGCAATGCCGGCGCCGAGAAAGAGAAGCGTCAGGAGGACACGAATGGACATGGTATTTGTCACGCGTCAGGGCAGCAAAGAATCGGATGACGCGCTCCCGTCGTCGTCTTTCTTGCGTGATTCAAGCAGTAGCCACGCGCCCACAAGCAATATGAATCCTCCATAGAACCCGATCATCACGCCCGCTCCCAATATTAGCGCCGGGCCGATGCCCCCGGTGAGTATCAGGGAACCGATGATGGCCACGATCCCGGTCAGGACCAGTCCGCCGATGACATGAACCAGGCAGCTCGGCGCGCCAAACTGCGGCCCTTGCTTTCGCCGCAGATGCAGGATGTATTCAGCCAGCCCGCCCACCAGGGCAACGCCGCCGCCGATAACCAGTCCAATGAGGAATAAAGTGAAGTTACTGGTTCCAGCCATCCCGCTCGCTCCAATCGGCCGGGCTGTTCGCGCTACATGGCCATGACGGCCAGGCTTTCATCATTGGCCAGGGCGCGGTCGTCATCCATATCGGTGTCGGCCAGCAGGTTGATGGCCGAGCGACCGAAACGACGCGCCGCGGCTCGCGGTCGGCCGTCCCCTTCGCTGTCCAGCGACCATTGGGCTTGCTCCACCAATAGGGCCAGAGACAGCGCCCGGCCGAGCGTCTGGGCGAAGCGCCGCGCCCCGGCCTCGGTGGCCGCGCGGTCGCCCTTCACATCTTGCAGCCAGTGGATCGCCAGGTGGATGACCTCGGCCGCCAGGCGAGCTTGCTCGACCAGCGCCGGGTCGCGGGTGTCGGCGACAACGCTCAGCACCTTCCGGTTGAGGGCGATCAGACCGCCCGGGTCGGAGGCGATGGCCCGCAGCGCGTCCAGCGACAGGACGTTGGTCGTGCCTTCCCAGATGGACAACACCTGGCTGTCGCGCAGCAGCAGCGGCAGGCCGGTGTCCTCGATGTAGCCCGCGCCGCCGTGGGCTTCCAGTACCTCGGAGGCCACGTCGGCGGCTTGTCGGCCGGTGGTCAGCTTGGCGATGGAGGTGAGCAGGCGCAGCAGGTCGGCGTCTTCGGGGGTGATGTCGCCGGCTTCGTCGCGGCCGATCAACTCGACGAGGAAGAAGCTCAGGTGGAAAGCGGCCTCGGTTTCGGCCTGCAGGCGGGCCAGGGTGTCGATGTGGAGCGGCTTGTTGGACAGCAGCGCGCCGAAAGCCTCGCGGCGTCGGGCGTAATCACGGGCCAGGGCCATCCCGCGGCGCATCAGGGACGCGGCCATGACGCTGTTCCAGGTGCGCGTCAGGTGCAGCATGGGGACGATGTTGCGCACGCCGTTGGCCAGTTCCATCACCGGGTAGGCCGGCGTGCCTTCGAGCATCAGTTCGGCCGTGGGCACCTTGCGCGTGCCGAGCTTGTCCTTCAGCCGGTTGACGGTCAGATCGTTGAGTCGCCCGTTCTCGTCGCGCAGTTCCAGATAGAACAGGGCCAGGCCACGGCCGCCGGGGCTGTTGCCTTCCGGCCGGGCCAGCGTCAGCGCGATCTGGGAGGTGGTGGCGCTGGTGAACCATTTGCGACCGAACAGTCGCCAGGCGTCGTTTGTGTCGCGGCAGGCGACGGTCTCGCTGGTGCCGACGTCAGAACCGCCCGTGGCCTCGGTCATCCACTGGCCGCTGGTCCAGAAGGTGGCCGGGTCGCGGCTGATCAGATGGGGCACGGCGCGCTCGATGAGGGGGCGGTTGCCGCTAAGCAGCAGGGTGCGGGCCGCGCCGTCGGTCATGGCCAGCGGGCAGGTGTAGATGTCGGTGGAGGGGTTGAACAGATAGGCGGTGGCAAACTGGAAGGGGCGGGCATAACGGCCGTAATCCCCCTCATAGGCCGCGGCGACCACGCCGAACTCGGCCGCCAGGCGCTCGGCCCGCTGCCAGACCGCGGTGACGTCGATGCGGTCGATGCGCTCTCCCCAGGGATCCCACTGGGTCAGCGTGGGAACGTTCAGCCGGTCGGCCAACTGCAGCGCATATAGCTCGCCGCCGGCCAATTCGCCCATCTCGCGCAGGGAGGGTTCGACCTCGGCCAGCATATCGGGCGGCAGGGTTCGCTTGAGATAGGAGCGCAAGACCCGGTCGTCGTCATATTGATTGCCCAATTGGGGGGCGGGCTGGTTGAATGGCTTGAATTTCATTTGATCCTCCACGGGCGCGAGCTTCCTGTCTCGCGCTATAACCAGGTCTCGATCTCGGTCGATGACAATCCGATTTCACGCAATATCTCGGCCGTATGCGCGCCGAGGGCTGCGCCGGTGTGGCGATAGCCGGCGGCCGTCCCTGAAAAGCGCCAGGGGGAGGCGATTTGCCGCTGCGCGCCGCCGCCCGCCTTGGGAACGTCGACCACCAGCCCCCGCGCGGCCGTCTGGGGATGGGCCAGCATCTCCGGCACGCTCAGCACCGGCTCCACGCACACGTCGAGCGGGGCGAGGACAGCCAGCCATTCGGCCAGCGGCCGGCTGGCGACCGCCCGTCGAACCTCGGCCTTGACCCGCGCCTGATCGTCAGGGTCGAGGCTTAGCCCCGGCGCGACGAGATCGGGCCTCTCGATGGCGGCGCAGAAGCCCTCCCAGAATTTAGGCTCCAGGCTGCCGACGGAGAGCCAGCGATGGTCGACCGTCTCATATAAATCATACACGCGGCCGCCGTTCAGCGCCATGCTCTCCGGGGCGGGTATCTCTCCGGCGATGAGGGTGTGGCTGATGAGGTGCGCCTGCCAGGCGACCATCATGTCGAACATGCTGATGTCGATAAATTGGCCCCCTCCGCCGGCGGCGCGATGGATGACGGCCGCCAGCAGGCCGACCAGCGAGCCGAGCGCTCCGCCGCCGATGTCGGCGGGCTGGATGCCCAGCGGTGGTGGGCCGGTCTCGACCCGGCCGCTGTAGCTGAGCGCTCCGGAGAGAGCCAGGTAGTTGTTGTCGTGCCCGGCCCTGTCGCGCAGGGGGCCGGTCTGGCCGTAGCCGGTGAGGGCGCAGTAGATGAGGGACGGGTTGACCAGCCGCAACGCCTCATACCCGATCCCCAGCCGATCCATGACTCCCGGGCGGAACTGCTCGATGACGATGTCATAGCCGCCCTCGCCGATCAGTCGCCGGATGATGTCGGCCGCCTCGGGGCGCTTCAGGTCAAGGGCCAGCGAGCGTTTGTTGCGGTTGAGCACGCCGTGCCAGGCCGATGTGTCGCCGTCGTAGGGCGGCAGGAAGCGCACCATGTCAGGCCGGGTGGGGGATTCGACGCGCACGACGGCCGCGCCGAGGTCGGCCAGGGCCATCGTGGCGAAGGGGCCGGGCAGCAGGGCGGTGAAGTCGAGAACCTTGAGCGACGCGAGCGGGCCGGTCATGGGATGGTCCTTATACCGGGTTATATTGGACGGTAGTGGCTGAGGCCATCCAGCTCTTCCTCGCGCACCACGCCGTCGGCCAGCAGCAAGTCCAGATAGCCGGTCAGCATCCACAGGCCGGCGATGCGGGCGCCCGGAGGTTGGTGGGCGTACATGATCTCCAGCAGCTCGACCGTGGTCGACTGCCCCTGTCGAATGAGGGCCAGACATTCGGCCTTGCGGATTTCGATGCGCTCGCGCTGCCGGGCGATCACCCGGCGATGATGGCCGAACGGGCGGCCATGCCCGGGATAGACCGTATCGATCTCCAGCGCGTCCAGCAGGTCGAGCGAGCGCAGGAAGAGGGGCAGGGTCGGGGCGCGCCGCTGTTGGCCCGGCGGCGGGTGTTCGACGACCGGCGCGGGCACGGTGGCCAGCAACATGTCGGCCGAGAGGAGCCGGCGTGTCTCGGGCTGGTAGAAGACGGTCTGCACGCTGGCGTGGCCGGGGGTGTGGATGATCCGCCAGCCCCGACCGCCCAACCGCAGCTCATCCCCCGCGCGGAAGGTGACGATGCGATCCTTGGGGACGGAGACGGCCATCTCCCGCAGCGCTTCATTACCCTTCACGATCTGCCCGCGCGCTTCTGGCGACAGACCCAGGCGGGGCAGGAAGTCGTCGCGATAGAACCTGGCCCGCTCTTCCCACATGCCGGAAGTCGCATGCAGCCAGGGCGCGCCGCCCTCGTAGATCCAGACGGTCGCGTCGCTCTCGTCGGTGATGCGGCGGGCCTGACCGAAGTGGTCGACGTGGGGGTGGGTGATGATGACGCGGGAGATGTCGCGCGGGGCGACGCCGTGTGCTGCCAGACCGTCGACGAGGATTTCCCAGGAGTTTTCGGCCTTGTCGCCCGTGTCGACCAGGACGATCTCGGGCTGGGTGAAGAGATAGGCGTTGACCGACCCCATGGACCAGCCGACCGGTAGTTCAATTCTGATAGGCTCCATAGGCCTATTATCCACAATTGTTGCAGATTGAAGAAGGATATCCGGTTATCGGGACCGATTTGAGGGTGATTACGAGCCTGTTGGGCGGTCGGCCAGGAGATCGATCAGCCCGTCGGGGTAGAGCGGGGGTGAGTCCGGCCCAAGGTCGCTCAACCGGAGCCACACCGAGCGAAAGGGGATGCCGTCATCCTCCCGACCGTTCAGCGATGGCCGCTCATAAAGCGAGCGGTCGGCAAACGCGCCGTCGTAGACCATGACGATCTCGTGCCCCAGTTGGCCGTCGTAGGTGAAGATGTTCTCGAGAACGCCCAGGAATCGCAGATCAACCACGGCCGTGCCCAGCTCCTCGGACAGCTCGCGCTCGACGGTCGCCGCGCTGTATTCTCCCATCTCAATCGCGCCGCCCAACGGCCGATAGAACGCCTGCTGTTTCAGCGGGTCGAACCCCTCGGCGACCAGGATGCGGCCGTCGTGCCGGAAAACGCAGATGGCGATGGGACGAATAGCGTTGGGTTTCATGGGCGAACTCTCGTTAGCGGCTCCAGCGCCCGCCACAACGGGCCGTCCTGCCGGACGCCGCGCCGGTCGAGGTCGCTGGAGGCCAGAATAACACCGTCGCGGCAACGCGCCGTCAGCCCGCGCACGATGCGCGTCAACAGTTCGTTGCGCACGGCAAACTCTTCTTCGATGCTCCACGGCAACTCCGGCGAGCGGCTCTGGGCCAGCACGAAGGCGTTGCTCAGCGGCTGGCGGGGGATATCCCACCAACCCTGGGCGGCCGTCTCCAGCCACACCTGCACCCGCGCCGGCTCGCCGGACAGCAGATAGGCGTAAATCGTCGACAGGACGATGCCCTCGGGGTCGGGCGGCTCGCCCCAGTCGGGCGGGTTGGCCGTCACCAGCCCCTGATTGACGGCGTCGATGAAGGCCTCGCCCAGCTCCGCCTCGGTGGTCAGCCCCATGCCCGGGGCGGACTTGCGCAGCCGGGTGACGGAACGCACCAGCCAATCGAGCACGGCCGCTCCGGCCAGGTCCGGCTCCGGCTGAAACTCCGGTTGGGCCAGCAACTCGTTGAACAGCCGGTGGAGGAAGGTGTCGATGGGGTCCTGGTGGGCATTCTCGCCCAGCCAAAGGCGCAATGCCTCGACCCGTTGAATATGATGCTCGCCGATCCGCGCGGCGATGCGCGCCGTCAGGGATTCAGTCGGTGCCAGTTCCGGCACCTCGGGGCGATAGAGGTAGTTGGTGACCAGTTGCGCCCGCGCCGGGTCAAGGCCGTGGATGCTCAGCGTCAGGGCCTCGGCCACGTCATAGGGCACGGGTCGGACACCCCAGCCGGGATGGGCCAGCGCCAGCCAGGTCAGCCAGGCGCGCACGCGCGGCTCCTCGCGAGGGCTGGAGCGACGACGCAGCAGGCGGTAGGGCAGACCGGCTTCGCGCAGGGCTACGGTGAGCATGTGGCGCAGAGCGCCGTCCATGTAGGGGGTGATGACGGCGATCTCGCGCGGGGGCACGCCCCGGTCATAGACCAGCCCGTGCAGCGCCGCCGCCAGATTGGTCACCATCTCGCGCCGGTAGCGGCCGCCCACCACCTGCAGTATCCGGCTCCCGGCTCCCTCGACCGGCTCACGGGTGTGCATCAGGTCGTTTTCCACCTGTGCGGCCAATCTCTCGATCGGCGCGACCGTTGGGTCGGACGAGGTGACGAAGCTCTCGTTGAAGGTCAGCACGCGGCTGAAGCGACCGCGCATCGCCTCCGCGCCATGCGGGTCGGCCGCCAGAAAGCGGGTGTAGCCGCCGTACTCATCCACGGCGACGGCCGTCGTCTGCGTCTCGCCCATCAGCCCGGCCACGAAGTTCTGCCCGGCCGGGGTTTGCTCCTCCAGATTATCGACAATGAGATGGCGGTAGCGCTCGCGAAAGTAGCGATGGAACTCCGGGTGCTGGACGAGTTGAGTGTCGAAGACCTCGACCGTCAGCGACAGGTCGAGCAGGCTGTTGTCGAGGCAGCGGCGGCGAAAGGCGCGGGCGGCCGTGGCGGCGTCGTCGAGCTGAAAGCGACGCTCCGGCTCGCCCGTCCAGGTGCGCGACTGGCGGGAGATGGCCTCCTCCAGCGACAGGGCGTTCAGGGCGGCCCGGTTGAGGGTGTCGAGCAGCTGGCTGACGATCTGCTGCGGCCGAAGTCGCAGGTTGGCGAACGCGCCCTGGGCCAGCAGCGGGGTGATGATGCGCCACATGAGAACCTGGGCCTCGTCGTAGGCCAGGAAGGTGGGCGGTACATACGGCCGATCGAAACCGGCGTTGCGGGCAACCAGCGGCCAGAAGAGGGCCACCATGTTCCGGGCCATCCGGTCGTAACGGCTGATGTTCAACTCGGCATAGGGACCCGGCCCGGCGTCATGGACGGCGTCGAGGAAAGCGATGCGATGCTCCGGCTGGGCGACGATGGTCAGGATGGTGTAGGCCGGCTCGCCGCCATGCAACAGGCGCAGCAGACGGTGCTGCAGGGCGGTCGTCTTGCCCGTCCCGGCCGGACCGTAGAGATAGACGGTTCCGTCCGCGGTGGCCGCCTCGCGTTGCAATGGGGTCAACTCGTGCATGGGCATCGTATCAGGTATCCGCAGGTGTCGTGCCTTGCGGATGCTTAACAAAATAGCATAAATGGGGTGAGGGAACAACGATGCGGGAAAACCCGGAGGCGACGACGCGCGATTGCGTCAATTCGGTCCGATTTGGCTATACTTCCTGTCACTATGACCCATGCTCAAACCCTCCTCAACCATCTGACCCGACGCCGTGATGATATGGTCTCCCTGCTGGCCGCGCTCGTCGCCGCCGAATCGCCCTCTGATGTGCCGGAGACGCAGGCCGGGCCGATGGCCATCCTTCGCGAGCAGTTCGACCGGCTTGGCTATCATGTGGAATACACGCCCGGCACACGCACCGGCGGCTACCTGATCGCTCGCCATCCCGCGGCCGGTGAACGGCCGTCGCAACTCCTGCTGGGCCATTGCGACACCGTCTGGCCGGTGGGCACGCTGGCAGAGATGCCGCTGAAGATCGAGGGCGACATCCTGCGCGGCCCCGGCAGCTTCGACATGAAAGGCGGGCTGGCGCAAGGCATCTTCGCCCTGTCGGCCTTGCGCGAATTGGGGCTGGAGCCGCCGCTCGCACCCGTGTTTCTGGTCAACACCGACGAGGAGATCGGCAGCTTTGAGTCGCGGCCGATCATCGAGCAATTGGCGCAAGAGTCGGCCCGCGCCCTCATCCTGGAACCGTCGGCCGGGGCGGAGGGCAAGCTGAAGACGGCGCGCAAGGGGGTGGGCGACTTCCAGATCGTCGTGCGCGGCCGCGCCTCCCATGCCGGTCTGGAGCCGGAGAAGGGGGTCAGCGCCATCCTGGGCATGGCTCGCATCGTCACGGCTCTGGCCGAACTCAACGATTACCCGCGCGGGGTGTCGGTCAGCACCGGCCTGATCAGTGGCGGGTCGCGCTCCAATGTGGTTCCGGCCGAGTGTCGGGCCGTGGTTGACGTGCGCGCGGTCACCGTCGCCGACGCCGAGCG
>CAZZJN010000044.1:0-20077 GCA_964654505.1 uncultured Ardenticatenaceae bacterium | reverse complement strand
CCGTATATGTGGGGCAGAGCACTCCGGCGTATCATAAGGTTGACCGCAGGATATTGCGGGAACCTTACAACTAAATTGTCGCAACCAACATTACCTTGGTACTATATCAGATCGAGACGATTAATCACCATTGGATATCCGAGGAAGGCTGTATCTCAGCCGTCCATTCCGGTGCATCGTCGCTTGTTGACGACTGTATCTAACTATTTCAGAGGTATCCCGGCAAGCTCATGTGCGGCCTACCGCTCGTCCTCCTCATAATCCTCATATCCGTCCTCTTTACCGGTTTCCAGTTCGTTGAAAAACTCATCCAGATCGATGCGATCGGAGCCGCCTGATCCCCCTCCGTCATCGGCCCAGTCAAAGCGGATCGGCGCGGTGCGGACGACCTCCAGGCTGGTCTCGCACTCCGGGCAGACGATGATCTGGCCTAATTCCGGCCGGCGCGGGAAGTAAATGCGCGAATCACATTCCAGGCAACGCGCCATGAGAGAGGTGTCTTTGTCGGGCATTAATTGCTCTCCTTTGCGTATATAACCCTAGCTCGCCGATGTGGCCGCTTCATCCAGGCCATAGCGATGGACCGCCTCCTCAAGGATGCGGTTCACCAGTTGGTTAAATGTCCACCCGTCAGCTTGAGCTTCCAGGGGCAGATCGGAGTAGCCTGGATTCAAGCCCGGTAGCGGATTGATCTCCAGGATATACGGCTTGTTGTTATCGTTGGCGTCCAGGCGAAAGTCAACTCGTCCGACATCAAAGGAGCCGGTTACCCGGAAGGTTGCCGCGGCCAACCAATTAAGCTCTTCCACCAAATCCTCGGGCAGGGGAGCCGGACAGAGGTAGTGGAAAGTATGAACCAATTCGGTCTTGATACGACTGGTATAGACGCCTGCCTCCTCGACGGGATAGCGACTCATATCCACTTCCAGCGGGGGAAAGAAGTGCAATCCGCGAGAGATGCGCGCTGCCTCATGATCATCGGGCAATCGTCGCGCTACCGGCCACGTCAGATTGCCGACCAACCCGATTGTGACCTCACGCCCTTCGATGAAGCGTTCGACCAGGATTGGCTGATCGAATTTCTCAAACATGCGCCGCAGTTGGGTTCGCAACTGAGCTTCATTGTGGACGATCGATTCGGCCGATACGCCCATGCCCGTCCCTTCGCGGCTTGGTTTCACGAACAGAGGAAACTCCATATCGGAGTCCAATGGTTCATGAGCACGCTCAAAGGACTGGAAAGTTGGGGTCGACAGCTTGTGGTACCACAACACGCGCTTGGTCATCGGCTTGTCCAACGTTAACGATAACGTTAGCGGTCCAGACCCCGTGTACGGCACGCGCAACATTTCCAGCAGGGCCGGGATTTGCGCCTCGCGCGAGTCGCCGAAGTGGCCTTCACAGATATTGAAACAGATGTCGGGCTTGAAACGGGGCAGGGTCTCAAAGAGCGTCAGATCGCCCTCAAGAAAGCCGGCTTGATGGCCGGCCGATTCCAGGGCAGTCACAATCGCCTGGATGGTTTCTTCAGAATCCAGGTCATCCCACCGATCTTCGGGCATTCCCGGCCAGGTGGGGGCATTCTTTTGTAAATTCGCCAAAACAGCTACGCGCATGATCCCTCGCATACTCTAAAGCATTTGAGCCGCCGGCTGTCCGTATCGGCCGCGACGATTCTGTCGCGAATGTAATTGTAGCGCAACCGTTAAAAATTTCACGCGATAGAATTGTCCAAGTGGGGGAAAAGTCGCAACAAAAAACGCGCAAAAGCGCGCTTATGTTTTGGGTTGGGTGAACCGAAGGCTGCCCGCCTCAAATTGTCAAAGGGCCGATGTAATGTCGCAACATCACTTGCAGTTCGCGAATATCCAGGGGCTTTGGCAGGTATTCATCGCAGCCTGCCTCCAGACACCGCTCGCGATCTCCGACCAGCACATTGGCCGTCGTCGCGATCAATGGAATCTCCGCCAGCGCCTTGTCCGCCTTGAGCAAGCGAGCCAGTTCCAACCCGTTCAGGCCAGGGATGTTGATATCCAGCAAAATCAGGTCCGGCTTCTCGCGACGCGCCATATCCAGCGCCATCACCCCGTCGGTTGCCCCCAGAAACTCATGCCGCTCACCCTCCACGATACGGGAAACGAGCCGCATGTTGCTGTCATTATCTTCGACACACAGGATCCGCTTTCGCGCCACCCACAAACTCCTTCATTAGGCTATCATCTATTAAACCGTCGGCTTCTTACGTCCTGTATTACAATGGATGGAATAAGTTGCCAACATCCCTTGTTTAGCCTTGTTGACAGAAACGGCATGTATGGTCACTCAGGATGGTTCGCGCCGTTTGCGTTTCGCTCTCCGCTCGCAAGCGCCAGCGGGATGGTAAACCGGAAAACGCTTCCTCGACCAACCTCGCTTTCCACCCAGATGCGACCGCCGTGCAGCTCCACCAGGTTCTTGCAAATCGACAAACCCAAGCCGGCGCCACCAACAGATTCCCGTTTCCATGTACTGATCTGGCTGAAACGGTCGAAAACCCGCGGCAGATCGTCGGTGTTAATGCCGATCCCCGTGTCGGCTACACCAAATACCATCTCACCCTTGTCCGCATTGATAGAGACGGTTACGCCGCCATGGTCGGTAAATTTCACCGCGTTGCCGATGATGTTCCACAGCACCTGTCGCAGGCGCGTGCGGTCGGCCGTGATCAGTCCCACGTCGCCGGCCATGTCCAGTTGCACAGTCAAACCCTTTTGTTCTGCCAGCGGGCCGGCGGTGAGAGTTAACTCCGTAGCCATCCGTCGTACATCAAAGGTCTCGAACGACAGTTCCAGTCGCCCTGCTTCGATTTTGGACATGTCCAGGATATCGCCGATGATGTCTCGCAAGTGATAACCGCTGCTTCGAATAAGCTGGAGATCCTCGATCATTCGCTCCGTCAGTTCCCCGTCCAACCCCATCAGCATTACATCGGCAAACCCGATGATCGAATTGAGTGGTGTGCGCAATTCGTGGCTCATCCTCGCCAGGAATTCTGTTTTCAGGCGGTCAACCTCGCGCAACCTTTCGGCCATCGCCAATTGTTCGCCGAAGTAGCGGGCATTCTGGGTGGCCACCGCCAGCTGAGAGGCCAAAATCTGGTACACCTGCCGGTCTTCCTGGCGGAAGTGGCCGACCTCCTCCGATTGCACGTCCAGCACCCCCAGCAGCCGGTCGCCTATGACCAGAGGGATGGCCATCTCTGAGCGCGTGTGCGGCAAGAGCAGATGAGGCAGGAAGTCGGTTGAACGACGAGTGTCTTCCACTAGCACGACTTCCCGCTCGCGCGCTGCCCGAGCCACGATCGAGCGCGCTCCGACGGGGATTCGTCGCCCTTCCAGCACCATCTGACGGCCGATCTCGCCCGCTCCCGCCCGCAACAGCAACATGCTTTTATCTTCATTCAGCAGATAGATATGGGTGTGGTATAGGCCAAAATGATCCTTGGTGAGGTCGGCCGCCGCCGTCAGCAGCCGGTCGGCATCCAGCATGGCCGCGGCCGCCAGGCTTACATCCGACACCGCGCGCAATTCCCCGGCCAGACGCGCCTGACCGGCAAGGGCTGTCTCGGTGCGGGCCAGCGCTGCCCGCTGGGCCAGGGCTGCCCGCTGCCCGGCCACTGTTGCCGCCAGAGGTTCGTGCAATCGTTCCAGCACGAAGACCTCGTCTGTGGTCAGTGAATGTGGGTTGGGCCAGCCCAAACTAAGAACTCCTTGCCACTCGCCACCGCTCCACAGGGGCATCACGACCAGTGATTCCCAGCCCTCCTTGCGAAGCTGCGATCGCATGCCATGGTTCAGTCGAGTGTCCAGCTCGACGTTTTCGATAATCAGCAGATCTCTCGGCCGGGTTATCCATAGCGAGCCTAGCGAAAGCATGCCGATCGGTTGCGCTTCTCCCATAGTTGCGCTGCTCGCCTGCCCTTCGCGTATCTGGCCGACCGGCTCGGCCCGCAGTGTTCCATCCGTCTTTGCCGACAGATACGCCAGAGCCAGTTCCGGCGGCTCGCTCCATAACGATCCCTCGGCTATGGCCTGTAATATTCCGACTTCTGTCGTGGCCAGGGAGAGGTCCCCCTCAATGGCCGACAGGCTTTCCATCTGTCGCGAGCGCGCCCGCACCTGATCGAACAGCTGCTGGTTTGACAGCGTCACCGCGAGTTGTGTCTCCATCGAGCGCAGGATTTGCAAATCGTGGTCGGAAAACTCGCGCGGTTTTTGCCAGGCCACTTCCAATCGGCCGACCAGACTATCGCGTACTTGTAACGGCAACGACACCGCCGATCGGATGCCCAGCGACTCATAGAGTACCAGCAACATCCCATCGACCCGCCCGTCCGAGCCAACGTCTTCGATCAGGATCGGCTCATTATCCCTGGCGTTCCAGCCCGCGGCGATGCTTAGGTCCGACAAGTGGAAGCGATGTCCCGGCCCATAGGTTTGACTGATGTCGCCCATCGACTGCCTGGTCCAGGTAGACGTCACAGTTGACCAGCGCGGTTGGCCGTCGGCGTCCGATTCCACCACAGACAGGGCCACCATCGACGGCCGCTCGACAAGCTTCGAGCGGACGACGGCCGACACGATGTCATCCGAGTCCTGGGCTGCGTTGAGAGCTGAACTCAATGTAAACAACCGTTCGGCGTCGCGTCGCGCTTCCTCGGTCTGGCTCAGTAGTTGAGCGCGCTGGATGGCCGTGGCTGCCTGAGAGACGATGGTCTCGGCCAATCGCAACTGGTCATCGGTCAACTCGATGCCTTCCTCCACGATATCCAGCCCCACCGTGCCTATGACGTCGTTTTCCACGATCAGCGGCAAGATCACGATCGTCCTGACTCCGCGCTGTTGCAATACTTCATGAGCGGAAGCCGTCAGCGGGTTTGTGGTCGCATCGTGAACCAACACCGATCGCCGTTCGTTGAGCGCTATCTGCGTGGCCGGATTATTGCCCACCGGGATCATGAAGCCGACTGCGCTACTGGCGTTCAGCCGCCCTGAGCGGTCGGCCACCACGGTCAGATCGGTACGTTCTTCATTCAGGATGGCGATCCCCACCTGCTGGATGCCGGTGGCCGTCGCCAGCTGATCGCAGATGAGTTGCAGAGTCGAGCGCAAGTTGGTGGAGGCGGCGACAGCCGTCACAACCCGGTTGAGTATAACCAGTTCGTTCTCACGACGTTGCGCCTCGGCGAGCGCTGTTTCGGCTTGCTGAGTCAGTCGCAGGTTTTCCAGATGCGCCCCCAATTGACCGGCCACGGCCGCCGTCAGTTCTCGCGCCCGCTCCGACTCAGCTATTGTTCGAGGATTGGCTTGCGGGTCTACCCCTATTTCCAGATGGCCGATTGTTGTGCCGCGCACGTCGATGGGCTGGCGTAGCGTCTCGGTTGCCTTGTTCGGAGCGCCCAGCGACAGGCCTGACTGCTGCCCATCGATGAAGCGGCTCCACCCCTGGCGGGTCAGTCTTTCCGTCTGGCGGGCCAGTTGTTCCCGTGTGGCGGTGACCTCGTTGAATAGACGCGCGTTCTCCACGGCAATCGCCAGTTGATCGGCCAACACGGTGTAGGCCGGCAGGCTTTGTGATCCCAGGTGGCCGGGGATGCGGCTTTGCAGATTCAGGGTGCCGATGACAGTATCCTCGGCCAGCATCGGGATCGCCATCTCCGATTGGGTTTCCGGCAGCAGGGGGTTAGGCAAAAACATGGTGTTCTGCCGAGCGTAGGGTACCACGACCGGCTCCCGACCGGCGGCGGCCGTGCCGTTGATGGAGCCGGGGCCGATCGCAAGCCGGTGTCGTTTTCGCAGAAGTTCCGCCCCGGCTTCGCCCGTGCCCGCGCGCAGTGTCAGTTCGTTCGTGGCTTCGTTAACCAGATAGACCTGCACATGATACAAGCCGAAACGTTCGCGAATGAGTTCGGTCGCATCATTGAGCAATGAGTCAAGGTCCTGGATACGCGCGATCTGTCGCCCCACGTCGGCCGCCAGCGCCAGAGCCGCGGTCCGCTCTTCCAGTTGTGCCTGTAGCGTTTCCCGGGTCTGTGCCAATTCGGCGCGGGCGATATTCGCTTCACGCCTGGCGATTGTTCGTCCGCGCCAAGCCATCAGAATCGCTATCAGGGTTACGGCGACGAGGATGATCAGGATAACGACCCCAAGTGTCGACAACCCCAACGGAGATCCCGGTTGGAGCACACGATTGATGGCGGAGGTATGCCGGACTGTCTCAATGATCACGGCCGTTTTCTCCTGCGCTGTCCAATCGGACGGCTGCGTCGCGCGTTCCCAATGCCTTTGTCAGTTCCGACAGGGCAACCCGCATCGCCGCGTCGATGTCGGTCGTTTGGGCGATCTTGCGGTTGATGGCGTTAATCGTCGCCGATTGTTCCGCTTCGCTCCGGATCTGGGTCAGCAATCGAGCATTGCGCAAGGCGACCGCCATTTGTCCGGCAATGGTCTGCAAGAGCTGTGAGTCTTCTTCGCCCAGCCCGTCGACCTGATTGTCCTGAGCGTCCAGCACGCCGAGTACCTCATCGCCATAGACGATAGGTACGGCTAACTCGGCGCGAGTTTCCGGCAACAAGCGATTGGGCAACCAGTTGGCATGTTGGTTCACGTCGGGCACGACCACCGGCATGTTCGTCGAGAAAGCACGGCCGACAAGCCCCTGATCCGGCAAGAGCGAGTGACCCATCACCAGCATGGCCTGTCCTGCCTCCCCTGTGCCGCCCACCAACCGCAATACGCCGGCGTCCTCATCCCATAAATAGATATGAACGTGATAATAGGAAAAGGCGCCCCGCAATTGCTCCACCACCTCGCGCACCAGACGGGATTGATCCAGGATGGTGGAGAGCTGACGACTGACGGTGGCGCTGGTTTCCAGGGCGCGGGTGCGCTCGGCCACCCGTAATTCCAGTTGTGTGCGCTCCGTCTCCAGCTCGCGCGCCAGGCTGCGAGACATTTCCAGCAACGTTCGGTTATCCCGCCGCGTCGCCGTCAGGGCCACGATGAGCAGTCCGGCGGTCATGAGCACGCTGAGGACCAGATAACCCAACGTGTATATATCACGTTCAATCGGGGCTGTCTGAACCGGCGGCACCAGCAACAGGGCGATCACGCCTATCGCAATCAGGCTTAACGTCGATCGGATCGGCAGAAACAGCGCGGTGTAGGCGGCGAATGCCACCAGGAAGAAGCCCACCACCGGCGACAGACCGCTCAGTCGCAGATCGAGCAGCGCTAACCCCAGATAGACGGCCGTCATCGCGACGGCGCGTGCTGTGTAAGGTATTTTGCGCAACAAGGCCACGCCTAACGTAACAAGGTAGAGGGCGATGTAGGCAATCGCCATCAGCCGATTGGCCACGCCTTCCTTGAGCAACATCGTCAAAATTGGCGCGAGAGCCAGAAAGAACAGGATCGCCATGCCCAATGACACGAGATTCAGCGTGCGTTCGCGCGTGTTGTGGGCAGCTATTGTCGCGTCAACCTGATCCGCATGGGGGATCGCCTCGCCCAATTCAGGCACAAGATCCAACAGGTTCAACCGAAGCCAGCCCCAGGCGAAGAGCACGGCGCTGAAGGCAAATGACGGAACGGTCAGATCGATGAGGAGCGGTGCGCCAAGGGCAAGGGCTACCTGATAAACCGCGTTACCTACGAGAGGCATGACCGCGCCGGCGACCATGATGAAGGCCAGCTGCCGCTGCGCTCCCTCGGTTTTGCGCCATTCGCGGAACATCAGGGCCGTGGCGATGAGCACAAGCAGGTAGGAATAGACAACGTGGATGAAATAAGCTACCCCGCGGGTGGCGCTGAAGGCCACAAAACCGCCGATCTCCTGGATGCTTGGGTTGACATAAACCAGGTTATGCGCCGGTGTTGTCCAGACCAACAGGATCATAATCACCGGATAGATAGACAGGAGCGTCACTGTCCACCAGGTTACCAGCCGCGAGTGCCCGGCATAGAGCAGGGAAAACAGCAGCCAGGTGACCGGGATGAAGACGATGCTGATCCATTCGAGCTTGACCCACAGGAGCATGTCGTTGGGGTCGGTGGTGGCCAGTTCAAGCGCGTAGGTGTAGCACCACCAGGCAGTCAGGGCGATCAGCGTCGTGAACACGCCCGCGCCCGGAGTGCCCCGCCCCCGCCGCCACGTATAGACGGCCAGCAACGTCAGCACCACGGCCGCCCCGATGATCGGCATCAATAATGGCGTGAATTGCAAACCGGTTCCGTCCATAAGGCTTGTACTGCCAATTGCTCGTTAAGGATAGCTCATCTTGGGCCGAAAATATCCTTGCCGCCTATTTCCGCTCTTGTTCCAATCGCGCTCGCAACAACCCATTCACCACTGTTGGGTTGGCCCGACCTTTCGTCTCGCGCATCACTTGGCCCACGAACCAGCCCAGCAAGCTTTCCTTGCCGCCCAGATAGTTCGCCACGGGGCCGGGGTTTGCGCGGACAACCGCATCGACGACATTGGCCAGGGCAACCTCGTCAGAGATTTGGGCCAGCCCGCGCGTCTCAATGATCGTCACCGGGTCGCGGCCGCTGTCCATCATCTCCGCCAGAACCTCGCGCGCCGTCGTCTGGTTGATTGCTCCTCGCTCAACCTGAGCCACCAGCGCTACTAATGCCGCCGGTACCACAGGGATTTCATCGATCGACCGGCCGCGCTCATTCATCAGGCGGAACAGGTCGTTGAGAATCCAGTTAGCCAGCGTCTTGGGAGATACTTCTTCTCCGGCCGCGGTCACGGCCGCGTCGAACCATTCCGCCACCCCCCGGTCTTCCGCCAGCGCGGCTGCCTCGTAAGCCGACAGCCCGAGGGCGGTTTCATAGCGCATCTCTTTGGCCTGGGGCAGTTCCGGCAGGGCAGCCCTCGCCGACTCGATCCAGCCGGCATCGATAAAGAGCGGTGGTAAATCCGGCTCGGTAAAGTACCGGTAATCCTCGGCTTCTTCCTTGGCGCGCTGGCTGAAGGTCTCGCGGCGCGTATCGTGCCAGCCGCGAGTCTCCTGAATGACGCGGCCGCCGCTGTCGAGGATCGCGGCTTGCCGGTCCAGTTCGAAATCCGTCCCGTCGGCCAGAGCGCGAAAGCTGTTCAGATTCTTGAGTTCGACGCGCCGGCCGAATGCCTCGCTGCCTCGTGGCCGGATGCTGATGTTCGGCTCGATGCGCAAGACACCTTTCTCCATATCGCCGGTATTGACGCCCAGATAGCGCAGAATCTGGCGGATGCGCATGGCGTAGGCTCGCGCTTCCTCGCCCGAACGGATGTCGGGTTCTGAGACGATCTCCAGCAAGGGCACCCCGGAGCGGTTATAGTCGACCAGTGAACCGTCGCTCTGATGCGTCAGCTTGCCGGTGTCTTCCTCCATATGGACGCGGCGGATGCCGATTCGTTTCGTCGTCCCGTCGGCCAGCACGATATCGAGATAGCCGTTCAAGCCAATGGGTAACTCGTACTGGCTGATCTGGTACCCTTTCGGCAGGTCGGGATAAAAGTAATTTTTTCGGGCGAAGATATTGTGCTGTTGTAATTCGCAGTTGAGCGCCAGCGCCACCAGCATCGCGAAATCAACGGCGCGATGATTGAGTACCGGTAACATCCCCGGCATTCCCAGGCAGACGGGGCAGACGGCCGTGTTGGGGGCTGCCTCCACGCTATCGACCACCCGGCAGCCGCAGAACATCTTCGACTGCGTCATCAGTTCGGCGTGGATCTCCAGGCCGATCACGGGTTCGTACTTCTGAAGCATCAGGCCGCACCTCCCCGCACCACGGCCGGCTCCGGGCGCGGCCGCGTCTGCTCGTAGGCGTGGGCCACGTTCAGAATGAGCGATTCCTGTAAGGCGTCGCCGATCAGCTGAAGGCCGATCGGCAACCCCTTGCTGTCGAAGCCGCAGGGCACAGACAGGCCGCACCCCGTGCTCAGATTGAGGGATAGGGTCAATACATCGATCAGATACATGCTCAACGGGTCATCGATATGCTCGCCGATCCTGAACGCGGTGGTGGGGCAAGTCGGCGCGGCGATGACATCGACTTTCTCGAAGGCTTGCCGAAAATCCTCGCGAATGCGCGCCCGAACTTTCAAGGCGCGGCCGTAATACTGATCATAGTAACCGGCGCTCAAGGCGTAAGCGCCGAGCATGATACGTCGTTTTACTTCCGGCCCGAACAGCGCCCGCGTCTGCTCCACGGTGTTGATCATATCCGACCCCGTTACACGAGGGCCGAACCGCGTCCCGTCATAGCGGGCCAGGTTGGCGCTGGCTTCGGCGGGAGCGATCAGGTAATAGACCGGCAGGCCATAGCGGGTATGGGGCAAGCTGATCTCAACGATCTCCGCGCCCAATTCGGCGAGTTGTTCGATGGCGGCGCGCACAGCCGTTTCGACCTCCGGATCGATGCCTTCGATGAAGTACTCGCGCGGCACGCCGACGCGCAGGCCGCGAATGTCGCCCGTCAGCGCCGACTCATAGTCGGGGACCGGGACGTCGAGAGAGGTGGCGTCGCGCGGGTCGTGCCCGGCGATGACGCCCAATAGCGCGGCGGTGTCGGCTACCGTTCGCCCGAACGGCCCCACCTGATCGAGCGAGGACGCGAAGGCGATGACCCCCCAACGCGAGATGCGGCCGTAGGTCGGCCTCATCCCCACCAGGCCGCAGAACGAGGCCGGTTGGCGCACGCTGCCGCCCGTGTCTGTCCCCAGCGCGCCATAGGCCAGACCGGCGGCGACGGCCGCGGCGCTGCCACCACTGCTGCCCCCCGGAACCCGCTCCGTGTCCCACGGGTTTCGGGTGGTAAAATAGGCCGAGTTCTCCGTCGATGACCCCATCGCGAACTCATCGGTGTTGGTCTTGCCCAGTATGACCGCGCCGGCCTCGATCAGCCGGTCGACGGCATGGGCATTGTAGGGCGAGATAAAGCCATCCAATATCTTGCTGCCGGCCGTCGTCGGCGCGCCGGTCATACAGAGGATATCCTTGATGGCCAGGGGGATACCCAGCAGTGGCGTGTCCTCGCCCTCGGCCCGACGGCGATCGGCGGCGGCCGCCTGCTCCAGGGCCATCTCGTCGGTCACGGTCAGATAGCTCCGAATCGTGTTGTCGTACTCCACGATTCGGTCGAGGATGGCCTGGGTCGCTTCCACGCTGGTTGTCTCGCCGCGACGAAGAGCGCCCCGCAATTCGGTTAGGGTTAAGTTAGTCAGATCCATATCACTCATCAAGGACGGACTGGATGAAAAACTGCCCGTCGTGTGTTTCGGCGGCGTTGAACAAGGCATCTTCGGGGGAGAGCGACGGCCGCACGACATCATCGCGCATGACGTTGCGATGATTCAGGGCCTGGCTCTGTGCCTCGTTGTCGTCCAGGTCAAGTTGATCGAGCATGGCGGCATGGTTCAGAACGGCCGCCAGTTGCTCGCCAAATCGGGCCAGCTCATCTTCTGTCAGAGCCAGCCGTGACAGATGGGCAATTTTTTCGACGTCAGCGCGCGTCAATGACATATCTCTTCACTTCCCTCGCCTAATCCCCGATCGTCGGGTTTTGTTCCTTGTTGTTTTTTGCTGCCCGGTCCTTGCGCATTTGTTCGAACTCTTCTTCGGTCCAGACATTTTCCGGTCCGGTCAGCTTATCGATGTACAGTTCGCCATTGAGATGATCGATCTCGTGCTGGAAGATACGCGCTGTCCAGTCGTCGAAACGACGCCGGAACTTGCGGCCGTAACGATCCAGCCCGCGCACGCGAATGGACTCGGCGCGCTCCACTTCGCCGACATAGCCGGGAATGGACAGACAGCCCTCGATGCCCTTCACGGTCTCCCGGGAGCTCCAGTAGATCTCCGGGTTGGCGATCACGAACAACTCGCGGGTGTCCTCTATTTCATTGCCCTCATCGTCCACATCGGGGAGGGTCCAGATAATGGCCAGTTGTAACTGTTGGCCGATTTGTGGGGCGGCCAGTCCGGCCCCGTCGGCCTTTTCCAGGGTTTCGATCATGTCGTCGATCAACTTTTGCAGGCCGACATCGAATTTGGTGACCGGGCGGTTCTTGTCCCGCAATCCCTTGTCAGGGATGGTCACAATAGTCAAAGCACTCATGTGTCCTCAAGATTGGTCGGCACACCGGACGGTGTGCGTTGGGGTATTCGTTTTTGCTCCATCGCCTGCTGATAGACATCCAGCAGCATCCCGTACTCCTGTCGCCGGGTACTTCCTTCCTGAATTCGCCGCTGTTGGGCTGCCTCGTCGATGCGCTGGAAGATATCGCTCTGCACCAGTTCGGGGTTAGGCACGTAGTCAAAGACGATATCGGTTTGGGCGCCGGCGGTGTCGATGGAGACAAACCCGTAGTTGAGTAATGTGGGGAGAAGGCCGGGCCGGGAAGCATCCACGTTTTGGATGTTGGCGATAGATGCCTGCCGGCGGCTTTCGCCGAAACCGAAAGGCTTGCGGTCTATGTCCAGCACGAAACGGTCGGTCAACTGGAATATATCGTTGCGCCAGTCTTCCAACTGCCAGATGAACCCGATGAAGTTCGCTATGCCCAGCAAGCCGATGATCGTCAGAGATATCCGGGTGGGCAGATTGAGAGTCATAGCAAGCCCGGCCAGAAGGCCGATGACTACGAAACCCAATAGCGGCAGCGCGATTCGTTTGAGCAGCACGAAGAAGCTCTTGCGATACGTGATGGTGTTGCCGTCGACAACGCGCCAACCGAACCTGCGCCGAAAGCCCATCAATCTCTTTTTCCTGGGGCCAACTACAGGCTGCTCTTCCTCATCGTCGCCGGCCGGAGTCAGATGTGGTTCCATGCCAAAATGCCGTTCCATCGATCGCCGGATGCTCTCCTGGGTTTGGGCCGTTTCAAGCTCTTTGTTTTGGCCTGAAAGTCGTTCCAAAGTGTCCTTGACGGCTGACGGGTTGTCGATATTGTCGAACAGGATGTTGCCGGCCACGGCGGCCGTCGTCACTCGCGCCGAACCGATATTAAACAAGGTGGCCCATAGCGAGGGTTTCAGGATTTCCACCGTTTGAATCTGACCGATGGGTATCTTTATCAGATGGATGCGGAACAAGCGCAATTCAAACTCGTGATGGGTCAAATGCCGATTGGTGATGATAAAGTAGTCTTCACGAAAATCGATCAGTCGCAGGACCATGATGATGAGGCCGACGAGCGCGATGAGCAAGGGCAGGCCTACCTTGAGGACGCTCCACAGCGGTGAACTGGTCGGGATCAATATCAACAATACGGCCGCGACCATCAGAATCAGGATAGGCGGCAGCAAGGTGCCAAGAAGAAACCAGCGGCTGCGACGAGTGAAAAGCTCCAGGGTTTCGTCGTGCAACAGCGCCCCGATTGAACTGGACCGTACCTTTTGCTTCAACTTCAACTTTTGTGCTTCGTTCCAGGCCGCATCGCTCAAGCCGTAACGAATCTCGCCATCGTCATCCGGAGCCAGAGCGTCGATGATAGCCGGGTAGTTTCTTAGGAGTTGAACAAACAACGGGCCTTCGATGATGTAGAGTTGCCCCGCCTCCGCGCCTTTTACGGTTGCTGTATGGATGCCGGGCAGGAATAACCATTCATCCCGAAAGTATTGGCTGGGGAAGTAGGATTTTGTCTCGCGGGGAACGCCGTTGTTGTCGATTGACCGGGCGAAGAGCCGACCTTCCTTGACGATAAAGAGATGATTGGCCACGTCGCGCTGATAGGCGATCACTGCCCCTTCGTCGAAAGCATACTCCTTCGTGATCCGCGCGATGGCGTCTACGGCAGCCTCACTAAGGCCGGCGAAGATTGGTAATTGGGCTAGAAACTCACGTTTCTCGGTCACATGACCATTTTAACATAACGGCTGGAGGGTGACTAACAAGGCCGCGGGAAGGAATGTGAAAAGATTGATCCTTGGTCGTGGTTTGGCCCGCATCTATCGGTCGGCCTCTTGGATGACCAACTCCATTGAGGGCGGGCTGCGCCGGGATATTCCAATGTGGGGAAATTGGTATGATCATTGGACAAATTTATTGCCGTTCTGGAATATGTCCGGTATAGTCGCCTGGACTGCCGATGTCTTTATTGACGAGCATTTTTAACGTCCTCGCCCTGTTGTACGTTTTGCGCGCCGTCCAATTGGCGATCAGTGTCGCTCGGGACTGGGATGGCCTACGGCGCGAACCGCTTACCACAGGAAAGCAACGCCTCGCTGAACAGGCGGCATTTTTCCTTGGCGTGCCCCCGGCTGTGTTTGTCCACGAATTTGCTCATGCGCTGGCTGTTTGGGCCTTCGGCGGCCAGGTTCTTGAGTTCGGTTATCGTGTATTTTGGGGCTATGTCGTTCCCCAGGGCACATTTACCCCGACCCAGAACTGGATCATCGCCGTCGCCGGCACCCTGGGTTCGTTGGCTTTTGGCGCGGCCATTTGGCAGCTGCTGCGCCGCAACTCCAGCCGCACACTGCAATACTTCGGCCTTCGCACGTTTCGCTTCCAAATCTATTTTTCGCTGCTCTACTACCCGATCTTCACCCTGTTCCTGCCGGTTGGCGACTGGCGCACGATCTATAACTTCGATGCCACCCCTGTCCTGAGCGGTCTCACGGCCGCCACCCACGCCTTGCTGTTGCTGTTGTTCTGGATGGCCGATCGACGAGGCTCGTTCGAGATGGTCGCCTTTGAGTCGGCCGCCCAACAGTCCGCCTTTGAACTCAAACAAGCCGCGGCTGAGGCAGGCAATCCCGAGGCCCGGCTGGCGGTCATCGCCGTCTTGTGGGGCGGGGGAGCCGGAAAGAAAGCGCAGCGGACGCTGGATAGCTTCCTGGCAGATTATCCCCAGGCGGGCGAGGGATACCTGCTGCGCGCCATCCTGCCCCGTGGCGGTGTCGGGTCGGTGGGGAGGGAAGCCTTCGATGCCGCCGGCAAGGCGCTGGAGTTCGGATTAAGCAGTTTCGATCATCAGGCTCTGGCCCATCAGGTAAGAGCGACTTTCCATCTGGAGC
The DNA here is from genome assembly GCA_964654505.1 of uncultured Ardenticatenaceae bacterium. Classification (GTDB taxonomy): domain Bacteria; phylum Chloroflexota; class Anaerolineae; order Promineifilales; family Promineifilaceae; genus Promineifilum. The sequence continues at coordinate 5,028 of CAZZJN010000044.1, read as the reverse complement.
GCGGGGACGGCGCGGCTGCCGGAGCGGAACTGGAACCATTACTAAATCCTCCGACGGACTACGACTCCGACGAGATCAATCCCCACCTTCGTGCCGAATTACACAAATTGCGCAGCCAGGCCTACCGACGACAAAAGCAGTATGACGCGGCCTTCGCCGAAATTGAGACCGCGCTGCAATTAGCCCGGGAGATGTCTTCCGAGCGGATGATTCAGGAGTTCGCGGCCGAGAAAGCGCTCATCGAAAAACACGCCGGTCGTCCCTTGTCAACGGAAAATAAAGAGAATCGGGATCGGGTCAAATTGGCCGGTTTATAATGGTCGAATTTCCCATTTCCCTGGATCGCAGGCGACAAATATCATGTAAAACACAGGATCAATAGCAGTGTTCAACAGGCTTCATTTGGGGTATCCTTTGTGGACGATCCAAACAGTACGGGTGGTGGAGCCATGACCTACTGTGAACCTGTATTTTACGAGGAGTCCTCATGCAAGTAGAGCTTAAGGACATTCGCAAATATTTCGGGCAGGTCAAAGCCAACGACGGCATCAGCCTGAAATTGGAACCGGGCAAAATATATGCCCTTATCGGAGAGAACGGCGCGGGCAAGAGCACCCTCATGAAGATTCTCTCCGGCTACCAGCCACCGACCGGTGGCGAGATTCTGCTGGACGGCAAACCGGTGAGATTCCGTTCCCCGGCCGATGCGTTGGCCAAGGGCGTGGGCATGCTCTATCAGGACCCACTGGATATGCCGCCATTCCGGGTTATCGATAACTACCTGCTCGGCCGCGATAACCGGGTGCGTCTGGATTACAAGACCGCCCGCGCGGAGCTGGAAGAGTTGGCCCGGCGGTATAACTTCCACATCGACGTCCACGCCACCATCGACTCCCTGTCAATGGGTGAACGCCAGCAATTGGAGCTTATCCGCCTGTTGGCGGGTGGCGCCCAGGTGCTGATTCTGGATGAGCCGACAACAGGCATCAGCGCCGAGCAGAAAGAGATCCTCTTCGAGTCGATGCACAAGATGGCCCGCGAAGAAGGCAAGCTGGTCATTCTCGTCTCCCACAAGCTTGAGGAAGTTCAGGAGCTTTGTTCCCACGCCTTTGTGTTGCGGCAAGGCCGGCTGGAAGGCCATCAGGAACTGCCCTGCGCCAATGAGGCTCTGGTGGGGATGATGTTTGGCCAGGTCCCTGAGCGCAGTGAGCGGCCGCCGTTTGCCGTGGGCGAGACAGTTCTCGAGTTGAAGAACGTAACCATCGAGACTTATCAACTGACCGTCCCTGATATCAATCTCGCGGTCAAGGCTGGTGAAGTCTTCGGCCTGGCCGGTCTTGAGGGCAGCGGGCAGCGTCTGGTCATGCAGGCGTGCGCCGGCCTGATTCCCATCTCTCGCGGCAAGGTTTTTCTGAATGGGCAGGACGTCACCGCTTGGGGATATCATCGCCAGCTAAATCACGGGATGGGCTACGTCGCCGCCGGTCGGCTGGAGGAAGGACTGGTAGCCGGACTGTCCCTGACCGAGCACCTGGTATTGACCCGGTCCGAGCAAAAGTTTTTCATTGACTGGAAGATCCACCAGGCGGAGATGGCCGAGCGGATCAAGACCTATCAGATCGTGGGACGGCCGGAGACCACGGCCGATGCCTTGTCGGGCGGCAATCAGCAACGGCTTCTCTTCTCGCTGCTTAACACACCCCTGGAGCTTTTGCTGCTGGAGCACCCCACACGCGGTCTTGATGTTCGCTCCATCAACTACCTCTGGCAATTACTCTACAAGCGGCGCGAGCATGGCACCGCCATCCTGTTTATCTCGGCCGACCTGGACGAGATCATCGAACACAGCGACCGCATCGCCGTGTTCTCCGGCGGCGTCATGTCGCGTATTCTGGACGCGCGAGAGACATCGGCCGACGAACTTGGCCATCTTATAGGAGGACAGGTATGACCGAGGCACAGAATGACGATCGAGCCTGGCTCGTTCGCTTTTGGCCGGTGGTGCCGATTGTCGGCGCGCTGATATTCACCGCCGTCTTGCTCATGCTTTTCGGCGCCAGCCCCACCGAGTCCGCCCAAGCCTTGTGGACCGGCGCGTTTGGTGATCGCAACAAATTCCTTGGCGTGATGGCTTTCTGGGTTCCTCTGGCGCTCTGTTCGGCCGGCCTGGTCATCACCTTCACCGCCGGATTGTGGAATATCGGCGTCGAGGGACAGATCGTCATGGGCGCGGTATTCGCCAGCTGGGTGGCATTGAGGATGACCGGCCCGTCCTGGATGCTCATCCCGATGGAGCTTGCTGCCGCCATGATCGGCGGAGCATTGTGGGCGGCATTATCCGGCGTGCTTAAGACTCGCTTCAAAGTCAACGAGATATTTAGCGGTGTGGCGCTCAATAACATAGCTATCATTATCTCTCTCTACCTGATCTCCGGGCCGTGGCAACCCCCCGAAGGCGGCACATTCCGGGGCACGGCGCCATTTCAGACCGCGGCCCTCTTGCCGCGGTTGCTGGAATCGCGCTTCAGTGTGTTATCCTTTGTTTTGACCATCCTGGCCGTGGTCGGCGTCTATTCCATCTTGCGCGGCACGACCTGGGGGCTCAAGCTGAAAGCGCTGGGCAAGAACCCCTACTCATCCTTCCTGCTTGGCGTTTCCAGCGAGCGGGAGACCATATTGGCCATGATGTTTTGCGGTGCGCTGGCCGGGTTGGGCGGCGCCGTGCGTGTGCTAAGCTGGTACGATAGCTTGCGGCAGCAAATTTCCGGCAATATCGGCTTTCTGGCTTTGCTCGTCGTCATGCTGGCCGGCTATCGTATCCTGTGGGTGCCGTTCATCGCTTTCTTCTTTTCGGCCGTGCTCAACGGCAGCATCACCCTGCAGCTCAGAACCCAGCTCCACTCCTCACTTGGCGGCATCCTGACCGGGGTGATGGTTCTGTTTGTCCTGTTGTTCGGTTCGGCCCGACAGCTGGGGATCGGCCTGCCTAAGGAGACGATCGGCGAACCGTCGGGAGGCGCTCCACCGGCTGCCTTCTCCGGCGATCTGGAGGGAGGTAGCTAATGGACAACGCCCAACTGATCGCTGTACTGGCTTCGATTGTCCTGCAGGCCTCGCCGCTCATCATCGCTGTCTGTGGCGAAATCCTGACCGAGCGCTCCGGCGTCGTCAATCTGTCACTCGACGGCACGATGCTCATGGCCGCCATGCTGGCCTTCGTCGTCGGGATGAAGACCCAAAACGTGTGGCTTGGGTTTGCCGCGGCGGCTGCCATAGGCGCGCTGTTCGCTCTGATCATCGCCTTCGGCAGCATTCGACTGGGGCAGAGCCAGGTGGCTATCGGCTTCGTGCTCACCCTGCTGGGCGACGATCTGAGCGCCTTCCTGGGCCAAAACTATACTCGCATGCGCGGCGTCATCGTGCCCCACTACGGTATCCCGGTATTGAAGGACATCCCGGTCATCGGCCCCATCTTCTTTAATCATGACATCGTCGTCTACTTCGCCATGGCCCTCATTGCGGTCACGTGGTGGTGGCTCAACCGCACGCAACCCGGCTTGCGATTGCGCGGCTCGGGCGAACGGCCGACGGCCGCCTTCGCTCGCGGCGTCGATGTCAACCGCCAGCGGTACTTATATACCATCCTCGGTGGGGCGTTGGTGGGCATTGCCGGTGCGGCCTTTTCCCTCAATGTCAAGATCGGCTGGTCCGACGGCCATATCCGCGGCATGGGCTGGGTGGCGTTGGCCATCGTCATTTTCGGCGGTTGGTCGCCCATTCGCGGAGCCTTTGGCGCCCTGCTCTTTGGGGCGACCAAGGCTCTGGCCACTGTGTTGCAACGCGCCTTCCCACAGGTATCCGTGGTGGCATTCAATAGCCTTCCGTGGGTCCTCATGATCCTTGTCCTGGTGGCGGTGGGCAGCGATTATACGGAACGATTTATCAATGCCATGCCTAAAAGCTGGCGAAGGCCGCTACGTCGCGTTCTGCGCATCTCCCCTCCGATGGCCCTGGGAACACCCTTCCACGAGGGATAACGAGCGATTTGATGAAGGTGACTCATGTATGAATTTTTTGGCAAACACCCACGACTCGCACGGCTCGTTGACTTGCTCTTGCCGGTTATAGCCACGCTCGCCGCGTTGGGTGTGGGCGCGATCATGCTCCAGTTGTTGGGCGCCAACCCGGTAGCGGCCTATCGTGCCCTGCTAAGCGGCGCGTTCGGCAACAAGAACGCCCTGGCCGACACCATCGTCCGCGCCACGCCGCTCCTCCTGGTGGCTCTCGGTATCTGCATCGCCTTTCGCGCCGGCGTCATCAATATCGGCGGCGAGGGACAGTTGGTTGCCGGGGCAATTTTGGGCACGCTCGTTGGCTTGTGGTTCCCCGAGGCGCCGGGGATCGTGATCGTTTCCCTGGCCCTGGTGGCGGGCTTCATCGGCGGGGCTATCTGGGGAGGTATCCCCGGCATCCTGAAAGCTTATTTCAATGTCAATGAGATCCTCAGCACGATCATGCTCAATATCATCGCCGTGCAGGGGATGAATTACCTGTTGCGTGGCCCCATGATCGACCCGGTTCAGGCTCAGGCGGCCTCGCGCATCCCGCAGACGGCTCGCCTGGCCCAGGCGTTTGACCTGCCCCGACTGGTTCCCACCCGGCTGCATCTGGGGGCGTTGATCGCCGTGATTCTGGCCTTCGTGGTCTACATCTTTCTCTGGCGTACGACCGCCGGCTATCGTATCCGGGCCGTCGGCCTGAATCCGGATGCGTCTCGCTATGCGGGTATCAATGTCAAGCGCAACATCGTCCTGGCGCTGGTGCTGAGTGGCGCCTTTGCGGGGCTGGCCGGCGCGATACAGGTCTTTGGCGTCCACCACCGCATGTTTACTGACGGTTCGCTGGCCGGGTTCACCGGATCGGCCGGTTTCAACGGAATTGTCGCCGCTCTGTTCGGCAAGCTGAATCCGCTGGGCGCCATTCCGGCCTCGTTTATTTTTGGGGCATTAATCGTCGGTGCCAACAGCC
>CAZZJN010000043.1:0-21397 GCA_964654505.1 uncultured Ardenticatenaceae bacterium | reverse complement strand
GGCGACGCCCCCGTGAGGCGCAAGAAGCTGATCGAGGTCAATAACCTGGTCAAGTATTTTCCCGTCCGTGCCGGTTTGATGCGACGTGTACAGGCGTGGGTCAAGGCCGTCGATGATGTCTCTTTTTACATCAACGAGGGCGAGACTTTCGGGCTGGTGGGCGAATCCGGCTGCGGCAAGACGACCGTCGGCCGCACCATCCTCCGCCTCATCCCACCCACTTCGGGCGAGGTGCTGGTGGACGGCGAGAACGTCTTCAAGCTCTCCTCGGCCGAGATGAAGAACATGCGCGCCGACATGCAGATCATCTTCCAGGACCCTTACTCGTCGCTGGACCCGCGGTTGCCGGTTGGCGAAAGTATCTCCGAGGGGCTGCGCGTCCACACCAACCTGGGCGCTCAGGAGCGTTACGATATCGTCGTGGAGATGCTCACGCGGGTCGGCATGCGCGCGGACCATGCCCGGCGCTACCCGCATGAATTCTCCGGCGGCCAGCGCCAGCGCATCGGTATCGCCCGCGCCCTGGCGTTGCGGCCGAAATTTATCGTCTGTGATGAGCCGGTGTCGGCCCTCGACGTATCGATCCAGGCGCAGGTGCTCAACATTCTGCACGGGTTGCAGCGCGACTTCGGCCTGACTTACCTGTTCATCGCCCATAATCTGAGCGTCGTCGAGAATTTCAGCGAACGGGTGGGGGTCATGTATCTGGGCAAGATGGTGGAGGTGGCTCCGCGCAGCCTTCTCTATGGCGATCCGCTGCATCCCTACACCCAGGCGCTGATGTCGGCCATCCCAGTGCCCGACCCAACGGTCAGGCGCGAGCGCATCATCCTGGAGGGTGACGTGCCTAGCCCGCTGAATCCACCGTCCGGTTGCCGCTTCCACACCCGTTGCCCCATCGCCTTCGATCTGTGCTCGCAAGAGGAGCCGGTATTGAAGGATTACGGTGGCGGCCACTACGCCGCCTGCCACTGGCTGGAGACGGGAATTCCCGGCGCGAGCAAGCTGACGCCGGAGAATATCGCGGCTCGCCGGAGCCGGGACGCCACGAAAAAGGCGTCTGAATGACAATGATCCGCCGGCTACGAGCCGGCGGTTTTATTTTTACCGGAGGCTTTTGCAGGTGACCGCTCTCCTCCACAGCTTGCCGGGCTTTGACCGGCTCTTTGCATTTCGTTACAATTCCGGCTGTTCGGAATAGCTTTCATGTCTTATGAGGCCTACGTGGTTGTGGTGATAATTACTGGCCTCCGGTTTTATTGGGTGCCGTTTGCGCGGCGGAGATCCGCGCCGATCGGCCAATTCTGACTCTCCTGATATCGGTAATGATAAAAGTAAACTGTAATCTATGCGGCCGGGATGATTATCATGTGCGGTTTCCAGCCACCGCCGATGGTGATGATCTTAGTGTCGATGCTTTCCGCTGCACGAACCCGGGCTATGGACATCACGCCCAAATCGTGGAGTGCAACCATTGTGGGCTAGTCTATGCCAACCCGCGCTGGCCGTCCGAGGCAGTGCTTGACGCCTACACGGCCGTGGAAGATGAGACGTATGTGGAAGAGCGCATGGGGCGTGAATTGACGTTCCGCCATCACTTGCGCGATATGGAACGCATCATCGGCCCGGCTGACGGAAGATCGCTCCTCGATGTGGGGGCCTATATCGGCGTCTTTGTCGAAGTCGCCAACGCCGCCGGCTGGCAAGCCCAAGGCGTCGAGCCGTCACAGTGGGCGGCGGCCGAAGCCCGGCGGCGCGGCCTGGATGTCCATGTCGGCACGCTGGCATCGACCCAGTTGCCGGCCGAATCCTTTGATGTTGTCACGCTTTGGGATGTGATCGAGCATCTCACCGATCCGGCGGCCGAGCTGGAGCAGGTGCGCCGTCTTTTGCGACCCGGAGGCTGGCTGGTGGCCCATACGATGGATATCGACGCCCCGATAGCCCGGCTGATGGGGTCTCGCTGGCCTTGGCTGATGGATATGCATCTCTACTTTTTCAGCGGCCAAACGCTGAGCCGGATGTTGGTTGATCATGGTTATGAAGTCGTTTGGCAGGGCGCTCAGGGGCGGTATCTGCGCCTGGGCTATCTGGCCTCGCGTCTTGGAGGCATGAATGACGGTTTGGGGCGCCTGTCGCGCACGGTGATCGAGCGCCTTGGATGGCGGGAAGCGGCCATACCGGTGAACTTCGGCGACCTTAGAACTTTCATATGCCGTCGCCTGTAGTGTGGAAGTTGATAGGGTGGGCGGGCAAGATCGTGTTATACTCGATAACCAATATTAGGTAACCCGCAGCATGAATCCGATTAAGATGCTCATCGTCGACGACCATCCCCTGTTTCGACAGGGACTTGTCGATGTATTGGAGATGGACCCCGGATTGGATGTTGTGGCTCAGGCGGCCGATGGCGATACGGCCGTCCAGCAAGCGTTGGAGCACCAGCCCGAGATTATTCTCATGGATGTCAATCTGCCTAACGCCAACGGCTTGAAAGTCACCCGGCAGATACTCAGCGTGTTGCCCGCAACCAAGGTGATCATCCTGACGGGTTATGACGATGCGGAACAAGCCTTTCACGCGCTTCGCCTGGGAGCGACGGCTTACTGTTCGAAAGATATCCCGCCCGAAGGATTATTGCGAACGATCTATGCCGTCCACGCCGGCAGCTATGTCGTCCACGAGCAACTTATGACCTACGATGAGGTCATCCAATGGGTGGAGAAAAGGCTGGGGCATTATCATCTTCCTGAAGACGACCGATCCGTCGAGTCCTTCACCCCATTGTCACCGCGAGAGATGGAGATTCTGGAGATGGTGACCCGCGGCGCCAGCAACAAAGAAGTCGCTCTCAGACTCGATATCAGCCAGCAGACTGTGAAGAATCATATGACAGCCGTTCTGCGTAAATTATCTGTTGAAGATCGTACCCAGGCGGCCGTCTATGCCCTGCGCCATGGTTGGGTGCGACTGGACTCGTCTTCATCTAATTAATCGTTGCTCTGTTCGGGCCGGTCGCTGTAGAGGAAGGATAGAATGGGCTTTTTCCGGAGCAAAAACGAGAGATCATTGATCGATTACGCGCTCGTCATGGTCCTGGTTGCGGTCGTTTTCATCGCTGTCCTGGCATTGCTGGGGCCGGACATAGGCATTTGGCTTAACAATGCCGCCGAGTGGCTGCGTCAATTTGTCACCAACTGATGCGGCCGACGGCGTGGGTTGGTTCTCCGCCAGGTTCGGGCAGAGGGTATTGAGGTGATGGCCGAATCGAACGAAAATCGCGAATCTGATCCGGATGGATTGCGCGAGATCCGCATTCGTCGCGACTCGCCCGTTCAAGGCGCCCGCGATGCCTTTCTGGAATTGAAGAACAGGCTGTGCGGCCAGATTGCCGCGGAGCTCGAAGCGGATAGCGACCTCCGGCACCCCTCACGGCTGCGCCCCTATGTCCATGACCGCCTCGACACCTTGCTGGAAGAACGAGAGATCATCGTCAATCGTAGAGAGAAACGTCTGCTTCTGGAAGCCATTGTGGCCGATCTGACGAATTTACCAAAGTGATCGATCCCGCAGTTCGAACACGTGCCGATGCTCGCCTAAGCCGATGGCCGGCGTTTGTGCAGGATGTTATATTCCCGCCCGTGTGCGCCGAGTGCCGGCGAGTTGGGCAGGTTTTGTGTTTCGATTGCCGGAGCCGCATGGCTGTGGTGCCCGATCTGATTTGCCCCCGATGCGGCCGATTTCAGGATGTTACCGCCCATGGCCAGTTATGCCGTGAATGCCGCCGGCAGCCGTCTCCGGTCATCCAAATGCGCGCGCCACTGCGTTATCTGGAGCCGCTCAGCCAGGTTATCCATCGGTTCAAGTATGAGGGCTATTTTGCGCTGGCCGAGCCGCTGGCCGAGTTTATGATCGCCGGCTGGCCCGCCTGGGAGCGCCCGCCTGATTTAATTCTGCCCATCCCCTTGCATCCACGACGGCGGCGGCAACGTGGCTATAATCAGTCCGAGTTGCTGGCGCGGCCATTGGGCCGGGCATTGAACATCGACCTCGACACAACCATGCTGCATCGGACGCGCCACACTGTGCCGCAAGTCGGCCTGGGTCCCGAGGAACGGCATGAGAACGTGCACAATGCATTTCTGGCGGACGCGGGCGTGCGTGGTCGTCAAATCGTGCTGGTTGATGATGTCCTGACCACCGGCGCGACGATGAGATCCGCGGCCGAGGCGTTGCTCGCGGCCGGTGCGGCCACGGTTTCCGCGTATTGTTTGGCGCGGGTTGGCTAGTCATGGGATAATCAGGGCAATCCGGTCATGACGACAGCTTGCCCGAACTTGAGCCGGCGGGCTTACTCAAATCACACCCAGATATTTCCAAAGGAACAGGTGTAGCCATATGGAACTACAAATCTTCTCAAATAACATGGAAGTGACCCCACGTTTGCGCGACTACGTGGAGAAGAAAACAGCGCGGTTGGATCGCTATCTCCCCAATCTCTCCAGCGTTCAGGTTGAACTGGCCATGGAGAATACGCGCAGCGCCGTCCAACGCCACGTGGCGGAGATCACCATTCGTGACGAGCGCGGCACGATTCTTCGCGCTGAAGAGCGAAACAGCGATATGTTCGCCGCCATCGACGCCGTCGTGGACAAACTCTATCGCCAGATCGAGCGCTATCGAGGCAAGAAAAAGCGCAAGGTGCGCGGCAAGGGCGAGGAATTGGACCTGGGCGAGCCGCTGCCGATTGCGGAAGAGTGGGTGGACGAAGAGCAAGCCATCGTGCGCTACAAGCGTTTCGCCCTCCATCCCATGTCACCGGAAGAAGCCATCGACCAGATGGAGCTGCTGGGGCATGATTTTTATGTGTTTTTCAACGCCAACGATGACGCCGTCAATGTGCTGTATCGTCGTCGTGATGGGACATTCGGCTTGCTCCAGCCCGAAATGGGTTAGAGCCACTTTGTAAATGCGTATGGCTAATATTCTAATTATTTGTACGGCCAATATCTGCCGGTCGCCGGTCGCTGCCGCCTTGCTGCGCGACCGGCTCCGGCAGCGTGGGTTGGCTGACTGGACGGTCAGTTCGGCCGGAACCTGGGCCATGGTTTCGCGCGGGGCCTCCCGGTATAGCATCGAAGTGATGCAGCGGGACGGTATCGATATCACCGATCACCGCGCCCGAATGGTCGAGGAAGGCCACATGATCGATGCCGACCTCGTGCTGACGATGGAAACCGGCCACGCAGAAGCCTTGCGGGCAGAATTCCCCAGGCACGCTCATAAGGTTTTTTTGCTGACGGAGATGCTGGGCCATAGCTACAACATCGCCGATCCGTATGGCGGCCCGCTTGAGGAATACGAACGCATGGTTATCGGCCTGAGCGACGTGATCGACCAGGGGCTGGATCAGATCACCACCCTCGCGCAGGCAAACGCGAACGACCGTGTGAAGGGCTGAACGGTTGCCACGCAAGCGGGCGACTTCAACGGCATTGATCCTTAACAGATAATCGGTCCGACGATTTGGGTAGAGGGTCCGGCTACCAGCCTTCGATGAACTGGGCCCATTCCTGGCGTTGTTCCACAAGGCCGCCGAAACGATAGGCGGCCGACGGGCTAGGCTCGAAGGGCTGCCGCCGAAGCATCATGTCGACTTCGGCCGCATAATGGCCACCCTTCCGCCGGTTGCAGGGCGAGCATGCCGCCACCAGGTTCTCCCAGGTGTGCGCGCCGCCAAACCGCCGGGGGATCACGTGATCGATGGTCAGGGTGCGCATCTTTCGGCCGCAATACTGGCAGGTGTATTCGTCGCGCCGCAAGATTTCGCGCTTGGACAGGGCGATACGCGGCCGAGGACGCCGCACCATATAACCGAGTTTGATGACCGAGGGGATTTCAAATTCGGCGGCAGCGCTGTGAACCATGCCGCGACCGTTGATGACGATCTCGGCTTTGCCGGAAAGTACCAGAGCCAGCGCCCGCTTCGTGCTGCAAACGTGCATAGGTTCGTATGTCACGTTTAAAATGAGCACTGGCTCTTGTAATACGCCATTACTGCTCATAATCACGGGAGTATACCCAAGAAAGAGGGTGATCGTCAATTGCGCCGGTTGAGAAGCCATGATTCCATCAACTGCTTTTATTGGGATACCGATTATCGAAGTTAATAATCCAGCGGATCGGCCGCTCCGTCATCGCTGTGGCAACGCATGAAAACGACGGACGAAATCGACATCAGTTAGCATTGTAGGGAGATAGTAATCATGCAAGATGGACGCACCGCCTGGCTGCAGGAAGAAATCGACAATCTGAAGGCCGCCGGTCTTTATAATCATATTCGCACGATTGAATCGCCAATGGATGCCTGGGTGACCATCGACGGCCGCCGGCTGCTCAATTTTTGCGCCAATAATTATCTCGGCCTGGCCAACCATCCGCGTATCCGCGAGGCCGCCCGGCAAGGGATCGAGGCGTTCGGCGTGGGTCCGGCGGCGGTGCGTTCCATTGCCGGGACGATGTCGCTCCATACACAGCTTGAGCAGAAGTTGGCCGAGTTCAAACACGCCGAGGCTTGCCTCACTTTTCAGAGCGGCTTTACCGCCAACCTGGCGACCATCCCCGCCCTTGTCGGCCCCGGGGACCTCATCTTTTCTGATGAGTTGAACCACGCCAGCATCATCGACGGCTGCCGGCTGAGTCGCGCCGAGGTGATTCGCTATGCTCACAACAACGTCGATGATCTGAGGGCGAAGATCGCCGGCCGTGACGACTTCAAGCGTCGCCTCATCATAACCGACGGCGTGTTCAGCATGGACGGCGATATCGCCCCGTTGGACAAGATCACCGAGGTGGCTGAAGAGCACGGCATCATGCTGATGGTCGACGACGCCCATGGAGAGGGCGTGTTGGGGGAGGGCGGTCGCGGCATCGTCGATCACTTTGGTCTGCACGGCCGCGTCGATGTTGAGGTGGGCACGTTGAGCAAGGCGTTTGGCGTCGTTGGCGGCCTGGTGGCGGGCAAGGCCATCATCATCGATTGGCTGCGCCAGCGAGGGCGGCCGTTCCTGTTCAGCAGCGCCATGACCGCGCCCGACACGGCCGCCTGCATCGAGTCGGTATCGATCCTGAGCGAATCGACCGAACTGATCGACCGGCTGTGGTCCAATGCCGGGCTGTTTCGCAAGGAGATGCAGGCGATGGGCTTCGACACCGGCTTCAGCCAGACGCCCATTGTCCCGGTCATGCTGGGCGAGGCGTCGCTGGCTCAGCAGTTCAGCCGGCGGCTGTTCGAGGAAGGCGTGTTCGCGATGGCCATCGGTTTCCCGACCGTGGCCAGAGGCAAGGCGCGCATCCGGGTTATGAACTCGGCCGCCCACAACCACAGCGACATCGAGATGGCGCTGGAGACATTCAGCCGAGTCGGCCGGGAGCTGGGCGTTATAGCGTAAAGCGCTGGCCCAATTCGGGCACGTCTACCTGCTGGAACCCAAGTTCCACGCGCAACTTGTCGGCCAGCGTGAAGGCCGCATCCGGCTCGCCATGAACGAGGAAGGTTTGGCGTGGGGGGTGTTTCAGGTGCCCCGCCCAGGCCAGTAGTTCCGATTGGTCGGCGTGGCCGCTCATGCCCGTCAGACTGGCTACCTGCGCCCTCAGATCGTAATCCTCGCCGAATATTTTGATTCGCTTTTGTCTCTCAACAATGCGGCGGCCGAGGGTATTTGGGGCCTGGAAGCCGGTGATCAGGATCGTGTTGCGCTCGTCCTCGACGTTGTTCTTCAGGTGATGCAGGATGCGCCCGGCCTCGGCCATGCCGCTGGCGCTGATGATGACCGCCGGATTTTTCAGGAAGTTCAGCGCCTTGGATTCCTGCACGGAGCGGGTGTAGTGCATCAGCCGAAAGCCGAACGGGTCATGATCGCGGTCGGTCATCATGACCTCGGCCGTCTCCTCATCGTAGGCTTCGGGGTGCGCCCGGAAGATGCTTGTGGCGTCGATGGCCAGAGGGCTATCGACATAGACCCCCAGGTCGGGCGGCAGATCGCCGTTGTTGACCAGGTTATTCAGCCGGTAGACCAGTTCCTGCGTTCGGCCAATGGCGAAGGCGGGCACGATCACCTTGCCGCCCCGCCTGACTGTGTCGCGGATGATGTCCTCGAGCAGATGGTCCGTATCTTGATCTTTCGGGTGCTGGCGATTGCCGTAGGTGCTCTCCAGGATGAGGATATCGGCGTGGTCGAGGAACACGGGGTCGTTCAGGATCGGTCGGTTGGCGCGCCCCAGATCGCCGCTGAAGACAAGGCGTGTCGGCGTGCCGGTGGCCTTGTCCTCGATATCCAGGGCGACGATGGCCGAACCGAGGACATGGCCGGCATCATGGAAGGTCAGGGTAATGCCCGGTGCGATGCGATAGGGACGCTCGTAGCCGATGCTCAGGAAAAGCTTCAGGCTGTCCAGCGCGTCGGCCATCGTGTAGATCGGTTCAAGGGGTGGGAGGTTGTCACGCCGGCGCTTTTTGTTCAGATACTCGATGTCGCTTTCCTGAATTTTGGCGCTATCGCGCAGCATGATGTTGCACAGGTCTCGCGTGGCAAAAGTGCAAATGATGTCGCCATTGAAGCCGCTCTTGACGAGGTTGGGGATGTTACCGCTATGGTCGATATGGGCGTGGGAGAGGATTAAACAATCCACTGACCTGGCGTCGAACGGCAGATGACGGTTGCGGTCTTTGCTTTCATCGCGCGGTCCCTGATAGAGGCCGCAGTCGAGCAGGATGCGATAGCCGTCGATGTCGAGCAAGTGTCGCGAGCCGGTCACGGTGCGGGCCGCGCCGTAGAATGTGATGTCCATTGTTCTCTCCTTTCGTCTGATGCAGAGCCAACCCCTATCGGTTATTGTCTGAGCAGGCGCAAGATATCTTCCCCATAGGTTTCGAGTCGCCAGGGGCCGAGGGTGTCGAGGGCGACGAGTTCGTCCATCGACTGCGGGTTGGCATGGGCAATGGCCCACAGGGAGTCGCGGCTGGTGATGACGTCCGATTCAACGCCGCGGTCCTGCGCTCGCCCTTTCCGCCAGCGATGGAGCCGATCATAGAGATTAAGCGTTTGTTCCGGCAGCCGCGGCGAGCGTTTGGGAGGCTTCGGGGGCGGCGATTGGCGAGCGGTGGCGATCAGATCGACGATGGTTCGCCCGTAGCGCTGGATTTGTCGCTCGGACATGCCGTGGATGGCGGCCAGATCGTTGTATCGAGTCGGCATTCCGTCGGCCAACTCCAGCAAGGTTTTGTCGCCCAAAATCTTGAAATGCGGAACATCGCGTCGTTTGGCCTCGCGGTCCCGGAAGAGGTAGAGATCTCTCAAGGCCGATTGCTGCTCCGGCCTCAGGTCAAATGTGCCGTTCATGAACCAGAACCCTTCCGGGTCAAAGCCGTTGTTGGGCAGCCGCACGTCGGATTGCTCGCGGAATACCTCGGCCGCTTCCGCGGCGTGGCCGCCGGCTTCCAATTCGGCCATCAGCCGGTCGCGTAGCGGCAACAGATAGTGGGTGTCCATTTGGGCATAAGCCAATTCGGCCGTCGACAGTGGCCGACGACACCAGTCGGCCTTCTGGAATCGCTTGCTCGTTTGGACGCCGAAAAACTTCTCCAGCAGGCTGGCCAGCCCCATCTGGGAATAGCCGAGGATCCGCACGGCCCACATCGTGTCGAACAGGTTGTTGAGGCGCCAGCCATGATCGCGGCGCATCAGGATCAGATCATACTCGGCGGCGTGGAACACCTTCTCGACGGCGGGGTCAGCGACGATCTCGCCCAGGCCGCTCAGGTCGATCGGCCGGGTGGGGTCGATGATGTAGTCGGTCGCCTCCGTCGAGATCTGGATGAGGCAGATGCGCTCCCGGTAGGCGTACATGCTGTTGGCCTCCAGGTCGATGGCCAGGCGCGAGGCAGAGCGCAGGTCGCGCAGGCAGATGGCCCAGGTGGCCGAATCGGCGACGAAGTGGAAGGGCGGGAGCGCGGATGATCCGGGTCGGTCGCCAGAGCCGGATTCGCCCCGAGCCTGGGGCTTACTCACTCTGCCCGCCGTCATGGGCTTGATACCATTCCCAGAAGCGCCGCACGCCTTCGGTCACCGGGACCATCGGATTGTAATCGAGCAGGCGACGGGCCTTGGAGATGTCTGCTTCGTTGCGGGTGAAATCGGCCGCCAGCCGGGGCATTGACACGATATTGGCTTTACGCCCGCTCATGCTTTCCATGAGCTCGACGAAATCCTTCAGCAGAACCGGCTCACCGCGGCCGAGGTTGATGATCTCATACCCCAGCGGTCGGTCGAGCGCGCTAACGATGCCGCTGACGGTATCATCGACGTAGGTCCAGTCGCGGTACATTTGGCCGTTGTCGTAGAGCGGAATCTCCTTGCCCTTCGTGATGCTGTCGGCCAACAGGTAGGCCATCATGTCGGGGCGGCCATTGGGGCCATAGACGGTGAAAAACCGCAAGACGGTGAAGTTTAAGCCGAAGAGGTGGTGATAGCTGTAGCCCAAAATCTCGGCCGCGCGTTTGGCGGCGGCGTAAGGCTGCAGCGGCCGGTCGCACGGGTCATTCTCCAAAAAAGGGATTCGATCGGTATTGCCGTAGACCGATGAGGTCGAGGCGAACACGAAATTATCGACACCGCCGCCGGCGCGAACCGCGTCGAGCAGGTTTTGTGTTCCGTTCAGGTTGACGTTCACATACACGTCGGGATGCAGGATGGCGTTGCGGACGCCGGCCATAGCCGCCAGATGGGCGACGGCCGTTATCTTTTCCGAGGCGAACAATTGGAACATGCGCTCGCGGTCGCGCACATCCGCTTCGACCATGCGGAAATTGGGATAGGTGCCCAGCCGTCGTTCATTGGCCCTCTTGCGGGCGGGATCGTAGTAATCGTTGAAGTTGTCGAGGCCAATGACGGTGTCGCCACGGCGGCACAATTGTTCGGCCAGGTGGCTGCCGATGAACCCGGCCGCGCCGGTCACGAGTATGGTCATGGTGCTAAAC
Source organism: uncultured Ardenticatenaceae bacterium (assembly GCA_964654505.1). Taxonomy (GTDB): domain Bacteria; phylum Chloroflexota; class Anaerolineae; order Promineifilales; family Promineifilaceae; genus Promineifilum. The sequence goes on along the minus strand of CAZZJN010000043.1, from coordinate 10,359 downwards.
CCTCACCTTGCGTGGGTTGAATGTCTTCGATGACGAGTTGGAGGTTTGTTTTTCCTTGCCAACGGTTGACGCCGACCCGATAGACGATGTCGACGTGGCGCGGCAGCATGCCGGCCCACTCTCCCTGTCGGAAGGCGATGGCCGGGAAGGCGTGCCCCGCTTGTGAGCCCCCGCCTCCGTAGCGCGATTGGCCGCCGTGGCGAGCATCGGTGAGAAACAGCTGCAAATGGCTGGCATCCGATCCGACTTGCCGATGGCTGACGACCTCCACCGCCCGACTGAGCAACAGCGGCGACGGGTTGCCATAGCCGGTCGGCTCCAGTTGCTCCAGATTGTTTTGCAGCGCCCAGTCCACCTGGCTCAGGGGCAGGGTGGCTTCGATGGATAATCCCGGACGCAGGTCCTGGCCGAAAAGCCGGCCTTCGGCGATCTCGGTCATGCGCGCCGTGAACTCGGGCAGGTTCTCGTTGCGGATGGTGAATCCCGCCGCCTGGGAGTGGCCGCCATGACGCACCAGAAGGTCGGCTACCTCGTCGAGCGCCTGGGTGATGTGGAACTCGGGGATGGAGCGACAGGACCCGCGGCTCTCTTCATCGCCTTGTTCCATGACGATCGCCGGGCGATAGGTCTGTTCGGACAAGCGACTGGCCACCAGCCCCACGATGCCCGACTTGAACTGCGGATCACCGGTGATGATGATCGACGCGGCCGGATCGATCCGTTCTTCGGCCAGGGCGCTCAGCTTGCGGGTCAGCGTCTGCCGTTGGCGATTGAGTTCGTCCAGCAGATGGGCTTGCTCCTGGGCGCCGGCGGCGTTAGTGGCGATGAGCAGTCGCGCGGCATCATAGGCGTGGGCCAGGCGACCGGCGGCGTTGATGCGCGGCCCGATGGCGAAGCCGATGTTCTCGGCCGTCAGTTGCCCCGGCTGCAAGCCGCTGATATTCATCAGGGCGGCCAGGCCCGGCCGGCGTACCTCGTTGAGGACGACCAGCCCTTCGGCCACCAGCTTGCGGTTCTCCCCGGTCAGCGGGGCCAGATCGGCCACGGTGCCGATGGCGACCAGATCGAGGAAGTCGGATTCATCGCGATGAACCCGATCGGGCATCGATTGACGCAAGGCCTGGGCCAGCTTGTAGGCGATGCCTACCCCCGCCAGATTGCGTTCCGGGTACTCTGATTCCGGTCGCCGGGGATTGATGATCGCTACGGCCGCTGGTAGCTCCTGTCCCAGTCCGTGGTGATCGGTGATGATCATGTCCAGCCCAATCGCTTTGGCGTGGGTGGCTTCGACGGGCGAACGGATGCCGCAATCGACGCTAATGACCAGGTTCGCGCCTTTTTCTCGCAAGCTGGTCAGCGCATCCAGATTGAGGCCGTAGCCCTCATCGACTCGATCGGGGATGTAGGGCACGATGAGGCGGCGATCGTCGGCCAGATCGCGCAGGGCCTCGGTCAGCAGGACGGTGGCAGTCACGCCGTCGGCATCGAAGTCGCCGTAGACGACGATCATCTCGCCATCTTGCAGCGCGCGGGTGATACGGCCGACGGCCTGGTCCATGTCCGTTAGTTTGAACGGATCGCGCGACTGGAGGTAGTGGTTCGATAGAAAGGATTGGAGTTCAGCGGGTTGGGTTAGTCCACGGTTGTATAAAACCTGCCGGAGTACGGGATGGACGGCATCGCCACCCGATTCGGGCGAGGGACGGGGTGGCATCTCTGGCGCCACCAGCCAGTGGAACTCACGCAAGGATGAAGGTCGAATCATAAGGGTTGAATGGTAACATGGCCGGCGGTGATCCCCAAACGGATCCACCGCGGTGGAACTATATGGGTAAACGGCACTCTGATTTGGAGGTATGTTGACGGTAGGATTATACTCGCATGATTGATAAGGTGAACTGTACGTATGAGCGATCTGACGGAAGACCAACATGAGGTTCCAATCGATCGGCCGCAACCCGCGCCGAGCGATTGGGCATCGACCATCCAGCGATGGAGCCGGCTGGTGGGGCGCTCCCTGCAAGCCGCTTTTTCGCCGGAGTCGCAGCTGGTCGCCTCGTCGATCGGTTACTACACCCTTTTCTCCCTGTTTCCGCTAATTCTTTTCGTCTTCGCGCTGGCCGCCAAGTGGCTTGATCCGATTCTGACCGAAGCGCGCATCATCGCCGAGCTGGAGTTTGTCGCGCCGGGGCTGGAATCCCTGCTGGGTGAGAACCTCCAGAATCTCACTGACGCCCGCGGGCCGGTCACCGGCGTGGCGGCCATCATGCTCATCTGGTCGGCGTCCAACGTGTTCAATGTGATCACGCGCACGATGGATCGGATTTGGGGCGCGGATATCAATCACCGCCGGTCGGTGTGGCGTCATCGAACGCTGGCCATCATCATGGTTTTGACGGTCACGACGGTGCTGCTCCTCGCCTCGACTGTCGAAGGGACGATCCTGGCCATCCTCAACAATCTGGTGCCGGAGGCCCTGCAGGGAATCGGGCCTTTCACCGACGGCTTTTGGGCTATATTCCTCAATGTCATATTGTTCGCCCTGCTCTATTACTTCATCCCCCATGTGACGATCAATTGGCGAGAGGTGCTTCCCGGGGCGATCCTGGCGGGGATATTCTGGCAATTGGCCAAAGTCCTCTTCCTCTATTTTGTCTCCGTTTATCTGTCGCGTTCCAACCTGATCTATGGTTCGGTCGGAGCCATCATCGCCTTCCTGACCTGGACCTATTTCAGCGCCATCATCCTTCTCTTTGGCGCGTACCTGAACCGGTACGCGGCCGTCCGTATTCCTCCGCCATCCCTCGAATAAGCCGACATAACCCGGGTTGTTAGCCGGGAAGCTCGCCTCTGCCGGAGTGCCGGGCAAGAATCCGGCGTCTCATTTATAGACCAATAGCCGTACGGGTGGGACAAGGCGGCTGATGATCCCCCTCTTGCAGAATCCCGTAGATGCCGTCTTGTCTCACCACGGAGGGACGAGACAACCGGCGAGCCACGTATCTTGCCCGGCCATAGGCTCTAGCGCCGGTTGTCCCGCCCGTACGCCCGTACAAGCTACCATTAAGGACTGGGATAATAAATTCCTTTGCCTTGGGAAATCCTGTGTTCCCCCTTGACTTGGTAGTTGTTATCGGTAAAATAGAACATATGAGCTATTCATGGATACGAGCCAGCGAGATCGGAGAGTATGTCTATTGCCGCCGGGGGTGGTGGTTGCGGCGGGTGCGCGCCGTCACCTCGGCTCATGTGAGCCAGATGCAAGCCGGGATGGAACATCATCAGCGCCACGGCCGCCTGGTGGAGCAGTCAGTCTGGGCGCGGCGACTGGCCTATCTGGTGCTGTTTTTTGCGGTGGCGGTCCTCGCCTTCGAGCTTTTTTCCGGCTGACGCCCATTGGCGGGCGAGTAAGACGACGATGAATGACATGATGATGAGCGGTTTCCCGTTGGTACTGGTGCTATTCCTCCTGTTCCTTGCGGCCGCTCTCTGGTTTCGCGGTCGGGAGATGAGAAAGGAGAGCGGTCTGCCGGCGGGCGATGTCATCTATACCGACACCGGAGCATGGCGCGCCAATAGCAACGTCCTCCACTCCGCTCGGCTGCGCCTCGTCGGCAAGCCTGACTATCTGGTCGAGCAGAACGACGGGACGATCATCCCGGTGGAGATCAAATCGAGCCTCGCTCCCGATACCCCCTGGGATGGTCAGGTACTGCAACTGGCGGCCTATTGCCTGCTGGTCGAGGAAAATTACGGTGTCCGGCCCCCTTACGGCATCCTTCAATACACGGATCAGGCCTTCGCCATTGATTACACCGGCGATCTGGAGGCCGATCTGCTCGACTTACTGGACGATATGCGAGCCACTCGCGAAGAGAACGACCCCGAGCCTGACCACAACGAGCCCCGGCGCTGTGTCGCCTGTGGCGTGCGCGCAGCCTGCGACCATCGTCTGGCCTGAAGCGCTACCATTGCGGAACGGTCACCTCGAGCTTTCGGCGGCCGATCCGCCCCATGCCCCTCCGCCTTTTTCCCTGTATAATACCCTGATGAATTATTGATGATGACTCGGCAGTGGCCCGGTCATCATGCGCGGAGGTTAACTTGTCGAAGCAAATCCAGCGGCTAACCGGCATGCATGACGTCTTGTCCGATGACCGTCATTATTGGGATATAGTAATCGCCACGGCCGGGAATTTGGCCCGACGCTATGGTTTCCAGCGGATCGACACGCCGATCATCGAGGCCACGGAGCTGTTCTCTCGCGGCGTGGGCGAAGGCTCTGATTTCTTCGTCCAGAAGGAAATGTACACAATCGACGAGGCCGACGGCTCCAGCATCACCCTGCGGCCGGAGTTTACCGCCGGTCTTGTGCGCGCCTACATTCAGAACGGCATGGCCTCCTGGCCGCAACCGGTGAAACTTTACACCATCGGCCCCGGCTTCCGGCGCGAGCGGCCCCAGGCCGGCCGCCTGCGCCAGCATAGCCAGTTTGATTGCGAGATCATGGGCGAGGATGACCCCGCGGCCGACGTCGAGGTCATGATGGTGGCGATGAATCTCTTTCGCGAGCTGGGCTTCAAGGGGTTGACTTTCCAGGTCAACAGCACCGGCTGCCGGGTCTGCAAGCCGGGCTATATCAAAAAGCTGGTGGCTTACCTGGAGAACCATCTCGGCCGGCTGTCCGATATCGACAAGACGCGCCTGTCCAAAAACCCCCTTCGCGTGCTGGACAGCAAAGCGCCGGGGATGGACGAGCTTCTGGCAAACGCGCCGCATATCATCGATCATCTGTGTGATGATTGCCGCGAGCATTTCGCTGACGTGCGCGCCCTGTTGGAAGCACTGGGGCAATCGTATACGATCAATTTTCGGCTGGTGCGGGGCATCGACTACTACACCAAGACCGTTTTTGAGGTGTGGCAGGAAGGCATTGGGGCGCAGGCGGCTTTGTTAGGCGGCGGCCGTTATGATGGTTTGGCCGAGGATATCGGCGGGCCGTCCACGCCAAGCGTCGGCTTTGGCGCCGGTATCGAGCGCGTCATCCTGGGCATGAGAGAGCAGGGGATAGAGCCGCCACCGCTCGCGCCATTGCCGGTGCTGGTGGCGCACTTTGGCGGCGCCACAAAGCCGGCGGCGGTGAAGCTGGCTTTCGAGTTGCGTCAGGCCGGCATCGGCACGCGGCTGGCCTTCTCCCGTCGCGGTCGCAGCATGAAAAGCCAGATGCGCGAGGCCAATCACCATGGCGCCCGTTACGTGCTGATCGTCGGCGACGATGAGCTGGCCCAGGGCGAGGTGACGGTGAAGCCGCTGGCCGAAGGCGAGGAACAGATGCGCGTGTCGGTGGGGCAAGTGACCGCATGGCTGGAAGCGCGACTATAAGGAATAAACGAACATCGATGGGCGGCCGTCGATGGCTCGTAGAGTAAACGAACTCCCTCTAATGAACCCGGTTGGTATCATCATACAACCACGGATTCCCGAATCCGCGCCACTGGCCGAGAAGGTGCGCGACTGGCTGGTGGCGCGCGACATCGACGTATGGATGGCCGCGCCCGAAGACGACGAAGATGTTGACGGGCGGCTGGCGAGTACGTCACTGGTCGTCGTGCTGGGCGGTGATGGTTCGACGTTACGCGCGGCCCGCTGGACGGTTCCCTACGGCGTGCCCATCTTCGTCATCAACGTCGGCCGGGTGGGCTTTCTGAGCGAGGCGACGCCGGATGATTGGCCGGAGAAGCTGGAACGGGTTTTGAACGGGCAGTTCTGGATCGAGAGGCGCTTGATGCTTCATGCCGAATTGTGGCGTGATGGACAGATGGTGGCGCCGTTTTCGGCGCTCAATGAGGTGGTCATCGGCCGCGGGGCACAGGCGCGCGTGATTCACCTGCATCTGCGGGTGGACGGCGACCTGGTGACGACCTATATCGCCGACGCCCTGATCGTGTCCACGCCAACCGGATCGACGGCTTATTCCATGGCCGCCGGCGGGCCGCTCATGCCGCCGCAGTTGCAGAACCTGGTCATCGTGCCCGTGGCCGCGCACCTGAGCCTGAACCGCTCGCTGGTGCTGCACGAAAACGCGCGGATCGCCATCCAGGTGGAAATGGGGCATGAGGCGTTCCTGACGGCCGACGGCCAGAAGAGCACACCGGTGATGGATGGCGATGAGGTGATTATCGCTCGGGACGAGCGCACGTGCAGCTTCGCCCGGGTGGAAAGCCCCGGCTACTTCTACCGTCGCCTGATGGGGCGGTTGGGATTCAGTTGGCCGCATCTGAATATCGGGCCGGCACGAGACAGTCGCTCCTGATTATCTGCGCAAGGATGCGACCTGATATTTTACGAACCATATTGAGAACCAATCCGTGAATCGGCGACATCATTGGGAAGACTTGAATGGCATTTAACGATCCGAGAATCCGTACCCTGTTGACGCAAGCCAACCGCAACGCGGAAAATGGCAAGAACGCCGCGGCCGAATCGATCTACCGGCAGATCCTGGCCGAGGCGCCCGACACGGCCGATGCCTGGTTGGGGCTGGCCGGGGTGGTGTCCGACCCGGCGGAGAAGCGCGCGGCCTATGAGCGCTCGCTGGAGCTGGCCCCCGACTCCCTGCCGGCAATCGCCGGGCTGGCGATTCTCGACGGCCGCCCCGTTCCGCCCGAGGTGGAAGCCGCGCTTGCCGCGGCCGAGCTGGAAAAGCAGCCGCCTCAGCCCGAACCGCCGACTTTCGTGGAGGCAGTCGAAGAATCGGCTGACCCGCATGAGGATGAGGCGGCGTATCAGCTAACCTGCTATCGCCATCCTGACCGGGCCACGTCCTTGCGCTGCTACAATTGCGAGCGGCCGATCTGCATCAGCTGCGCCAACAAGACGCCGGTCGGCTATATCTGCCCCGAATGCCGGCGCGAGGCCGAAGATGCCTTCTTCAACAGCCGGCCGCTCGATTACCTGATCGCCGTGATGGTGTCCCTGCCTATCAGCCTGCTGGCGGGATACCTCCTCGTTAACTTTTTCAGAGGTGGCTTCCTGTTTTTTATCCTGATTTTTTTCTTCGGCGGGGCGATTGGCAGCTTCATCGGACGCATCACAAAGCGCGCCATCGGTGGACGACGCGGCCGCTATCTGCCGGGCCTGGTGGTGGCCATGATGATCCTGGGCGTGGCCATACCGGCCTTGCCGCTTTTACTGGCCGTTCTGACCGGAAATATCGGCGGGTTGCTATCGCTTCTGGGACCGGGCATCTATCTTTTCATCGCCGGCGGTGCGGCCTATTGGCAAATGCGCTAATATCGGAAACGCTATGCTTTCGGAATTGTACATCCGCAATTTCGCCATTATCGAAGACCTGCGCCTCCATCTCGACCCCGGTTTCAACGTTCTGACCGGCGAGACAGGGGCCGGCAAATCCATCATCCTCGATGCCGTCATGCTGGTGTTGGGCGGCCGGGCCGATACCACGGCCGTGCGCGCCGGCAGCGACGAGGCCTATGTCGAGACCACCTTCCGGCTCGATTCGGCGCTGCGCGAAATATTGCATCCCATTCTGGAGGCCGAGGGGCTGAACGAGCCGGACGGATCATCCGGCGACGACGGCGAATACATCGTGCTGGCCCGCGAAGCCCGCGCCAACGGCCGCAACATCTGCCGGGTGAACGGCCGCGCGGTCAGTCTCTCGATCTTGCGGCAGGTGGCCGACCCGCTCATCGATATTCACGGCCAGGGGGAGCACCTGTCCTTGCTGAAGCCGCGCGCCCACCTGCCGTTGCTCGACGCCTTTGGCGGTCTCGAGGCCCAGCGGCGCGAGCTGGCGACCGAGGTTCAACGCCTCCACACCATCCGGCGCGAACTGGCCGAATTGAACCGCAGTCGCCGCGACATGGCCCAGCGGCTGGAGATGCTGCGTTTCAAGGTCGAGGAGATCACGGCCGCCGCGTTGCGACCCGACGAGGAAGATACTCTGCGGATTGAGCGCGTGAGACTGGCTAACGCCGAGCAGCTGGGTCGCTTCGCCGGGGAGGCCGTCGATTTGTTGCTGGCCGCCGACGAGGAGCGGCCGTCCGTCGTCGACTTGCTGGGCCGCGTGGAGCACGCCATGGCTCAATTGGCCAAGCTCGACGAAACCCGGCAGGAGTCTCTGGCCGCTTTGCAGGGATTGAATTTCCAACTCAGTGAGACGGCCGCGGAACTGCGCGATTACCTCGATTCCCTGGAGTATGACCAGCAGAGGCTCAATGGCGTCGAGGCGCGGCTGGAGCTTGTCAGCGATCTCAAGCGCAAGTATGGCGAAACCGGAATCGCTGGTTTGCTTGAGGCCGCGGAACGGGCCGAGGCGGAGATGAAGACGCTGGAAAACAGCGAAGTACGCACGGCCGAACTCGAATCCGAGGAGGAGAGTTACCTGCGGAAGATCGGACGAATGGCGGCCTCCCTGTCGGAAAAGCGTCGGGCAGCGGCCGGGCAACTGTCGGCGGCCGTCGAGTTACACCTGGCCGACCTCAAGATGGAAGGCGCACTATTCGGCGTCGATTTCCAGACCCAGCCCGACGCCGACGGCTGCTATGTGACCGTCGATGGCGACGAGCAACGGCTCGCGTTTGACCAGACCGGCATTGATCAGGTCGAGTTTCTCATCTCAGCCAATCCCGGAGAGCCGCTCAAGCCGATGGCGCGGGTGGCCAGTGGTGGCGAGACGGCGCGCCTGATGCTGGCTCTGAAGACGGCGCTGGCTCAGGTCGACCGCGCTCCGACGTTGATCTTCGACGAGATCGACCAGGGCATCGGCGGCCGCGTGGGCGATATCGTCGGCCGAAAGTTATGGAGCCTGGCGGCCGAGGCCAATCATCAGGTCGTGGTCGTCACCCATTTGCCGCAGTTGGCGGGCTATGGTGACGCCCATTTCCACGTGAGCAAGGCTGTGGCTGATGGTCGCACGACGACCCATGTCGCCAGTCTGGACCGAAGCGGCCGTATTCGCGAGTTGGCCGCCATGCTGGGCACGCAGGGCGACACGGCGATCAGCGGCGCGGAGTCCATCCTGCGACATGTGGAGCAGGTCAAGACCGCCTTGCCGGTGGAAGAATATTAAGTTATGTCAACTCAACGTGTGCGCACGCTTTTCACCGTCATCCAGGTGATCGCCGACTTCCTGCTGATCGGGATCGCCTTTGTGCTGGCCTATCAACTGCGCGTAACCTATGAATGGCCCGATCCGCTGGCGAATCAGTTACCGCTGGTCGATTATTGGCCCATGTTTCTGGCGCAGGCTTTCAGCATCGTCGGCGTGTTGTTTCTCAACCGGCAATATTACGTGCCGCGAGCCGTTTCACGTATCGATCAGACCCTTTATGTCTTTATCAGCGTCTCGATAGGTATCCTGCTGGCCGTCGCTCTGACGACCATCTTCCTGCGCACCAATCGGGCCATCGCCGATTATCCGCGCACGATGCTCGTCTACAACTGGATATTGACCGTCATCCTGTTGATCCTCGGCCGCCTCGTCGTCAATGGGGTGCGCAAATGGTTACAGGACCGCGGTATCGGCAAGGACCGGGTTATCCTCGTCGGCACGGGCGACACCGCGCGGATGATCCTGCAGCGCATCGTCTGGTCGCCCGATCTGGGCTACGACCTGGTGGGCATCATCAACGACAATGGCGACGAGAGCGAGATCCTCGGCGTGCCCATCCTCGGCCGCCCGGAAGATCTGCCGGACCTAATCACCCAATATCGGCTGGATGAAGTCATCGTGGCCATCCCCGAAAAGGGGCATCGCGAGACGCTGCACGTCATCTCCTATTGCGAGCGCGGCCGCGTCACCATCAAGGTATTCCCCGACCTGTTCCAGTACATCACCACCACCGCGGGCATCGAAGACCTGGGCGGGCTGCCGCTGCTGTCGGTGCGCGATTACGCCTTGCGCGGATATCTGCTGACGATGAAGCGACTGATCGATTTCCTGGGATCGGCCGTCGGACTGGTCGCACTCTCCCCGCTGATGTTCCTGACGGCGTTGGCGATCAAAGTGGAGTCGCCCGGCCCGGTCTTTTTTGTCCAGCCGCGCATGGGTCTGGACGGCCGCGAGTTTATGATGATCAAGTTCCGCTCCATGCGCACCGATGCCGAGAAAGACGGCCCCGGCTGGACGGTGAAAAATGATCCCCGGCAGACCCGGCTGGGCACGTTGTTGCGCCGGCTGGAGGTTGACGAGCTACCCAATCTCATCAACGTACTGTTAGGTGAGATGAGCCTGGTCGGCCCGCGGCCGGAGCAAGCCTATTACGTGGAGCAGTTCCGCCAATATGTGCCGCGCTACATGGACCGCCATCGCGAGAAGGGGGGCATGACCGGCTGGGC
>CAZZJN010000042.1:0-21398 GCA_964654505.1 uncultured Ardenticatenaceae bacterium | reverse complement strand
GCCGGTTGGGCATCATGCGCGCCGACGACGAACCCATCGCCTGCGACATCTGGCGCATCGGCGTGGTGTGCTCGAAACCGGTGGCGATGACCGTGACGCGCAGCTTGTTGGTCATCTTCTCGTCGATGACCGCGCCGAAGATCAGGTTGACGTCGGGATGGGCCGTCTCGCGGATGATCGCCGCCGCCTGATTGATCTCGTACAGCGTCATGTCCGGGCCGCCGGTCACGTTGAACAGGATGCCGCGCGCGCCGTCGATGGAGATATCCAGCAGGCGGCTGGACAGCGCCGAGGTGGCGGCGTCGCGCGCGCGTTCGTCGCCCGTCGCCTCGCCCACGGCCATCAGGGCCGCGCCGCCCATCGACATGATCGTCTTGACGTCGGCGAAGTCCAGGTTGATGAGACCGGGCACGGTGATCAACTCGCTGATACCCTGGATGCCCTGGCGCAGGATGTCGTCGGCCATCTTGAACGAGTCGAGCAGCGACACGCGCTTGTCGGCCGTTTCCAGCAGCCGGTCGTTCGGGATGACGATCAGCGTGTCGACATGCTCCTTGAGTTGCTCGATGCCCGCCTCGGCCGAGCGCGCCCTCTGCGAACCTTCGAAGCTGAACGGCCGGGTGACGACGCCGATGGTCAGCGCCCCGGCTTCGCGCGCGGCACGGGCCACAATGGGCGTGCCGCCGGTGCCGGTGCCGCCACCCATGCCCGCGGTCACGAAGACCATGTCCGACCCTTGCAGCGATTGCCGCAGCTCCTCGATCGACTCCTCGGCCGCGCGCGCGCCCGTCTCCGGGTCGCCGCCCGAACCCAGCCCGCGCGTGGTCCGCTCGCCGATGGCGATGCGGATGGGGGCATTGCTGCCCAACAGCGCTTGCTGGTCGGTATTCACGGCCAGAAATTCGACGCCGGCGATGTTCTCGTTGATCATCCGGTTCACGGCATTGCTGCCGCCGCCGCCGACGCCGACGACCCGGATCAGGGCCGAGCCTTCGGTAGCCGGCATTCTCTGTGCATCTCTACCTCTATAGTCCGCGTTCATATCTCTTAACCCCTCTTACTTGAATAACTACCAATAAAACTGGTTTGACATCTGCCGGGCGCGCTGCTTGCTCGCCGCTAACCCGGCAGTAAGGTCCTGAGTATACTGCTCATTCGCCGCCCCCACAGGCCGGAGGGCTGGCTCTGAGCGCGATACCGGTGGTGCTCCGTGCTGCCCCACCGCAGCAGGCCCACGCTGGTGGCGAAGGCCGGGCTGTGCAATGAATCCACCATCCCGACCAGATTCTTCGGCGTGGCCACGCGGGCGGGCACGTTGAGCACGCGCTCGGCCACATGGGTGATGCCGCGCAGCAGGGCGGTGCCGCCCGTGAGGACGATGCCCGCCGGGAGGTATTCGTCATAGCCCGATTGCTGGATGTCCTTGAGGATCAGGTGGAAGATCTCCTCCACGCGCGCCTCGATCACCCGGGCCAGGTCCTGCCGGCCGACCTGAATCTTCTCACCGCCGAACGGCTCGACCGTGAACACGAATTCCGGGTCGATGTCGGATGGGCGGCAATCGCCGTACTGAATCTTGACCTTTTCGGCCGCGTCATAGGGCGCGCGCAGGCCGATGGCGATGTCGTTGGTGATGTGATAGCCGCCGATGGGGATCACCCGCGTATGCCACACCGTGCCCTGCTTGTAGAGAGCCAGATCGGTCGTGCCGCCGCCGATGTCGGCGATCAGCACGCCCATCTCGCGCTCGGCCGGTTCCAGCACGGCCTCGCCCGAGGCCAGGGCGTTCAACACCATCTCCTCCGAGCTGATTCCCACCTTGCCGGTGCAATGGCGCAGGTTTTGTATCGCCGACGATGCCGCCGTCACGATATGGGCCTCGACCTCCAGCCGGTAGCCGTGCATCCCCAACGGCTGGCGAATGCCCACGTGGTCGTCGATGGTGTAGTGCCGCGGGATGATATGGACGATCTCGCGGTTGGTGGGGATGGCGATGGCCTGCGCCGTCTCCAGGGCGCGATCGATATCCAGCGCCGTGACGCCCGCGTCGTTGCGGCTGAGCGCCACCAGGCCGCGGTTGTTGGTCGAGCCGATATGCTCGCCGGCGACGCTGACCAGCGCTTGCGAGAGCTGGTAGCCGGAGGTCTGCTCGGCCGCCTCCACCGCCCCGGCCAGCGCGACCGAGGCCGACGGGACATCGTTGATCATCCCCTTGTGCATCCCGGCCGAAGGCTGCATGCCCATGCCGATGATCCGCAACTCCCGGTTGCGCACCTCGCCCACCAGGGCACATATTTTTGTCGTACCGATGTCGATTCCAAAAACTATCTCTTCCATAGCACCCTACACTCCCGGTCTACGGATTAAGCCGATAATAAGGCTTGTACTGATTGGCCACGCTGATATAAGCCGGATGCACGCCCTGGGCCAACAATTCCGCCACGATCGTCTCGTAAACCACCAACTTCTGATGCATGTCGCGCCCGGTGCCGAAGTAGGCCATCCAGCCACGACCGTCCTGATAACCCAGCCCATCGGCCGGCTTGTAATGCAGCTTGTCGATATTGGGCCGCAACTCCCGCAATTGCAGCGCGCCGGCCAGCACTTCCCGGGGCACAAAAGCTGCCTGGCTGCCCGGGCCTAACTCTTCGGCCGCGGTATCCTCGGCATCGGCGGCCGCCTCTTCCTCGGCCGCCTTTTTATCAGCGACCGTGACGACCGGCGCCTTGGCCACCGGTATATCGGAGATGATGCTCAGCAGGCCGATGGTATCCGACCGCGCCTTGGACAGTTGTCCGTCGGCGTCGATCCAGTAGGACAGGTCGCCCTCTTGCCAGGTGGCCAGCGGCGGCTTCTCGCTGACGCGAATCAGCACGTCGTTGGGCCAGTAGAGGGTGACGGTGGCCGTCACCACGCCCTGTACTTCGTGGATGTGGTCGGCCGCTTCCTGCGGGTCGGCCGCGAAAATGTGACGCCCGGCCAGCCCGCTGGCGGCGACGACTTCGTTGATGTCGAGGGTGGAAGCGCCCTCAACCGGGATGTAATTGAGATAGAAGCGCTCGTCGCTGCCGATGATATACAGGGCGTAGGCCGCAAGGGCGACGATGGCCAGGCTGACCCAGCGGGCGTTGAGCAACACCGCCGTCGCCCCGGCCAGCGGCCGCCGGATGCGCTGCGTGCTGTTGCGACGTTTGCGCTTGGCGGCCGTCCTGGGCATCGACAGATCGCCCATCGGGGCGGTTGTCGCCGACTGGACACGGCGCATTTGCGGCTGTTTGCGCAGTTTTGGCTTGGAGTCGTCCTTACGCTCGCTCATGGGCGATTTCATCGCGCTACCCTTTCCTCGCCCGACTTCAGGGCGTTGATATCGATGGTTCTTTCCAGCTCGCCTTTTTCCCGATGGCGTTCCAGCGCCAGGTCGATCAGCCGATCCAGCAATTCGCTGTAGCCGATGCCCGTCGCCTCCCACAGCTTCGGGTACATGGAGATGTTCGTGAAGCCGGGGATCGTGTTGATCTCATTCAGATAGATCCGGCCCGACTTTTCGTCCAGCAGCAGGTCGACACGACCCAACCCGGCGCAGTCGATGGCCTTGTAGGCCCGCACCGCCAACTCGCGGATGGTGTCGGACTGGTCGGCCGTCAGCTTGGCCGGGATGATCAGCTCCGACTCATCGTCCGAATCCGGCTCGGCCATATACTTGGCCACGTAATCGTAGAACTCGCGTCGCGGCCGGATCTCGCCGACGACGCTGGCCACCGGCTCGTCATTGCCCATGACCGACACTTCCAGCTCGCGGGCGTGGTCGATGCCCTGCTCGATGACCAGTCGCCGGTCGAACCGTGCCGCCTCATCCAGACCGGCGCGCAACTGGTCGCGGTCGTTGCATTTGCTGATGCCGACGCTGGAGCCGAGGTTGGCCGGTTTGGTGAAGACGGGGAAGGGGAAGGCCGCCTCGACCGCCGCGATGACCGCCTCTGGCTCGCGCTGCCACTGCCGGTGCGTGCACAGCACCCAGGGCAAAATCGGGATGCCGCCGGCCGTCATCACTTGCTTGAAGATGGCCTTGTCCATGCCCACGGCCGAACCGACGACGCCCGCACCCACATAGGGCACGCCGGCCAGCTCCAGCAGACCCTGCACGGTGCCGTCCTCGCCGTAGGGGCCATGCAGGACGGGAAACACGACGTCCAGCGCGGTGATGGCCGACAGGCTGGATGGCGTCGCGCCCTCGCCGGCGTGGCCCACGGCCATGAGTGTCGCGTCACCCGGTTCGGGCAGCAACGTGGCCGGTTGGGCCGCGACCGTACCCGCTGTCAGGGCGTCGGCGTCTCCGGCAAACCAGCGGCCGTCCTTGCCGATGCCGATGGGCACGACCTCGTAGCGGGTCGGATCGAGCGCCGCCATCACCGAGCGCGCCGAACGAAGCGACACTTCGTGCTCGCCCGAGCGGCCGCCGAAGATGACCCCCACGCGGATCTTGCCCGTCTTTCTGCCTGACATACCGTTCTGACTATTCAAAAGACCAATCACCTACTAACTCGACTTCCAGTTCCATCTCGATGCCGAACTGCTCGCGGACGCTGTTCCAGGCCTCGGCGATGAGCGACCGAACATCCTCGGCCGTCGCCTGCCCTCCGGTCATGAAGAAGTTGGCGTGCTTCTCCGAGATCGACGCGTCGCCGACCTGAAATCCCTTGAGGCCGGCGGTATCGATCAGATACCCGGCATAATAGTTTTCCGGGTTCTTGAACATCGAACCCGTGCTGGCTCCGCCGGGTTGCCGCTCCTTGCGATGGGCGTTGAACCCTTCGGCGCGAGCCGACAGGACGTCCGCCGGCTCCGGCTTCAGGCGCAGTTCGGCCGACAGAACGACCCGACGCGCCCGGCCCAAATTCGGATCGCGCTTCAGCACGCTGTCCCGGTAGCCGTACTTCATATCTTCGCGGTTATAGACGCGCAGGCCGAAGCCCGGTTCCCAGACGGTCGCGGCCAGGAATTGGCCGTCGATGTCGGAGCCATGCGCCCCGGCATTGCCCACCACCGCCCCGCCGACGGTCCCCGGTATGCCCACGGCCCACTCCAAGCCGCCCAGGCCCCGACTGATACATTGGCGAGCCAGCGATGACAGATTCATACCGGATTCGACCGTGCAAACGACGCCCGCGCCGCTGTGGCGAAAGCTCACCTTGCGCGCGCGGTTCATGATGACCAGTCCGCTGATGCCCGAGTCGGCGACGAGAATATTGGAGCCGCCACCAAGTACGAAATAGGACACCCCGGCGTTATAGGCCATCTCCGCGGCCGTCAGGAGCTGATCGGCCGATGTGACGGTCAGAAACAGCTCGGCCGGGCCGCCGACGCGGGCGGTGGTGTGGCGCGACAATGATTCGTTCACCTGTAACTGGTTGCCGAATATCTGGCGCAACCGCTCAACCGTTTGGACAGTCGTCATGAGTTTCATGTGCCTGTTTATCTCTTTATCCCTTGTTGTTGCAATCCTTCCAAAATCCAGCGGCCCACTTCGTCGCCGTCACCCGCGCCAAGCGTCAGGATGATGTCGTCGGGATGCAGACGCTCCAGCATATAATCGGCCGCCTCGCGTCGCCCCGGAATATGAATCGCGTGGGGATGCCCCATCTGATCCACGACGGCCGCCGTGGTGATGCCCGGATCGGCCGCCTCGCGGCTGCCGTAAATGTCCAGGGCGATGACCCGATCGGCCAGGGCAAAGCTGCCGGCAAACTCCTTCAGCATGAGTCGCGTGCGGCTGAAGGTGTGCGGTTGCCACACCGCCCACAGCCGCCGACCCGGGTAGCGCTGACGCGCGGCCGCCAGCGTGGCCTTGATCTCGGTCGGGTGGTGGGCATAATCGTCGATGACCGTCACACCGCCCTCTTCCCCGACCACCTGGAACCGGCGTTGCACCCCGCCGAACCCGGCCAACGACCGGCAAGTCTGCCCGAAATCCAGCTCCAGGTCCAGCGAGACGATGATGGCGGCCAGCGCGTTGCGCACGTTGTGAAGCCCCGGAAGCCGCAGGCGTGCCAGACCGATCGTCTGGCCCTCGACCTCAACGATGAAATCGCTGCCGCCCATCTGGTTTGGCCGGATGTCGAGCGCGCGCACATTGGGTCGGTCTTCCGCCGCTGATTCATCCAGCCCGTAGGTGGTGATCTCCATCCTGCCCGCAGAAATCTCCTGCAATAGCTCGGCCGCGCCGGGGTCGTCGATGCAAATAATCAGTCGCCCGCTTGACGGCAGCAGTTCGGCGAATCGGCGGAAGGCATCGCGATAGGCGGCGGCCGTCTTGAACAGGTCGGGGTGGTCGTGCTCCACGTTAGTGATGATCGCCAGTTCCGGCCGCAAGCCAAGGAACATGTGATCGTATTCATCGGCCTCGATGACAAAGTAAGGCCCCTCGCCGAAACGGCCGTTGCCGCCCAGTTCCGGCAAAGTGCCGCCCAGGATCACTGTCGGGTCAAGCCCTGCTTCGATCATCACATGGGCGATCATGCCCGTTGTGGTCGTCTTTCCGTGCGAACCGGCGACGGCGATGCCGATCGTGCCGGCCATCAATTCGCCCAACAGGTCGGCGCGTTTCAGCACCGGCAGTCCCTGAGCCAGAGCCGCCGACCACTCCGGATTGGTGCCGGGTACGGCCGAGGAAATGACCACCAGGTCGGCCCCGGTGATGTGCTCGGCCGCGTGTCCCCGGTAAACCGTCACGCCGGCCGTTGCCAGCGCCGAGGTTTGCTCATTGCTTTGCATGTCGGAGCCGGATACCCGGAAGCCACGCCCCAGCAGCACGCGCGCGATAGCCGACATGCCGGCTCCGCCGATGCCCACGATGTGGATGTGCATTCCGGGTGTGAGTCTTGTGCTCACTTTTACCTCCTCCAATGACAACATAAATGTCTACAACAGGACGACCAGGATGAACAGGAAAACGACAGCCAACAGGAGCGGCAAAATAAGCGGCGATTGGGTCAGAATCGGGATCGGTAAATTATCGATGATGGCCGCCAATTCCGGCGCGGGACGGATAATATGAACCGGGTTGAAAGGATAAGGTACGTCCGGGGTATATCGGACCCACTCGCTGGCCGCTCTGAGATGATACTCCAGGAATGCCCAAATCGATCCGACAACAAACCAGCCGTTGAGTCCGCCAACCAGGAAGCCAAGCACGCGATCCTGCAGGTTATCCCGTCGTGTTAGCCTGCCGCCAACTCGACTGTTGGCCAGCGTCGGGCCTTGATAGCCGAAAAAGGCGATCGTCAGCAGAATAGCCGCCATGATATAGAATTGATAGCGCCGTACCTCCGGGGGGTGTACCACGTCCGGGGCCCAGCCGGCGAACTTGAAGGCCGCGCTCATGAACTGGTTGATCATGAACAAGGCCAGGATGCAGGAAGAAGTGGCGACCACTTCCTTGGTCCATCCACGCATCATGCCCACAAAGGCAAACAGCAAAATCATGATCCAGAAGGCGGCGGTTAAACTTAACATGATGCCTCCTCATGTGCGGGGGATGAATATCCTCGCGGCGAGGGTGTAGATTCGGCCAGGATGACCTGGGCCAGATCGGCCGCGGCGTTTGGCCTGTCGAGCGTCTTGGCCGCGGCGGCCATCCGGCTCAACCTTTCCGGATTAAACAGCAACTCCCGGACGGTGGGCAGCAGCGACTCGGCCAATGTCTCGTCGACCAGTTGCACGGCCGCGCCACGCTCCGTCAAATAATCGGCGTTCACCTTCTGGTAGCGCCAGGCGAAGGTCAGGGGCACCAGAATCGACGGCAAGCCAAAGGCCGGGCACTCGCCCATCATGCTGGCCCCGGCGCGCGCCAAAGTCAGGTCGGCCGCCCGGAACGCAGCCCCCATTTCCTCATGCAGATAGGGGACCGGCCGATACCAGGCGCGCAACTCGGCCGGCAGCGTGGCGGCGTTGGCCTCCACTTCCGGCCAGGTGAGCATGCCACTGACGTGGATGATCTGAGCCTCTTGGAGCAGGTCCGGCAGCGCTCCCATGAGCGCGCGGTTGATGTTGCGTGCGCCTCGGCTGCCGCCGAAGACAAACAGGGTCGGCCGCCCCGGCTTCAGGTCGAAATGAGTCAGCGCCTCGGCTTTCGACAACGATCCCGCGGCGCGAATATCGGGGCGGACCGGATAGCCGGTGACGACCATCTTTTCCGCGGGCACGAACTGTCGCGAGCCGTCGGTCGTGCAGGCGATCCGGCGCGCCATCGGGATGGCCAGTCGGATGGAACTGCCCGGCTCAACGTCGGGCAGATAGATGACGATGGGCACCTTGTGGCGACGCGCGGCAAGAGAGACCGGCGCGGCCACGTAGCCGCCGGTCATGAACATGACATTCGGCCGAAAACGACCGATGCTGTTCGATGCTGCCCGATAGCCTCGCGCCAGTTTGGCGAGGTTGCGCGCGCGCGTGGCAACGGACACCCCGGCGATTGGCCCGCCGGCGATGGTCTCCAGTTGCAATCCCGCTCGCGTCACCAATGTCTCTTCCATCTCACCCTTTGTACCGATCCACAATATATCGCTCTTCTCAACACCCAGCGCTTGCAACTCTGTCGCCGCCGCCAGCGCCGGGTAAATGCCGCCGCCGGTTCCGCCGGCGCAAATCAATACTCGCATAGCCTGTCTGCCGGTCGATCTCAACCTGCTCCGGGCTGCGGTCGGCTCACGCGACGGCCGTTAGCCGCATCGCGCGAGACGTTCAACAATATCCCGATGCCGACCAGAGTCATCAGCATGGATGAACCGCCATAGCTGAGAAACGGCATCGGCATGCCGGTGAACGGCATGACGGCCGTGATAACGGCCACGTTGATCAAGGCCTGATAGGCGATCCATGCGGTTACCCCGACGGCCAGCAAAGCCCCGTAGGTGTCGCGCGCCCGGGTGGCCACCAGCAGCCCGCGCCAGGTCAGCAAGCCAAACAGGGCCACGACGCCGAGCGTGCCGACCAACCCCATCTCTTCGCCGACGATGGCGAATACGCCGTCCGTGTGGGCCAGAGGCAGGGGGCCGAATTTTTGGCCGCCTTGTCCAATTCCAACGCCGATTAGACCCCCGTTGGCCAGTGCGGCGAGTGCATGTTTCACCTGATAGCTCGCCTGAAGGGGGTCACGAAGCCCCATCATGTAGTCATCAACTCTCTGGGAGGCATGGGATAAATAGAGAGTCATGATGAAGAATACAACCAGGGCCAGAGCGCCGGCGACCAAAACCTGTTTTAAATCGGCGCCCGCTACGAAAAAGAGCGTGAAGCAGATCCCGGCGATCAGGATCGCCGCGCTCAGCGCCGGTTGAGCCACGATCAGGGCAAACAGTAAACCGGTGATAAAGGAGAAGGGAATCAGCCCATAATTGATCGTCTTGATGCGATCTCCTTTCGAGTCCAGCCAATCGGCTACATAGAGGATGGCCACCAGCTTGGCCAGTTCCGATGGCTGATAGGACCCTCCAGAAAGCGTTCGCACCGCGCCATATGCGTCATCCTTCCCGAAAATGATCATCCCAAACAGAATCAATAAGGTGATCACAAGAAGTACCACCGATACATGTCGATAGCGAAGGACATGATAGTCGAATTGCATCAGAACCACGATGATGCCTATACCCAGCATCATTGCGACTACCTGACGGCTCAGATAGTAGACGGAGTTCTGCTGAAAGCGGTCTCCCAGGTCGAATGTTGTGCTATAGACCATGAGAAAGCCAATGGCGAGCAGGGCGGCGGCGATCAGCAACAGCCAATAATCAAACGCAAGCTTATTGCGCCCCGCCAGGATGGTATTTCCCCGTTTTTTGACGACATTGATCGTTGCCATTTGAATCTCCTTGCCTTATTCCATCTCCCGAACCAAATGCCGGAAATGCTCGCCTCTCTCAACAAAATCGGAATAAGCATCGAAACTGGTGCCGCCGGGCGATAACAGCACCACATCACCCGCGGCCGCCTCAGCCTGGGCCATCGCCACGGCCTCGGCCATCGTCTCGACCTGGGTGAACGGCGTGCCGTTTCCCAGCCGAGCGGCCAGCAACGGGGCCAACTCGCCGAAGAGGACGACATGTTTCACCCGGCGGCCGACCTGACGCGCCCATTCATCCCAAATCATGTCCTTGTCGCGGCCGCCGGCCAGCAGGATGATCGGTTCATCGAAGGCTGCCAGGGCCGCCAACGCCCGCTCGGGCGCGGTGGCGATGGAATCGTTGATATACTGAACGCCGTCGAACTTGCGAACCATCTCCAGTCGGTGGGGCACGCCGTCGAAAAACCGAATACCCTGGACGATGGCCTCGTGCGGTATACCGGCCGAGTCGGCCAGGGTGACGGCCGCCAGCACATTGAGCACGTTGTGCGGCCCGATTAGATGGCTTTCGTTCACGCGGCAGAGCGGCCGCGCATCACTTCCGTCGCTTAGCCAGATATGTCCGTCATGGACGAATGCGCCATCAGTGACCTCTTCGCGCGCGCTAAACAACCGCAAACGGCCGCGCACCATGTGGATCATCTCCAGCGAGCCCGGATCATCGGCCGAGAGCACGGCGACATCGCCCGGTTTCTGGAAGCGCAGGATATTGCCCTTGGCCTCGATGTAGTGGGCCATCGACTTGTGCCGATCCAGGTGGTTGGGCGTGATGTTCAGAATGGTGGCGATGGGCGGACTGCATTGATCCCACAATTCCAGCTGGAAGCTCGACAGCTCCTGCACCACCAGATCGCCGGACCCTATCAGCGGCAGATCGGCGATCAGCGGGCGGCCGATGTTGCCGCCGACCCATGTCATGCGGTCGGATTTATGACCCATTTGGCCCACCAGCGCGGTGGTCGTCGTCTTGCCGGCCGAGCCGGTGATGCCCACGACCAGGGCAGGGGTGCGGTGCATGAACTCGATTGAGTCGTTTGTCAGCGGGATTCCGCGCCGGCGCGCTTCAATGACCAGGGGCGAGTCGGTCGCTACCCCACCGCTGAGGGCCAGCAGGTCGCATTCATCGAGTAGCGAGACTGGATGGCCGCCCAGCACATAGCGCAGGCCGGGGGCTCCCGAATCGGACGCCGGTAGATCGGCCAGTGAGGCCAGGGTATCCTGGAGCGCCTCGGCCGGGCGCATGTCCGTCAGCGTCACGCTGGCGCCCGCGCCCACGGCAAAGCGCGCCAGGGCAGTCCCCTGCCGGGCCATACCGAGTATGACGAGTCGCTTGCCGAATAACGGATCGCCGGATGAAGGTTCCATAATGTTCCCTAGACCAATGCCAGCGCAATGCCGATCATCGCCGACAGCATGGCGATGAGCCACCATCGCTGGACGATCTGTGTTTCGCTCCAACCGATTAATTCAAAATGGTGGTGGAGCGGAGCCATCTTGAACAGTCGTTTGCCGCCGGTGGCCCTGAAGTAGAGCACTTGCAGCGTTGTGGATAGCTCCGTGGCCACCGGAATAGCCAGGATAATCGGAAAAATCAACCATTGGTTGGTCATCAGGGCCATCACGCCCAACGCGGCGCCCAACGCCTGCGAGCCTACATCGCCCATGAACATCTGCGCCGGTTTTGCGTTGTACCAGAGAAATCCAAAGGTCGCTCCAATGATGATGAAGCTGAAGAGGACCAGGAATTGCTGATCTTGCAGGTAGGCGATGATGCCATAGGCGATGAAGGCCGTGGCGGCTATCAACCCGGCCAGCCCATCCAGCCCGTCCGTCAGATTCACGGCGTTGGCGGACGCCGTGATGATGAAGACGGC
Organism: uncultured Ardenticatenaceae bacterium; assembly: GCA_964654505.1. Taxonomy (GTDB): domain Bacteria; phylum Chloroflexota; class Anaerolineae; order Promineifilales; family Promineifilaceae; genus Promineifilum. The sequence goes on along the minus strand of CAZZJN010000042.1, from coordinate 9,626 downwards.
TATCGGGATGTACAGGATGCCGATATCCAGCAGGACGCGGACCGTAGGCACGGCTACCCAGCCGTGCCCGTCGTTCACCACCCAGTACAACAGGATGGCGGCGATCAGAGAGATGGTGAGTTGTATCCAGAGCTTGACCCGCGCCCGCATGCCTTCGCCTGGTCTGAGGCGGAACCCCTGGTAGTCGTCGATACCTCCGAGGATAGAGTAGGCTACCATGACGCCCAGGGGAATAACCACGCTTTCGGCCGTTTCCAGCGCTTGCACCAGCTGCACAACATTCACCAACAAACTGATCACCAATGTCCAACCAATGATTAAGATTCCTCCCATCCCCGGCGTACCCATTTTGGTGGCGTGGGTAGCCGGTCCGTCAATGCGAATTTGCTTGCCCAAGCGGAGGCGCCGCATAATTTCAATCAGCGGGCCTCCCCAGATAACCGCCATCAGGAAGGTGGCGCCGGCCAGCGTGAGAGCCAGTCCCATCAGTCCAGCCTCCCCAGAGCATTCACAATCCGATCCATCCTCATTCCCAGCGAGCCTTTGATCAAAACCACGTCCCCGGGTTGAATGAGTTCTTCCAGCACAGGCACGGCTTCCGGGGCGTCGTCGACCCTATGCACGCGGTCGGATGGTAACCCCACCTCAATCGCCTCAAGGCCGATCGTCCGGGCGCGAGAGCCTACCGTGATGAGCGTGTCGGCCACATCGGCTGCTCGTCGTCCGACAACCCGGTGGGCCTGGTATTCGGCATCACCCAACTCCAGCATATCGCCCAGCACGGCGATGCGGCGGCCGTCCAGATCGGCCAGCAGGTTGAGGGCCGCCAGCGCCGAGTCGGGGCTGGAGTTGTAGGTGTCATCGATGAGCAGCGAGCCATGCGGGCCGGGGATGACCACCAGTCGCAACTGGGACGACATCGCGCCCATGCCGGCGATGATCTCCTCCCATTGCAGCCCTTCGACCAATCCCACAGCCGCGGCACGCAGGGCGGTGTGGACGCTGTGGCGGCCGATCAGCGGCACACGCACGTTGAGACTCTCGCCTTCATAATGTAATCTGAAGCTGATGCCATCCAGTCCCATCGAATCGATGTCGTCGGCCCAGAGGTCCGCGCCATGATCCAGACCGTAGGTGAAGAGGCGCGCTTTGGTAAAATCGGCCATCCCCATCACTCGCGGATCGTCCATGTTCAGGATTGCTACCCCGTCATCGGGCAGCGCCGCCACCAGCTCGCGCTTGGCGGCCACGATGGCTTCCATCGAACCCAGGCGCTCCAGATGGGCCGGGCCGATCATCGTCATGACTCCGACGGACGGGCGGGCGATATCACACAGCAGAGCGATCTCGCCCAGGGCATACATGCCCATTTCGACCACTGCTCGCTCATGATCGGGCCGCAGATTCATCAGCGTCAGCGGCAAGCCGATTTCATTATTTTGATTCCCCTCGGACTTCAACGTCCGATACCGTTGCGAGAGCACGGCGGCGGCAAGTTCCTTGGTCGAGGTTTTGCCCACGCTGCCGGTGATGGCGATGAGGCGCGTATTGAACCGTGCCCGCCAGACGCGAGCGATCTGTTGCAGGGCGCTCATTGTATCCTCGACGAGGATCACTACCGGGGTAGCGAGTGTTACCCCGACATTGGGGGTTCCGGTCGCGCCTGAGCGAGCATCGATCGTCGGCACATCGTTCATGGACATGATAGTGACAGGGCGTTCCACCAGAGCGACGCTTGCTCCGCGGCTGAAGGCATCGGCGACGTAGTCATGACCATCGACCGATTCGCCCCGGAAGGCGACAAAGACGCTGCCGGGAATCGCCTCGCGGCTGTCCACCACAAAAGTGGAAACGGCCGGGTCCTTGTCGGTCGGCCGATAATCCGTCAGCGCCTCTAAAATATGCCCTAGAGTAGGCCCGTAAGGTTGCATGGTGGTTCTTTAACCGCCGCCTCCGATGTGGTTGCTCGCTTGCAGGCGAACTGCATCGGGAGGGATATCGAGCAGGACAACCAGTTCTTTCACAAGGTCAGAGAACACCGGCGCGGCCGTCATGGAACCCCAAGGCGCGCTCTGCGGCCGATCCAGCTTAACGTAGACGATGATCTTCGGATCCTCTGTGGGCAGCCAGCCCACGAAGGTGCCGATAACGTCGGTTGGATGATAGCCAAACGCCTCGGCTATCTGCGCTGTGCCTGTCTTGCCGGCTATGGTGTAGCCATCGACGAGCGCTTCCTGGACTTCCTGATTCACGGCGATGGTCGCCATGGCTGTCATTTGCGCCGCCGTTGTCTCGCTGATGACCCGCACACCTTCCGGTACATGTCGCTGGATGCCATTCTGATCGCGGATCTCCTGCACCAGATACGGCTCCATCCGGACGCCATTGTTGGCCAGAACCGATACAGCCGAGATCATTTGCAGCGGTGTGACGGCCAGCGCCTGCCCATAGGAGTTGGTGGCGATGAACGCTTCCTGCCAATCCCCGCTTCCCGGCAACGGCATCAGGCCCGGCGCCTCGCCTATGATGTCGACTTTTGTTTTGCTTCCGAATCCAAATCGGGAGAAATAATCATAGAAGGTTGTCGGCCCCATCCAGGTGGCGATGGTGGCTGCGCCAACGTTTAGAGAGCGGGCCAGGAGCGTGGTCATATCCACTGTGCCGTGTGCCCCGCGATCCCAGTTATAGATGACGCTGCCGGCGATTTCGAAGACCCCGGTATCGTTGTAGGTGGTCTCGGGGGTCACCGTCCCTGAGTCGAGTGCCGCGGCCATCGTGATCAGCTTCATGACCGATCCCGGCTCAAACAGCTCGCTGACCAGTGGGTTGGAATCCTCCCCTTCCGACAATTCATAGAATTTATTGGGGGAGTAGCATGGCTCGGCAGCCATGGCCAGGATCGCGCCGGTCTCGGGGTTCATGACGATGATGGATCCGCTGACTGCACCATGTTCGGCCAGAGCCTTCTTCAGATGTTGCTCGACCAAATACTGAACACTGCGATCAATAGTTAAGACCAGGTCGGAGCCTTCGCGCGCGATGACAGTTTTTTGCTCCGCGAGCGGCGAGATAAACACGGACTCGGTGACGGCCTCGCCCGCCAGCCGATCCTGATAATAGCCTTCGACGCCCGCGCTGCCCTGATTGTCATAGTTCACAAAACCGAGCACATGGCACATCAGGCTATCCTGAGGATAGAAGCGACGGGGCAGGGGTTCCAGTTGCACCTCATCGCCATACTTCACCTCGCGGATAGCGTCGGCCGTTTCGGCCGAGACATCCCGGTCAAGAACGACGTATGGATCAGAAGATTCCATATCATAGAGCAACTGGCTGCGGGGAATCTGGAGGATCGGTGCGAGCGAATCGGCCAGCACCTCCGGATCGCTAAGAACGCTGGGCGATACGGCCACGCGATAGTCCCACCGGTCGACGGCCAGGATCGCTCCGTTTCGATCGTAGATGATGCCACGCTCCGGTTGGTCCGTCACTGGTACTGCGTCGATGATGATATTGAGGAGGTCCTCTCTTTGGAAAGCCTGAACAGTGAACAGACGGCCGGCGATGACCAGCCCGGCGAGGCCGAGACCAATGGCGATGAGCCACATGCGTTTCAATTGGCTGTTATTCATCTGCCTCTCCACGGGTAAGACCAATCCCCAGATCCCGAATGGCCAGAGTGAACGCTTCCCAAATCGTCTCCGGAGGAGCGGGCAGAGGTTCGGGGACAGAGCTCGCCTCAGGCTCGGGCGCATTCTCCATCGGATAATTCGGAATGACGACATAGTCGATATCGGCCGGTGTGGAGGGGACAAAACCCAGACGTTGCGCCTCGGTATGCAATCGATCCAGGGTTTGAGCTTCGGCAATTTGGCGTTCCAGATCGGCGTTTTCCAGCTTGAGTTCGTCCAATTTGGCCTGCTCGCGCTGAACGCGACGACCGATGGCCGCAATGGAGCTGGCTTGATTGAGGTAGATCGCCCCCAATAGGGCCGCGAGAATGATGGCGACGCCCCAACCCGCGGCCGTCTGGGCTTGAGTGAGCAAACCCAAACGCCGAGCCAACTCTCGTGCTTGTCGTGGACGCGGTTTTTCTTCCGGTGCAGCCATCATCTTGTAAGCCACGTTATTCTACGATCCCACCTTCGACACAACCCGTAAACGGGCGCTCCGGCTTCGCGGGTTTGCCGCGATCTCCTCTGCGGTAGCCTTGACGGCCTTGCGCGTTATCAATCGCACCGCGGCTCGCGCGCCGCATGTGCAGACCGGTTGCTCCGGCGGACAAATGCAATCGCGAGCCAGATTGCGGAAGAACTGTTTTACCAGCCTGTCTTCCAGCGAGTGAAAACTAATCACTGCCAGGCGGCCTCCCGGTCGCAGCAACTCGATCGCGCCATGCAGGCCGCGATCGACCTCGCCCAGCTCATCGTTGATGGCGATCCGCAGCGCCTGAAAGACTTTCGTCGCCGGGTGTCGCCCCGATCGATCGTGTCGCCTGCTTCCGCCGGCGATCAGGCCGGCCAGTTCGGTCGTTGTCCCGATGGGACGGTTGGCGACGATGAGCCGGGCGATGTGCCGGCTTTGCGTTTCTTCGCCATAACGCCGAAAAATATCGGCCAGCTCTTCCGCGCTTAAGTTGTTAATCAAATCGGCGGCCGATTCTCCCCGTCGAGGATCGAACCGCATATCAAGCGGGCCTTCCTTTAGAAAGGAAAAGCCGCGTTCGCTGTTTTCCAGCTGACGGGATGAAAGTCCCAGGTCGAGCAGCACGCCATTGACTTCATGAAAGCCCAACGCCGGAGCAACGGTTGCCATGTCGCCATAGCTGCCCACCACCGGCTTGAAACGACCGCCGAACGATGTGAGACGCCGTCCGGCAAAGGCCAGGGCTTCCGGGTCGCGGTCGAAGCCGAGCAAACGGCCGTCGGGCGCGATGGCCTCCAGGATGGCATGAGCATGACCGCCCGCGCCGAGCGTGCCGTCGATGAACAAGCCTCCGGGATGTGGGTCCAGAAGAGCCATGACTTCCCGTAACAGGACGGGAGTGTGGCCATAATCGGCCGGCTGTTCATCGATCTCCATTTCTCTTCCATCGAATAATCACCTGGGGGCGACCGGTCACCCGGCGGGCATGCCCCAAGAGGATCCATTGGGCGGGCTAGATGCCCAGATTCTCCCAATGTTGTTCGTCATCTTCGGCCGCTTCGCGAACCGGCGTCCAGGCTCCGCTATTCCAGATCTCCATATGGTCCATCATACCGGTGATGACTACATCGGCTTCGATACCCGCAAATTCGCGTAGATAGGGCGGCAGCAAGACGCGACCCTGACGATCCGGCACAAGATCGACCGCGCCGGAGAAGACGCGACGCCGGAACTCGCGCGCGCTGGGGTCTCCCCACGGCAGGTTTTTCACCCGAGCAGCCAGTTCTTCAAACCCCTCGAGCGAAAAGGCCATCAGGTTGCGATCGAGTCCACGGGTGATCACCATTCCGGCGGCCAAAAACGCTCGGTACTTGGCCGGGATGGTCAATCGACCCTTGTCGTCAATCGTGTGTCGATACTCGCCTAAAAACATAACACTAAAAAATTAGAACAATTGTTCTGATTGCTCCATTTTAACTGAAAAAAGCAGGTATAATGTGTCGATCCGTCCCACATTGCCCCACTTTTTCCCACGACAGCCCATAGTATAGCGCACAGGGCCGAATATGTGAAGAACCAATCTGGAATTTTAAGGTACGAACGCCAGAGGAGCCGAAGCCCCTTTTGTTGTAGTATCCCGCATGCGGATCGAATTGTCCAGACCCTTTAGGTAAAAATATTCAGGATCGGCAAAATGACCCTTATCTCGAAGAAGATGGTTTCAGGACAGGGTTATATATGGGAGGGTAATCGGGATTGGGGCTACAGGTGGGGTGCAGGGTTGAAAATTCGTATAGATGGGGTGAAGGAAGCGTGAACCGGGCAGGAGGGAGATGGTCGGCGACGCTCACCCCGCGGTCTTGCCGGTCGTCCCCGCGCGCATGGCCGCCAGCAAGTCGCTAATGCGGCCGCGTCGATACAGGTACGACAGGAAGGCGCGAGTCCTGGCTTTTTTGTCCGTTCCTTCCAGTTGTTCCCAATCCACGTTGAGACGCGTCGCCAGTTCTTCAAGCTGTTCGGCGTTGTAATGAGCCAGCAAATAATGGCGAATGACGGTGCGCGGCGACTCCTCGGTCAGCTTGGCCAGGCGCGGCAGGTGCTTGGGGGGGGGTGGGGTCAGGATGCGCTCCACCGCCAGTCCGACGATCGAAGCCTTGCCGTCGCGATCGGCCGCGTCCATTATCCGGACGATCAGTTCGTCTGTCGTCTGGCCCGCGGTCGTCACGTCCAGTTCATTCACTTCCAGATCGAACATCAAATCGCTCAGGTCCTCGCGGCTGAAGCGGCCGCGAATTTCTTCAAAGAGCATTTGTCTGTCGTAGCCGGCTTGCTCGTAATCATCGACGTGACCGGGCGGCAGCGGCGGGGGTACCTTGGGGGTGAGGGTTGACGGTGATTTGGAGGCGGGGGAAATGTTCGGGCTGTGGGCGACAGGCGTTGTCGGCGCGAGTTGTCCCGCCGGCAGGAGCGTCCCGCCTGGCAACATCGGCCGAATCACGCCCCAAAACCAGGTCGCGGCCCCGGCCAGTAGCACGCCGCTAATCACATAGAAGAAAAAGCCCAGATCGGCCAGCAGCTCTTCCCTGTTGAACGTGCCCAGGAGGGTGTCGAGCAGAACGGCCGTGGTCACGGTCAGCAGTCCAATCCCCCACACCACTGACGGCCGGCGGATGAACATGACCAGAAAAATCAGAACAACCAGCAGTTTCAGGATTACCAGTATCATCGGCGGCTGATTGTATGCCTTTGCCCTTTCCCAGGCAACCGCCCGGTTAGGTAACTTTAATTCCCCTTGCGACCTTGGCGGCACTATCACGTATAATAATATGAAGAATGAATAAAATTTCGGCAATGCCCTGCGTCAGCGGGCGGGTTGAGTGAAGTGGCACATAACGATGATTCCGTCACCGAGAAACTGAAAGACACCAGTTTTCTGCAAGAGGTCTGGCAGCAGATCCGGCTTGTTTTCTACCTCATCAAGGACAGGGAAGTTCCCATCTATCTGAAGGTTGTCCCGTTTATCGGCATTTTGTATGCCTTGTTTCCGCTCGATATCATCGCCGATGTCGTTCCGGTGCTGGGCCAGTTGGATGACATCACTTTGTTGCTGATTGGGGCCAAGGTGTTCATCGAGATGGCCCCGCCGCAGGTCGTCGCGCGCTATATGGCCCAGATGCGCGGAGAGGACACGGGTAAAATTGTCGAAGGGACGGCGACCGACGTCGACTTCGCGCCGGATATCAAGCTGATCGAAGGCGAGATCGTGGACGAGGTTTCAACGCTCAAATCGGCCGAGTCACAGACAAAGTCGCCCTAGCTTGATTTTATGAGCCTCGCCGCAGGAGCAACCGCGGCAACGCGCGAGTCTCGGTGATATTGAGCGCGAAGACCGATGCGGTGTAGGCTAACGCCCCGGCCAGCCCTCCGGCGATGACCGGCAAGAGATGAGCGACAACCGGCGTTGTGGTCTGACCGGCGATCGATTGGGCCGCCCACGCGGCCGCCAGGCCGGTCAGGACGGCGGCGACCAGCGACTTGGCTGTGCTGCGCAACACCGGATTCCCCGCCAGGCCGTTCAACTGTCGCCGCAACACCCACAGCATGATCGTCATGTGGACGATGTGTTTGACGGCGTCGGCCACCATCAGGCTTAGCAGTCCGAGCGGCCGCAGGAGCGCCAGGGCCGTGATCGAATAGATGATGATGCTGATGAAACCGACCAGCGCCGGCCGCCAGGTGTCCTTCCGCGCATAGGAGGCGAAGACCAGCATTTGGTCGGCCGCGGCGAAGGGCATGCCCACCAGATAGACCCGCAACACCAGCGCGGTCGTAGCCGTATCGGCGGAGATAAAGCGGCCATGTTCGAAGAGCAGGCCGATGATAAACGGCGCCAGCGCGAATAGCCCCGTCGTTGCCGGCAAAATGAGAGCCAGCACCAGCCGCAAGCCGTCTCCCAGCGTTTGCTTGAACAAGTTCAGATCGCTTGCCTGCTGCGAGAGGGTCGGCAGTGTGGCGATCGACAATGCGGTGACGACCAACCCCAGCGGGAACTGGTAGAGGGTCGTCGCGTAGTTCATGTAATTGAGGCTTTGGTCGCCGGTGCGGATGGCCAGGTTGTAGCTGAGCATGATGGCCAGCTGGTTGACGACCAACCCGGCCAGAATGGGGATATAGAGCTTAATGATGCGCCGGATGGCCGGATGGCGAAGGTTGAGCGTCCATCGCAGCCGGGCGTCGCGCAACGCCGGCAGCTGGAGCAAAACCTGGAGCAATGAGCCGAGCAAAAGACCCCAGACCAGACTGCGAATCTCACCCGGGTTGAGCAGGGCCACGACGACGATCGTGCCGTTGAAGGCCGCGCCGATGAACGCCGGTATCGTGAATCGCTTGAGCGCATAGAGCGCGCCGGTCAGAATGCTGGCGATGCCCAGGAATAGCACCGCCGGCGTCGTCATGCGGATGAGCGACACGCTAAAGGCGGACAGATCGGCCTCAGCGAAGTTGGCCGCGCCGACCAGCCAGGCGACCTGGGGGGCCAGAAGCTCCACGATGGCGACGACGATGAGCAGGACGACGGTGGCCGCGCTGAGCACCATGCTCAGCACCTGCCACAACTCGTCCCGCTTGCTCTTGTCGGCGTAGTCGCTGAAGACGGGTACGAGCGACGAGTTCACCATGCCGCCGATGATGAGATCGAACAGGCTGGTCGGCACGTAAGCGGCGGCCTGGAACGCGGCCAGAAGCGGCGATGTGCCAAACAGGTTGGCCTTGACCATCTCGCGCGCCAGACCCAGCACACGGCTGGCGACGTTGCCCGCAGCCAGAACGGCCGCGGCGCGGACGATCCCGTGATTTTCCCCGCCGATATCCGGCGTGGCTTCGGTCGGCCCGTCTGGCGCGGCGTCAAGCAGAGGGGTGGGGAAGGGTTCCAGCGTCGCTGGATCGGGGAGTTGCTCCATGGTGCAGGATATCCTGGGCTGAAGTCTAGCCCAAGGGAACGACGGTCGCAATGGGCGGTCGCCCGTCGCTTATCTGATGATTGGTCGATGAAATTCGAGCCATTATTCGACCTAACCTGACATGTTTCCACGGATGGGTATAATATCTGGAACATTTCTCATGATTTATTGAATCAAATCAGCAGACGACAGGAGTCTGCCGACCGGAGAAGGCCAATGTATGATAAAGCCAAGCTGGCCGAGCTGGCCGAAGCTCGCGACCGCTGGGAAGAAACGACGTTGCAGAACACGCTGGCCCGCGCCCCCGAACGCAAAGATGCCTTTGTGACCACTTCGGGCGAACCCATCCGGCGGCTCTACACCCCGCTCGACGTGGCCGATCTTGATTACATGGAGGACCTCGGTAATCCCGGGGAGTACCCCTATACCCGCAGTGTCCACTCGACGCTCTACCGCGGCAAGCCGTGGACGATGCGCATGTTCGCCGGGTTCGGCACCGCCGAGGAGACCAACGCCCGCTAC
>CAZZJN010000041.1:0-21538 GCA_964654505.1 uncultured Ardenticatenaceae bacterium | reverse complement strand
CCGGGGCGTAGCTCAGCTTGGCAGAGCGCTCGGTTTGGGACCGAGAGGCCGCCGGTTCGAGTCCGGCCGCCCCGACAGTGATTCGCGGCAGTGGTGTAGTGGTAACACAACAGCCTTCCAAGCTGTTTTCACGGGTTCGAATCCCGTCTGCCGCTCTCGTTTCCCCAAGGGCCTGTAGCTCAACGGCAGAGCGGTCGGCTCATAACCGATTGGTTCAAGGTTCGAATCCTTGCGGGCCCATCTACCCCTCTTGAGTTCCCCGCTTCCGACTCTATCTGACAGAAGCTTGCCCCAACGAAATCCACGGGTTGAAGGCCGTCAGGCGTTCATCCAGTATGGGCAGTTGCCGATTGGTGAAGGCGTCATAGAGGATCAACGCGCCGGTCAAGGCCTGATTTGACCCGGCCGATTCGGATACCGTCATTCGATGGGGCGAGCGAACGAACGACCCATCCACCCATTTCAGCGTCGGGATAGCCCCCATGGCCGGAATCCAATCGCGCAAGTCCCACCACGCCCAATGAACGCCGTCCGGCTCCAGACCGATGAGACGGACGGAGACGACGTAGTCCCGATTGATCGGCCGCGAGCTATGGAATCGCTGATCGAGGACAACTGCCTCACCAGGCGACAGGTTCAACCCATCCATGACCTCGCCTGTCCAGACGATCCCCTCGCCCAACGGGACGTAATGCCCCCCGTCGCGGCCGCGAGGAAAGCGCCAGTCTTCAATCGGAACGCCCCAAGGGCCACGATAAGGCCCGAACGACAGCCCCTCGGTCGCTGAATCATCCACCACTTGGGTGGTGTATCTCCCGCCTTCACTCCAGTGCAGGTACAGGCGGGAACGGCCGGCGACGGTATGATCCCAGTCGTATCCGACCAGCTTTGATGTAGGCGAACCCAACAGCCGCCGCTCAACCCGGTTTTGCGTGAATGGCGCCGAAGTCGATGGCACGATATCTATCTGGGTCAGGGCTACCCGGTCACTCCCGCCTTGCCACGACGCGCCGACGAATAACGTTAAGTTGCCCGTCGGCATGCCCGGCCGAGGCGTCACCCGAAACTGGGTCAACGTCATTTCTTCGGCGGCGATCGACGGGCGATCATCCTGCCCATATATCTCTCCATCCGCCCCCACCAGATGGACAAACAGGTTCGAGACACCTGCAAACGCTACACCCCGCTGCCAGGCGATGTTGATCACTGCCTCATCCCCTGAAGAGAGGCCACCGGTGGGCAGGTCAACGCGATAGCCTGCGATCGCGATCGCCTCGCCAACCGCCAAATCCGCCGGGGTAAAATCCTGCGGGAGCGTTGTTCGTTCGACCTGCGGGAAGAGGGCCGCCTCACCGAGCGGCTCGGCCGCGGGCAAGCCCTCCAGCGTAGTCGGTGGAATCCCGGTAGTGACCACCGGTCGGCCCTTGGAGAAAGCCTCTCGCGTCCGTCGTTCCCACGTCGCCTCGTAGGATTCTCCTTCGGGAAAAATAAAGCGCACATCGACGTCGGGGCGCAGACCTTCGATTTCCCGCAGGTACCACAAGGGAGTCGCCCAATGCCAATGGGCCAGGATGACGCTGCCTTCCGGAGCGTCGGCCAGCAACGGCATGACGTAATCGCGCGCGGCCGTCGCCTCGTGCCGTGCCCCCGAGGCGGAGAGGTTGCCGGGCAATTGCCCCATGGCCGCCACCAGCATCAGCGCGATTAACAGACCGGAGGCAATCCTTTGTCTCTGACCGGACAGGCCGAGCGATTCAGGTAACCAGCCGACGGCATAGCCCAACAGGATGGCCGCGGCGACGTAGGCCGGGATCATGTACTCCACGGTCTGGGGGGCGCGGTAGGTAGCTGCAACCAGTGTGTAGGCTACAAACGTCCCAACCAGCAGGCAAGCAAGCTTCCAGTCGCGTCGGAGGATCAGGATGGAACCGATCGCGATCCCGGCCAGAATAACCAACGAAAACTGGAAGGTCAGGATATTGCCCATGATGAGCAGACGTTGGCCCAGGTCGGCCGGGGCCAGGTAGTAAAAGAGGTCGCCCCGAAACCCGACGGCCAGAGCATGCTCGATAAAGCCCGACCACGTAGCCAGCCCGGGCGAAGCACCGCGGACATCGGCCGACGCTCGCAATGGCAAGTAGAGCAACGGCAACAAGCCCAATAGAGCGGCTAATACAGGTCTTAGCCGGCGATGCGGGGAACGAATCAGGGATCGATCAGCCAGGACGACAAACACCAACCCGATAAAAAACAGGAACAGCAGCGAGATATGATGGGTCAGGCCGAAACCCATCGACAAGGCGGCCGTCATCAGCCAGCGATCGGCAGAGGCTGTATCCCGATTCGCAACCGCACCCCGATAATGAATCAAGGTCAGAAATATGAGCGCGGCAAATAAACCCGTCAGACTGCGAACGTTGGCGGTCGTCGCCTGTGACCAGTATGTCGTGGCTGTCGCCAATGCCAAAGAGGCGATAATGGCCGGCAAATGACGGTCAGTTACTAGATTAACGCATCGATAAACGAGGCCGATCGCGATTGCGCTGGTGACAGCCGAAAACAGATTCACAGCATAGGCGGCCGACACAAACGGCAGTGCGCGCGTGAAAAGATGAGCCACCATCACATACAGGGGGAAGCCGGGGGGATGGGCCACGCCAAGCTGGGCAGCCACCGTTTGCAGCTCGCCGCTGTCGGCCGCCAGCACGTCCGGGGCGAGAGTGGCGACATAGAGAGCAAACGCGGCCACCCCGGCGAGTGCGGGGGGCAAGAGAGTTCTCCCACGACCTGCAACCTGCGGTCGGGCGCGCATTGAGCGCCATTGCATCCACCCGGCAACGAGGCTAATGGCGGCGATGGGTAACGCCAGCAGCAAGTCCGGCTCCGGATGAAGGATATAGGCTGCCGGAATGAGCCCGGGCCACGTTTCGGCTAACGACCACCGGGCCAGCGCTCGTCCTCCCACTACCCCAAACAGGACGCTAAGGGCGACGGCCGCCCATATGCCGGGAATCCCTGTCTGCTCACCCAATACTCGCGCCAGAAATACGCCGAGGATGATGCCGGGCAAATAGCGCAGATATTCAATGGGGCGGGACGGGAAACGATCTCTTGCGGAAAACAGGGTTCCCTCACTCAGGATAAGGATTTGAAACGGCGATACATTCGGCCGTCGGGTGGCTCATGATTATAGCGGATTAGATCAAACGTGAGGAACCGGGGACAACACCGAACGAGGCTGATATAATATCGGCATGATTCAAGTTCATCGCTCAACCCTCATGATCGGCTTCCTCATCGCGGCGCTGACCGGACTGATGGTCTGGTATTATCAGAAGGCCACCTCCACCGAAGACGGCGCTCTGGATTTGCTTGATCGTTATGCTACGGCACGAGCGCGCGTTCGGGAGTTGGAAGAACTATTGGCGAAGAAATAGCGGTGGGTTATGCGAAGCGGACGATAAGCGCAACCTACTCCCCCACGATGGCATCGAATAGCGCGTCCAGATCGTCATCGGAATAGAAATGTATGACGACACGGCCGCCTTTGGCGCCTTTCTCGATGTTGACCCGCGTGCCAAGTGCGGACTCGAAACGGCCTTGCAATTCCATCAACTCCGGCGGCAACTGACCACGTTGTTTGGGAGGCGGCCGCTTCTCAGCCATCAGATTGGTCACCAATAGCTCCGTCTGGCGCACGCTCAGCCCCAGTTTAATCACCTGATTCATCGCCGCGATCTGCATCTCGGGCGCGGGCAACGGCAGCAAGGCCCGGGCATGGGCTCCTCCCAGGCGGCCGTCAACGACCGCGGCTTGCACGCTCTCCGGAAGCGTCAGCAAGCGCACCAGATTGGCAACGGTCGAACGCGCCTTGCCGACGCGCTCGGCCACATCCTCCTGCCTCAGGCCGAACTCATCGATGAGCTGACGGTAGGCGTTGGCCTCCTCGAGCGCGTTCAGGTCGGCGCGCTGAATATTTTCGATGAGCGCCAGCTCCAGCATACTTTGCGGCGTCGTCTCTTTAACGATCACCGGCACTTGCTCCAATCCGGCGAGTTGGGCCGCGCGCCACCGTCGTTCGCCGGCGATCAGCACGTAACCTTCGACGGTCTCGGTGACAATAAGCGGTTGGATGAGGCCGTGAACCTTGATCGACGCCGCCAGGTCGGCCAGCTTTTCCTCATCAAACGATGAGCGGGGCTGGTGGGGATTGGCCATGATCTGTCCAACGGGGACGGAGCGCACTCCCTCCTCGCGAGACGGCCGCTCGCCCGATGGGGAAAACAGGGCATCCAGCCCGCGGCCGAGAGCCTGTCGTTTAGCCGGCATGCTCACCTCCTCCGTTACGGCGATCGCCATTGAGCAACTCCATCGTCAGCAGCTTGTAGGCTACGGCGCCGGGAGAATGAGGCGCGTAGTAGTTTATCGGGCGGCCGAAGCTGGGAGCCTCGCTCAGCCGGATATTGCGCGGGATGATCGTCCGAAACACCTTATTGGGAAAGTGCCGGCGAACCTCTTCGACGACTTGCCGGCTCAAATTGGTGCGACTGTCGTACATGGTCATCATGACGCCGCGAATGTGGAGCGACGGATTGAGATATTCCTGAACAAGGTGGATGGTCTTGGTCAACTGGCTCAGCCCCTCCAGCGGCAGATACTCACACTGAACCGGGATGAGAATCCCGTCGCGGGCCGCGGTCAGGGAGTTTAGAGTCAACAGGCCCAGACTTGGGGGGCTATCGATCAAAATGTAGTCGTATTCAGCATCGAGTTCCTGCAAGGCCCGTTGCAGCCGATATTCACGGCCTATGGCATGGACTAGTTCGATCTCCGCTCCGGCCAGAGATGGATGGGAGGGTAACAGATCGATCTTGTATTCTTCATGGCGAAGCCGCACCGCAGAAGCCGGAGATTGCTCCAGTAACAGATGATAGGTGGATGGCTCCATCTCGCTCTTGTCATAGCCCAGGGCTGAGGTCGCGTTAGCCTGGGGATCGAGATCGACCATCAGGACGCGGCGGCCGCTGCCGGCGAGGTATGCGCATAGATTGACGACGGTTGTCGTCTTGCCCACCCCGCCCTTCTGGTTCGCTATGGCATAGATTCGCGCCATCTTTAACGGGCTTCCTCCGCCCCAACCTGCTCTTGATATAAGCCTTCGGTCATCAGGTGACGGATGGCCTTGGCCTTGGCCTCCAGGCCAAAGCACGTGACCGAACGCGAAGCCACCTGATTGGCAAACACGGCCGCTTCCCAAGGGTCTCCCTCGGTCTGATGAAGTCGCACCAGGTAGGCCGCGGCAAAGATGTCCCCCGCACCGGTGGTATCGACCGCGGCAACTTCCGGCGCGGGGAAGGATCGCACCTCGCCACGGAAGTAGACGCGACACCCCCTGCGGCCATCTGTGACGACCAGACAATTTGCCTGTTGGGCATACTCCTCGATAAGCGCGGGATTGCTCAGATCTTCGCGACTGATAAATGTGACCGACGCCAGCGGCAGAATAGCGCCCGCGTCCCGCCAATCGACGGCATACACTTGTCCTCGATCATCCCATCGACGCATCCAGCCCTGCGGACCGACACCGACGACACTGTTGCCGAACAAATGAATGATATCCGGATCGATTTCGTTGGCGATTGGACCCAAAAATACAAGTGGCGTTTGCGCCCACGAAGGAGGAATATTCTCCGCCCCCAGCCGCCCGGCGACGGAATGAATGGTCTGGACGCGACCCATTGGAAGGTAGATGTTCTCAAAAACGGTCGTGGCTGAGGCGTCGCTAACATGGATGGGAATGCCCGGCAATTCGGCCGCCCAATCATCGGCCGAGGCCGCGCTCGTCACGATAGCCGGACGGCAACCCAGAGCCTGAGCGGTCATCGCCGTGTATGCCGCGGCCCCACCGACCACGCGGCCGCCGGTGACCAGATCATAACAGATATGGCCGATCGTAAGAAAGTCAATTGGCGAATTGGGCGCGGCCGTTGATTGCATCGATTCATTCTACCTTAGGGCGACTGAGTATGCCAAGACCCGGTTGCATGCGCAGGTCTTTGCGGATAAGATTTCAGGGATGGCCAGGAAGTTATTTGACTCGAATGTATTTCGCTCGCGGCCGCTGTTCAACCTGCCGCAGGTCGTTTTTTTCATGGTCATCGCGGGCGCAATCATCATCTCCATCGATTTGAACAACCGGGCTCAGTCCGGTCGGCTGGTCGGCCGGGGAGAGGAAGCTCTCCAGGTACAAATCGACCACGAAAGCACGCGACAGGTTGAGCTGCAGGTAACGCTCGAATATGTGGCGAGCGATGATTACGTGGCCTCTTACGCCCGCAATGAGGCCGGCATGATTTTGCCCGGCGAGCGACGCATCGTGCCGATGCTGCAGGAAGCCACCCCCGAACCGACGCCGATCCCCCCACCGACACCTGACCCGGCACTACAAGCTCGACCGTGGCAGGCCTGGTGGCGCCTGTTGACCGACGCCCCGCAACCCGCCCGCTAATATCGGACGTTCACGTCACCCACAACGACTTCATCAATTCAAAACCGATGACCACTTCGTCGCGGCCGACTTTAAGGCGCATGGGGCCATTGAATGGCGCGCGGCCGATTATCTCGAACTCTGTGCCGGGTATCAGGCCCAGGCTGGCGATATACTCCAGTTTCTCCGGCTCATGGGTGCGAACGCGGCTGATGGCCCCCTTGTGCCCTACGCCGAGATTGACGATACACATATCGTTGATCGCCGGCAACCGGCCTTCCTGGTCGGGGATGGGTTCGCCATGCGGACAACGGGTCGGATACCCGGTCATCTCGGCCATTCGATCGGTCAGGGCATCGTTCAGGCCTGTCCCCAGCCCCTCAGCATGTTCGTGAACCTCATGCCAGGCAAAGCCCATCACGTTGACCAGGAACACCTCCAGGATGCGGTGGCGACGCACCTCGCGCAGGGCCTCCAGGCGGCCGCGAAGTGTCAGTTCCACCCCTTGATAGGGGACGTGTTTCACGTAACCGGCGTTCTGCAAGCGCTTGAGCATCCTGGGGACGGCCGGCGGGGATACGTTGAGGCGCTCTGCCAGGCTCGTGGTGCTGACCGTCGGCGAATCCTCCTGGAGCCGATAAATCTCGGCCAGGTAGCCGCGCATGGCCGCGCTGGGTGCCAGATCGTCGCGATATTCCATCTGTATCAATCTATTTGTTCAAGCTCGGCCAGGGTATCCTCGATCAGCGCGACAAGTCCGGTGAGCATTGACTCGTCGAAACGGAATTCAGCCCCCGCGGCGGCAAATAACTCCGGCAAGGATCGTGTTCCACCAAGTTTCAGCGCGCTTCGATAGGTAGCAACGGCCGCGGCTTGATCCTGAAGCGCGTTACGCCATACCTGCAGCGCCCCCACCTGGGCCATGCCATATTCGATATAGTAGAACGGGATTTGGAAGATATGAAGCTTGCGATGCCAGCCGGTGACGCATTCATCCTCAAACCCGGTCCAGTCGATCCCGCGCATGAAGCGCGCCCACAAGTCGCCCCATGTCTTGTCGCAGGCGGCGGAATCCGTTGCCAGATCGGGGTGAGTGTAAACCCAGTGCTGGTAGGCATCAACGACCGCCATATAAGGCAGGAAGGTGATGACACCGCTCAAATGCTCGATGCGCGCCCGGGCAGCCTCCTCCGGCGAATAAAAGCCGCCAAACTCCTGCTCCAAATAAGGAGCAGAGAGAAGCTCCATGCCCATTGAGGCCACCTCACAGAACTCAAGAGGGACGTCCATCTGCCAAATATAGGGCAATGACCCACATTCGAAGGCATGAAATGCGTGGCCGGCTTCGTGGAGCATCGTCTGGACATCGTCATGCTTGCCGTCACCATTCATAAAGATGAACGGGCGTTTCCGCCAGGGCAGTGTGGCGCAATACCCTCCGAGGGCTTTTCCAGCGCGAGTATCCAGGTCAAGCAAGTTTTCCTCCGCCATTGTCGCGAAATGACGCGCCAGAGCCGGATCAACATGCTGAAAAATATTCAGGCTTCCCTGGACCAGTTCATCCTGCCCGTGGTAGGGCTTGAGTTGTGGTTTACCGGAGGGGTCGACAAAAACATCCCACGGCCGCAAGCGATCGAGTCCCAGCTTCATCCGCTTGCTCTCATAGATACGTTCGGCCGCGGGCACGACCACAGCTTCGATGGCCTTGTGGAAGCGCAAGCAGTCCTCAGGGGTGTAATCAAACCGGTTGGAGCTGCGGAAGGTGTAAGCCCGATAGTCAGGAAATCCGGCGTTATCTGAGATCTGCTTTCGAAGCTCCAACATCTTGCGATAGATGGCGTTAAGCTCCTCGCGCTTGCTTGCCCAAAGCCCCATAATAGCCTTCCAGGCCCGTTCGCGAACGTCGCGATCCTCATCGAGCAGCAAGGAGTTAAGCTGGTTGAGGTTCTTCTTCTCTCCCTCCCAATCGGCTTCCAATCCGCCGGTTGTCTTGTCATATTCATTGCCCAGCTTGGCGAGTTCGGTATAGAGCGGCACATTGGCTTCGCGGAAGAGGGCCGCCTGATTGCGCATCTTCATCATGGGCACGCGCATGTCGCCGTCCAGTTTGTCTCCGGCGGCCGAAAATTCAAGCAGTCGTTCTTTCAGAGCCTGATCGGCCATCCGAAACTTCGGCTCCATTTTCTCGACATAGTTGAGAAAAGCTTGCTGCTTGCCCTCATCGGTCGTGTCCAGTGTGGTTCCGATATAGGCGATGGCGCCGACTTCATCGACGAAGCGGTTCAGTTCCGACCACTCCTTGAGCCAGTCGGTCAACCCGTCCTCGGTCAGGGGTTGTCCGAGCAAACGATCATATCGTTCCTGGAACCCCTCCCAACGTGAGGTATCGACGGGAAAGGGCATATCGGGAATTACAGTAAGGGACATATCAGGTTCTCCAGTCATGCTCGTGGGCAATAATTGGCATAACGACGCACCAGACAAAATGTTGTAAGGTGACGTTTCATGTCGTTAGTTGGGTTCATCGCAGTAAATCACCGCGTCGGGATTTTACCAAAAAAGAAAGCTCCTGCGACCGCAAGAGCTTTGGTTGAAAATATCACCGTAGAGGCGACGACCGGATTCGAACCGGTGATGGAGGTTTTGCAGACCTCTGCCTTACCGCTTGGCTACGTCGCCAAACAATACGGCAGGCCGCGGGGCCTGCCGTTTGGGAACCAGAGCGGGCGACGGGATTCGAACCCGTGGCCTTCTCCTTGGCAAGGAGACGTTCTACCACTGAACCACGCCCGCATGGAATTGACCGACTGGTCGAATCTGAACCTATGCCAGGACCCAGACTCGAACTGGGGACACCTTCATTTTCAGTGAAGTGCTCTACCAACTGAGCTATCCCGGCCAGTGGGAATTGCCTTGTTTGTTAATGGTAGGCAGATTCTATCGGAACGGCCCTGACCTGTCAAGTCCAGTTCATCCTGACGAATCAGCGGGCCACCATGCTACAAGCCCACCTACTTCACCTTCTGCACAATCCGTGAATCCTTCCATGCGCTCCCCCGGCGTTGACAAGCACCTTTCTTCCGGCCACAATTGACGATGGGAGCGGTTGTGTCCCGGTGGATGCCTTCGTCTTCAAAATGAGTGGCCGGCTACGCTGAGTAGGCGGCGGTGGGTTCGACTCCCATCCGCTCCCGCCACACTTAACCAGGAATGCGGTCAGCTCATAATTCTGGCCAGGATACCGCGCAGATGGTCGCCTCGGCCGCCGTCAGTCTGAGCAGATTCAACCGCGGGCACGGCCATTAGTTCTTCATCCTTCCCCAACTTGGCATCATCCGACGCATAATATCCCTTATAGTAGTGGTAATACCCACCGCCGTGGCTGCTAAGCCGATTGAGTATCACACCCACGACATTGGCATTCACTTCTTTCAGCCGGCCGGCGGCGTGCTTCAAATGGCTTTGCCGGGTACTCCCAGCGCGAGAAACCAATAAGACACTGTCTACTCGCGCCCCAAGCACGACGGCATCGGTCACCGGCAAGATTGGCGGCGTGTCGATGATGACGAAATCAAACCGGGTGGACAGTGCCTTGATAAGCGTCTTCATCCGATTGGAACCGATCAACTCCGCCGGATTGGGGGGTAATTCGCCGCTGGTCATCAGATATAATCCACCGACGGATGTGGTCGATACCGCCTTGCTCAGTTGGGAATACATGTCGCCGATTCTGGACGAATCAAAGGTAGGTGGCATATCCAGCAGCAGATTCGTCAATCCGTAGCCGGGTGGCTTATTGAAATGAATGTGTAGGGTTGGTCTGCGAAGATCGGCATCGATCAGAAGCACCCGATGGCCGCCTTGCGCCAAAACAACCGCCAGATTGGCCGAGGTAACGCTCTTGCCCTCTCGCGGGTTGGCGCTCGTTACAACCATGGTGCGGGTTTGGCGATCAACATTTGAATACAGGACGGCCGTCCTCAATGACCGGTAAGATTCCGACACCGGCGATCGCGCCTGGGTAATCGTAACCAATCCGCGTTGTCGGCCGTTCTCCTGTTTGTGGTCGGCGATTCCGGCCAAGGTGGTTAATTCAGTGACGCGCTCGATATCTTCCGGGCTTTTGATGGTGTCATCCAGATATTCAAGCAAGTAAGCAGCGCCAACGCCAAGCGACAACCCAATGGCGGCCGCCGCCAGAACGGTCATTAGAACCTCAGGCCCAATCGGCACTTGTGGAAGGACGGCCGGTTCAATGATACTCAGACTATTGGCTGCGCCCTGGGATGTGCTGGCCAGGAGCGAAGCATAGTTGGCTCGCATCGTGTCCTGTTTCGCTTCGAGGGCGCGGATCTGGGCCTGGGCGTCGGCGATTTGCCGCGCGCTAAACAGGCCCGCCAGTTCAGTTTGCTTGGCAAGAATCTCTTCACTGGTCTGCTCGATCTTGATTTCGAGATCATCCAATTGATGGCTGATAAACGCCTGCCTTTCCGCGCCTCCCTGATCAGGACCGCTCGTCGGCGTTCGCAAGATCAATTGGTTGGCCAATTCATTTGCCACCACCATCGCCCGCTCGGGGCTGCTGTCATTGACTCTGATCTCGAGTAATTGCGTATCAGCCACGGGTTGGGCTGTATAGGCCGGGAGCCAGGTTAATCCAAGCTCATCCATTACAGCCTGTTGTATGACTTCGCGCCGAGCGATATCGCTATAGGTACGCGCCAGCTGCTGGCTCAACCAGAATTCGTTTCCATCCGGATTGGGATTGTTGATGGCGCTACCGATCAGGAGCGTCGTGTGCGCCTGATAGATACTCGGTTGCCGGCTCACTGCATAATAACTGGTAGCTCCGGCCAGCAGGGCGGAAATCAGAAATAACCACCACCACTTTTGAAGCGGTTTTATGTAAGCCCTAAGCTCCATACTATCCTCATCGCTTTTTGAAACCTTTTATCGCGTAACGGCTTTAATAAGCGCCGTCGCCTTTCAATACTACTGAAACCGTCTGAATCAGAATGTGCAGGTCGAGCCAAATACTCCAGTTGCGGATATAGCGCATATCCAGCTGAACACGATCGGCATAGGACAAATTGGAGCGACCGCTCACCTGCCACAACCCGGTGATTCCCGGCGGCATGGTCAGCAAATTGATATCCCATTGCTCGTACTTCGTCAGCTCGTCGGGCGAAATCATCCGCGGCCCCACCAACGACATCTGCCGCAGCAAGACATTGCCCAGTTGCGGCAATTCATCAAGACTGTATTTTCGCAACACGCGACCGACGCGGGTCACGCGGGGATCTTCCTTAAGCTTGAAGGCCTGCCCCAATTCCGCTTCCTTATCCGGGTGTGCCGCGAGAATATCATCGCCATTGACATACATCGTGCGGAATTTAAAGGCATCGAACTGGTTGCCGTTAAGGCCCATCACACGCCGTCGGTAAATAACCTTTCCGGGCGAATCAAGTCTGATGGCAATGGCAATGACCGCCAGGATTGGCAAGCTAAGTATCAGCAAGGGAATCGCCAGCATGACATCCGTGATCCACTTGAACACATGGTTCACACCGGTTAATCGGACCTGATTCACCCGCATAAGGGGAACGGAGGCAACTTCCTTCACCTCCAGCCCGGTCGTTATCACTTCGAACAGTCCACTCGAAAGCCTCAGATTGACCGTATCGGATATACCATATCGCTTGAATATCGAGAGGACCTGGTCCTGGGACAGGGCGCTGATGGCCAATACCATTTCATTGATATTGAGTTGCTGAACGATCTCATCCAGATGATTGAGCGTCCCCAAAACCGGCAAGCTTTTCGAGCCGTGGCTTTCTTTTAATGAGTCAGTGGACACAATTCCCTGAACAGCAAAGCCGGAGGTCTGCCACCCCGTCAATTGCTCAGCCAGGGAATGCGCCTCCGGATTATTCCCAACGATAAGCGCCCGGCTCAGGAAGTATCCTCGTCGTCGCAGGGCATAAATAATCCGGCGCAGGAAGAATCGTCCGGCCATCACGAAGAGGGCGATAAATATCCATGCCAGGAGCACCCAACCTCTGGCCGGGTCCATCTCGGGCTGAATAAAGCCGAAGACTATGATGACAAGCATCCCCACGGCCGTGGCTCGAAAAACAAGCTCGTACTCCTGGGTGCCGCCCAACAATACGCGTTTCCGATATAAGCCGTGGCCGGCGAAAATGAACAGCCACATTGGAATAAATCCAAAGGCAATGACGGCGAAAGAGGGAACCAACGGGGTCGCTCCCAAATTAAAAATCGATAACGGCACGTTATAGCGAACCCATCCGGCAAACGACAAGGCCGCCAGGCTTAAGATAATGTCGGACAGAACCAGGGCGACCCGGTAACCGCTCCATTGAATATTGGGGGATAGATCGGCAATAGGGCGAGATGCCAGAGCCAGATTCATGGCTGCTGCATTTTTCTCGGCCAATTGGATCGATGATTCCATTACACACTCCGCTTAATAACAGATCACAGGACTCATGGAACCCAACTTGAATCGACATTCCTGAATCCCAGATCCCTCATGTACTGTGCAGGTCAGAAAGACAGTTCATGAGCGAGTTTTGCCGGCTTCGACAACGCTACGTTATGAGTATTATTATGCAGAGCCAACCTTTCAATTCGAATTTCAATATTCTGAAATCATCAATTCACCGCGGATGCTGAGCACGAATTCACTAAATCTTCATATCGCCGGGAGAGTTGCCCGGCAATGGAACACCAATTGTGGTTTTGCTCGACGAATTTTCGGCCTGCCTGTCCAATTTCGACGCACTGAGCGGGATCGTTGAGCAAGCGGATGATGGCTTCGGCTACCTGATGTTTATCATTACCGGCCAGCAGGTGCCGGCCCGGTTCGGCCGTCAATCCTTGTAATGCCGATGACGTTGTCACCACAGGTGTGGCGCAGGCCATCGCCTCCAGGATTTTGTTCTGAATCCCGGCGCTATAGACGATGGGCGCTACGGCAATGGTGGCACGACTTAAGTAAGGCTGGATTTGCGGCACTGCCCCGGTGACGATAATTCGCGGATCATTAGCCAAAGCGCGTACCTCAGCCGTGGGTGCCTTGCCGACGATTTGCAGTCGGGTGTCCGGTCGGTCGATCCAAACAATGGGCATGATCTCATGCACCAAGCGGACGGCCATGGCGATATTGGCGTGATAGCTCATCTTGCCGCTAAGGACCAGCGTTGCGGGGTCGCGCTCGATGGTGGGGTCGGGCTTGAACGCTTCCAGATCGACGCCATTGGATAGCACATTCACAGGCGGCGCAGGCGAATGGTATTGGTCGGCCAGCCGAATGAGTTCTGCCTGATCGACCGGCGAGGCCGTCAGAACCATATCAAAGTGCCTTAGGATGCGACCCTCGTAACGCTCCGTTCCCGGCAACTCCACCCGCGCTATCATGCGGTTCAACCATCTCGTACTATACGTGGATGCCTGGCGAAACAGATGACTAATGCAGTCGACGCTGTCCCAGACAACAGGTGTTGTCAGGCCGGCAGCGGCAAGCGTCGATTTGGCAAGGATGCCGTAACGAGAACCTCGGAGGTGCTCGACATGGACGACATCGAATGTTTCATCCCGCAAGAGAGCAGACAAGTCGGCCGCCAGCGAGGGCTGCCAGCAATAGGCGGCCTGGAGCGGTTCGCGTCTCGCCGGCGCCAGCCCGCTGTTCATCAACGAGCGCGCGCGAGCGCGCGGCCGGGTCATCACCCGGATACCCTCCGCCCTCAATGCTTCGGCGTCCGCCATCTCCTCGTCATCCTGCACCAGCGTGAGAACAGTGAGCGCATGTCCCTCAGCTGCCAGCGCACGGATCAGGTTATACGGGCGCGTGCGAATGGGGTTGGGCATGTAGGGGACGATGTAGAGGATTCGCCGGGCGATCCTCATCAGGTTCCCCCCGAGCTAATTGAGGTTGAGCGGCGGGAACTCAGCCATGACCACACCGCCTCGGCCACCAGTCCGGCATAGAGCAAGAGGATGGCATCCACCGGCAGACGATAACGCACAAGCGCCCAGGAAAGCAAGTGGACGGCCGTATACAGGACGGCGAACAGCAAGAGCAACGAGGCGTCGCCGAACGTCCGCCGGCGCATTTTCCGATTGGCCAACGAATAGATTAGACCAGCCAACATGAGCGGCAGAAACAGGCCGAAGCTGCCGACCCGCGAGATATTGCTGAGCATCCCCGATTCGGCCGAGGGCCAGAACATGAAGTAGACCGGCACGCGGCTGAGTGACAATAGGGCGTAACGTCCGGGATCATCGACAATGAATTGCAGGCCGCGCTTCATTAAGGCCTGCTCCAGCGACGGCTCGTCCAGCCCGCGCAGCTCTTCGGGGATGAGGTCCTGGTACGATCCCATCTCCGGGGGAAGAATCCCCTGAAATCGTGTGCCGTAGATCGGATGATTGCCCCAGAAAAAAGCGTATCCGGCGTTGGTGTTGAGTAAGACGAAACGGCCATAGCGGCCATAATTATAGATTGTGAAGGGCAGGATCATCAGGATAACGAGGCCCACGATAACGGCCGACGAACGCCAGGGCGCGCGTGGGCCGAATAAGATGTCTTTAAGCCCGCGCCTCTCCGCGCCTGCTCGTCGTCTATCGTAATAGCGCATTGCCCAAAGCCACAGTAAAAGAAAAGGGATGAGCAGAAGAAACAACTGCCGTAAGAGCACGGCAAAACCCAAGGCCAAACCTACGGCAAGCGCTAATCGCCTCTCCTCACCCGCCCCCGTATCGCGCAACTCCAACAAGCCGTAAAGCGCCCCCAGGATGGCCGTGATATAAAACGGCTCCGTCATGAGCGCGGCGCTGTAGTAGATGAAGTAGATATAGACGGCCGTGAACGCCGCCGCCAACAACCCGCTGCGTTCACCGAACACGCGGCGTCCGAGGCGGTAGGCCAACCAGGGATGCAGCACGCCGACGATGACGGCCTGGATGATGCGGGCCATCAGCGGGTTGGGACCGAAGATGGCGTAGACGGCCGTCAGGTAGAGTGTGTATAAGAAGCTCCAGTGAGCGGTAGGCGCGCCGGCGGCCGTCAAGGGCCACGACGCATACTCGAACGAGAACCCATGCCCGCCGAGAACACGCATCGCCAGGGCATGGTATGAGACCTGGTCGAAGATGCCGGGCAGGACATCGACGGTATTGCCGAGGTAGAAGGCGGCGACCACACGCAAGCTCACTGACAAACCGATTATTATCTTTACATAACGTTCCATTAGATTAGGTTCGTATTGTTTTTTAAGATGTTGCGGACTCCCGGTTGCCAAATTCGCCTCCCATTATTCGTCATCATGATAACGTAGACAATACACGTGTTTTCACCCACACCGCAACCTGTTGTGGGGTATCGGGTGGATGAGGAACTGGCCCAATCTTTAATTTGCCAGGATTTGTGTGGAACTATAAGGTTGGCGTCAAATCGGGTAGATCGCGTCCCAGGCTGAGTAGATCTTCTTCCAGTCATAGCAGACGCCGACCGAATCCCGGCAAGCCAGAGCCAAAAGGTTCGCCAATGGGTGATCGGCCATCACACGCTGTACGGCCGTGACGAAATCTGTCGCCGTGTCAGCAACGAGCAGATTATCGCCATGACGGCAGTCGATCCCCTCCGCCCCAATGGTCGTGGATACAACCGGCAGCCCCCACGCCCAGGCGTCCAGTATCTTAACCCGCATGCCCCCTCCGGCATGGAGGGGCACGATGAATACGGCCGTCTCCTTCAGATATGACATCGGATCATCAATGTAACCGGTGACTTCGATACCTTCGCCACGGCCATCCAGCTCTTTGGGAGGCGACTTGCCGATGATCGTCAGGACGGCATCGGGGCAGGCGGCGTGAACACTCGGCCACACTTCACGAGCGAACCAGACGATGCCCGCGGCATTGGGCGGCCAGTGGAGACCGCCGAGGAAGGTAACGCGGTGGGGATGGGCGACGCGATTGATTACCGGCGTGCCCTGCGGATCGACACAGATCGGGATGACATGAGAGCGAGGACTTGCCGGAGTATCAGGCAACCCGACCGCATCCCGATCCTCGGCCGTCACCCAAACGACGTCATTGAACCTGCCGCAAGTATCGGCCTCGTAGCGACGCATCAGGGCAGCTTCACGACGCAGCAGGGCGCGTTGGACCGGTCCGGCATCACTCTCAGCCAGGCGCTGCGGGATGAGGTACATGGCATTATGTTGGTCCAGCACGAGGAGTGGCGATTGATCGGGCACAGCCTGGGCGGCAGACAAGGCATATTGCGCCATCCACAACTGGTCGGCATGGATGGCGTCCGTCCCGCCGGCGGCCAGTTCCCCGGCCTTGCGCGTCATCGCGGCAACACTGTCGCGGGCGATGAGAAAAGGTGTGCCGGTCAGCAGGCTGCGCCCGAAATGCCAGGCGTCACGGGCGCGTGACCGCCGCATCGGCACCGTGTGAACGGCAGCACAGAATCCGCGCAAGTGGTCGATGCTCGCCGCCGCGTCGCTCTCCCGGCTAAAGGCCAGCAAGGTCACCTCGTGTCCGGCCTCCGCCAGATGCCGCAGGACGTAATAGCTGCGTACTTTCGGCCCGGCATCGAGGGGCCAGGGGATGAGTTGGGAGAGGAAGAGGATGCGCATACCGTCACATTTGCGGCAGCGCCAGGATCAAACGCCCATAATGCCGCGCCAATGTCGCTCTCTCCCGGCGCTGGGCCGGCTGTATCAACCACATCAACGGTGTCATCGCCAGACGCGCGGCCGACGCCAGCAGCAATTCGCCTTTGTACGCCAGGCTATGGAATGCCCCGTAATGCTTGCGAAAGTATTGCACCTTGGCTCGATAGAGTTGCAGAAACATGGCCGTGGGGATTTGACGAGTGCTCTGCCCGCCGTAGTGGATGACCCGCGAGCCGGGAACCCAGTAAATTTGCCAACCGGCGCGGCGAATGCGCAGACACCAATCCACTTCCTCGGAGTACATGAAGAAGGATTCGTCAAACGCGCCCACCCCGTCGACAACTTCTCGCCGAACGATGAAGCTTGCGCCCTGGACCGTATCAACCGCGCGTGGTGAATCAGTGGGCCATCTGCTCATCGGATAGAGAGCCAACGGCTGGAAGGCATCCAAATGAAACAACCGCCATAATTCGCGCCCCAGCGTCGGCGCGGGGTAGCAAGACAGCTGGAGCGTGCCGTCGGGATTCAGGAGCATGGACCCGGCCGCCCCGGTCGCGGGGGTATTGTCCATGAAGTTAACGAGCGTCTCAATCGCTCCCGGCTGAACAACCGTATCGGGGTTGAGGAACAGGAGATAGCGGCCGCGACTGATGTCAATGGCCTGATTGTTGCCGCCGGCAAAACCCACGTTCCGCTCAAGCCCCAACAGACGAACTAAAGGAAATCGCTCGCGCACCATGTCAACACTGCCGTCGGTCGAGGCGTTATCAACGACGATGATTTCAAATTCAGCGGCCGGTGGGTTCGCGGCTATGGAGGCCAGGCATTGGGCCAGGAGGTCGCGGGTGTTCCAGCTGACGATGAGGATGGAAAGATCCATTGTATTTTCGATGGTCACATCGTCAGGGAAGCAAGCCAGTCGATCTTGGACTCGTAACGCATTTCGCGCTCCAGCAATGCTCGGCCATTGGTACCCATCCGGCGAGCCAAATCAGGCGCATCCAGTAACTGGATTATCGCCTGTCGCAGCGCGGCCGCGTCACCGGCAGGGACGCGCAGGCCTGTCTCACCCTCGCGGACATAGATGCTCTCATCAGAAGCCGCCAGAATGACCGCCTTTTCCATCGCCATAGCCTCCTTGATGGAAACAGACCCGGCTGAGTGATGAGCGCCCGGATCCAGCGATATGACGATAAAACCGGCGTGCTGATAAAGCTCTCGCAGTTCGGTATAGGACAGATAATTGCCCAGTTCGACATTTTCCGGCAATCGAGCGCCTAAGTCGACGGCATATTCAACCTGCCATTGACTGCCTGCCTGAACGCGCAAACGCAACGGCAACCCATCCACGGCCGTCATGAGCGTGGCGAAGTCGCGTCGGGCGCGGCCGACGCTGATGGCGTAGTCGGGTTCGGGTATCACCACCGAATCATTACACCAGAAATGCTCGTCAATGGCATCCATCGTGAAGGCAATTTTCGCAGGCGGCACGCCGAATGTGCCGGCTATGCCCTGTACGGCATCGGGGGAAAAGACCACGATACGGTCGAAACTACCCATTACATGCATGGCGCGAATGATAGAAATCTTGCGGGGTGACAGGATATTGTGAGCGACCATGATATGGCGCGGCCGTAAACCCCAAAGGCGTAGCAAAAAAGCCAGCGGCACTCCCACGTCCTCGCCCAACGAATAAACAACCTCGTAGTCCTTCCAGTGGCGCAGGGCATGGATGGCCTGCCCCCAGGCGAGACGGCTCAGGCGGTCGGGACGCTCCAGCCAGCGATAGGGAGCATGATCGTACACGCCGAAGTCGATGAGATCGGCATCAAGCCGGGACTGAAGGTCGAGGTAGTCGATGCGAGGATGAGTGCCAGCGGCTATTTCATCTCTCGCGTCCGGGGGTGTGGTCGTTGTGGCCAGAAGAAGGGAGCGGATAGGCATTTCAGGGCACTTCTTCACGGACAAGGACACAATTAAACTCAGTGATGATCCCTGAATGTGGGTTACGAGCGGCTTCGATGAGGCTGACCGGCTGAAAGCCGCATTTCTGATACAGGGCCAAGGCCTCAAGATACAAGGGCGCCCCGATGTAGTCCGGCTGAATGACAAGCTCGGATTGTATGGCGGAAATCCGAGGCAGGGAGTTCATGGCCCCTTGAATAACCTCGACATCATAGCCCTGCGTGTCCATCTTAAGAAATATGCGCGGCACTTTGATATCTCCAATGAGCGTATCAAACAGGGAATCCAGCGTCTTCATCGACACCCTCTCCTTGCGCAACTGCCAGTAATCACCTTTTGGCCGCAAAATGGAACTCATTTCCGTAGATTCGATGGCGACATGAAAATCCATCTCATCACATCGGCCTCCAAGAGCACACTGATGACCCTCCCAAAGCGGATCGGTCGCAAATATGGCGCAAACCTCGGCAAAAGCCTCCGGCACCGGCTCGAAAGAAACGATCCTCCCCTGGTAACCGATCTTCCGCAGATTAACAGCAAATTGCCCGCGGGCCGCGCCGACATCGAAGATCAGGTTAATCGCCAACCTGTCCAGTATCTCTCGCAGTCGCCGCCATTCCAGCAGTTTATAGAGTTGATGTTCGGGAACGAAACCCCCTTTTGCGATCCACGATTTTCCAAAGGCATTAAGGGAGCGATTCAGGAGCGTCATGCGGTTTGATTTTTGGTAACCTCTAACATCAGCAATCCCCCCATAAACACCCAAAACATAACACTGCTCCGCATCCCTTCCAAACCGATGTTATAGACAAACGGCAGGAACCAGTCGCCCAACATGCCGCTGACGAGAGTGGCGATAAGGCCGGCAACGCAGGCGGCCGCGTAAGCACGGGCGAATCCGTTGGGCAACTGCCGGTAGAGGCGCCAGCCAACCCGTCCGATCGATACAACAAACATCACAAAAACGGCCGTGCCCAGGATACCCGTCTGGGCGATGAGATCAACCCAGTTATTATGCGACGAAAACTGGACATTCCATGCTCCACCCCAGCCCATGATCACCGCTCGCTGCACGTAGAAGTAATAGTTGGACGGTCCAAGCCCCAGTAACGGGTTGACGCGCATCGTATCAATCACAATCTGCCACGCTTGCCACCGCGCCCGCCAACTTTCGCTGCTGGTAGCCATGGACCAAACCCGGTCAAACTCCATGAAGAACACCAGCAGGCTGAGGAGCAGGACGACCCAGCCCCAGCGCGGGAATCTGAGCCAAAGGAGAAGCAGGAGAGCCACCAGCGGCGGGGCCCAACCGGAAGCCCATTCGCCGACCCCCAAAAAGCGGGAGAGCAGCGAGACGGTTACAAAGGCGACCAGCCCCACTCGCACAACGGGCTTCAGAGAGGAATGAAAAAGGGCCAGACCGGCCGGCAACGCCATCACCCAAATCCAGAAAACACCGCCCTGTGCCCCGTTAAGAACCAGCCGAAAGATGACCTCACCAAGCAAGGGGAAAAAGCGGCCAAAAACGATCAACCCGCCAATTGCGATGAACAGGTAAACCAACCGAACCAGCCAACGTTCATCCAGCAGGTGGGCCGCCAGCAGGAACGCGGCCGAGGAGATAACAAAGACCATCAAACCGCCGAACTGCGCCGCTAACCCCGCCCCCGACATATCGAACCACGGCAGTTGCCCAACAATGAACGCCAGCACGACGATGACATTGAATGCCAGGAGCAAGGTGATGCTGTTGTGGCGGTGCAGTCGGATGGCTTTTTGACGCAAGGCCATATCGGCCAACCACAGGCCGGTGAGAACGGGTACGAGCAGGATGACCGGGTTCAGAGTGGTTCCGGTGCCGGTGCCGATGCTGAGCGGCACGAGTAACCCGGCAAGTACCATGACTATCAATCCCAGAGCGGGTTGTCTTTGATTAAGGAGGAAGGCGACAAAGACCGGCCCGATGCCGATGAACAACAAGGCCATCCGGCCGGATGGCCCCCTCCAGGCCAACAGGACACTGAGCACAATCGTCCCGATCACGATGGCCGCTCGAATAAGTCGCGGGTTCGTAATCCGGCTGCCCGATTCGTGTGTTAGCGATGGTTCATTACGCATGATATCAATTCAGCGAGGTGCCTTCCTGTTTCGTTATACCTCACTTCCCCGAGAACAAACCATAAGGTGGCGTGAAAATTATGCGGGAAGCCTGGCTTGGCGACAACCATTTCCATCATGCTCGGAAACCCGGGCAAGATAACATTCCAATCATATAGATCGCCCGTCGGCAGTCGTTATCCATGAGTCCTTGATACAGCCGACGGATCATGCACTTCGTGACCATTAAATTCCTGGAGACCTCGTCGGTAGCCGCGAT
>CAZZJN010000040.1:12462-22062 GCA_964654505.1 uncultured Ardenticatenaceae bacterium | reverse complement strand
GTCGGTTCGCTCCTGTTGGCCATTTTCTTGTTGGTGCTGGCAACAGCCCCGGATCAGGTCAATGCGGTAGATTATGGAATTAACGTGCTGGAAGCCGGCGACGCCCGGAATATCGCTCTCTGTGAAAACGCAGAGACGATTGTTTTGGGGCGTGAGGGTGGCCTGCTGTCACTGCTGGATGAAAATGGATATGCTGAACCTGTTGAAGCGATCGTAAAAGGAGAGGGTTACTCCCGGCAGGTTGTTGACGCCGGGCAGCGAGTCCCCTATGTAGCTTACGTCCGTAACGATTGTTAAAGGTGTATGGGCGGGTCGCCGCTCCTGAAAGACCGATAGCCCCACAGGTTATCATCAGGTAACACCAGGGCAAGTCACTTTTTAACCAGTCGAGCCGGTGACCGGAGGCCAGAGCCAACCTTCCGGTCGCCGGTTGAATTTGTGGCGTTGTTCCACTCAACTAAACTTCGTGCCGGCTATTCCTCGGGTTCAGATCAGTCAGCCAACATAACCTGGCGCGTTGTCAAAACATCGGTCGCCAGTAACGGCCGTAATTCTCCATTCAGCGACTTTCTCCGGATAGGCCTTGCATTTGGGCAGTGATGGTATACTTGATGCCGAAAGGCGAGGCAGACCCTTCTTCCGCTCTTTGAGTCATGCTCGCGAATATCATTCTCGAGCTGCCACCATTTTTCGGCATTGCAGCCCATTTGAGCAAAGGACGTCGCTTTATATCGACCCGAATCATGGATATAACTTAGGGCGTAGTCGCGAAGTTTGCGAGGGTCGAAGTGAGCGTATTCAGCATTCCTTAGCAATTCACCCATCAACCCATTTAACAACAACGATCAATGTTTTATGGTTTATCGATGGCTTGGGGGAGCACATGACAAAGTTTTCGACCTTGGAACAACTGATTTCTCTGCGCGGCAAACGCGCTCTCATCACCGGCGCGGCCGGCGGCATCGGCAAGGCCATCGCCTGCCGCTTTGCCGAGGCCGGGGCTGACCTGGAACTTGTCGATCGTGACGGGGCGACCCTGGCCGGCGCCGTGAGCGAGTTGTCCGTCTATGGCGCCGGCGTCAGAAGTCATGTCGTTGACCTGTCGCGCAAGGAGCAAATCGACGCCTTGTGGAACACGCTTCAAGGCGTTGAGCCGGATATTCTGGTCAACAATGCGGGCATCTACCCTTTTCGGCAGTTTGTCGATGCCGACGAGGCGTTCGTCCGTCATGTGATGGAGGTCAATCTCTTCTCGGTGACGTGGATGTGCCGGGAGATGATTACCCGGCGAGGCAAGTCCGGCGGCGTGATCATCAACCTCGGGTCGATCGAGGCGGTCTTGCCATTCAAGGAAGACGCGGCCCACTATAGCGTCAGCAAGGCTGGCGTCATCGCCCTGACCCGAGCGTTAGCCAAGGAACACGCCCGACACGGCTTCCGGGTCAACGCCATCCTGCCCGGCGGTATCCTGACCCCGGGGACGAAAGCGGCCGCCAAAGAGGTGCTGCACTTCAAGTTCGATCTGGTTCGGACGGGCATCGAGTTTCGGCAACGCCTGCCGGTCGGCCGCGTCGGCCGTCCGGATGAGGTGGCGCGGATGGCTCTGGTGCTGGCCAGCGATCTGGCCAGTTACGTCCACGGCGCGGCCGTCCCGGTCGATGGAGGCTTCCTGGCGGCCTGATTTAATCCCGGCTTTGATGGGGAAGCCCGGTCAAGCCCTCTATTGGCTCGACGGATAGTTCGCTGCCCGCTTCTGCCGCAACGCCTCCACCCCGGCCATCATATCCTCGTGATGGAAGCCCAGCATCTCCAGCGCCAGTGAATGGTCGAAGATCGGCCCGGCCTGCAGCAGCCACTGATTGAGCGCGCGCTTGGTATATCGCAAGGCGTGACGCGGGCCGGTGGCCAGCCGGGTCGCCACGGCCATCGCCCGGTCGTGCAGCTCCTCATCCGGCACGCACAGGCTGACCAGCCCGATGCGTTCGGCCTCCTCGCCGCTGACGAATTCGGCCGTCATCAGGTAATACTTGGCTTTGGCCATGCCCACCAGAAGCGGCCAGACGATGGCGGCGTGGTCGCCCGCGGCCACCCCCATGCGCACGTGCCCGTCGCCCAGTTTGGCGTTTTGGGCGGCGATGCTGATGTCGGCCAGCAACGCCACCACCAGCCCCGCCCCCACGGCCGCGCCGTTGATGGCCGAGACGATGGGCTTGTTGCTGCGCAGGATGTTATAGACCAGATCGCGGGCCTCATCGAGGATGCGCATGATCTCCTCCGGATTGCGGTAGGCGTTCTCCACCAGCGCCAGATCGCCCCCGGCCGAGAAGGCCCGCCCCGCGCCGGTGACCACGGCCACGTGCACGTCGGGATCGCGGTCGATCGTGTTCCAGACTTCCACCAGTTCGGTATGCAGGCGAGCGTCGGCCGCGTTGAGCACCTCCGGCCGGTTCAGTGTCATCCACAGGATATGTGGTTCGCGGCGTTCGAAGAGGATGTGTTGGTAGTCGGAATAGTTCATGGCTGCACCAGAGGTGATAGATTGGGTTCGGCGAATAGTCTAGCCCACTCGTCGGTTCGCGCCAATCGAGATCCCGAAGCTCGCCTTGAATCGCAGCTTGCCAGTTGCTAAACTACCTGCATATGGAAGATCAAGACCTGATGCGCGAACAAGCGCAGATCCTGACCGACCGCGCCTATCGCCACCAGACCCACGGCGAACTGGGCGACGCCATCGCCCTCTACCGGCGCTCGATTGCCATGTACCCCACGGCCGAAGCCCACACCTACCTGGGGTGGGCCTATAACATGATGGATCGCAACGAAGAGGCCATCGCCGAATGCGAGAAAGCCATCGCCCTCGATCCGGACCTCGGCAATCCCTATAACGATATCGGCGCTTATCTGATCGAGATGGGGCGGCCGGATGAAGCTATCCCCTGGCTCGAACAGGCGGCCGTCGCTCCCCGCTACGCCACGCCCCAATTCGCCCACCTCAACCTCGGTCGGGCCTACGAACGGTTGGGCGAGGTCTACCGGGCTTTGGCCGCCTATGACCGGTCGCTGGCCCTCGCGCCGCTCTACCTGCCCGCTCACTGGGCCAAGACCGCCTTGCTCGGCCGCCTGAACTGACCCGAGCCGGCCCATGCCTCGCTCGATCGGCCACATCACCATCGCCGCCGTCGGCAAGCTGCGCGAGGCGCATTGGCGAGCCGCGCAGGATGACTACGCGCGTCGTCTGGGCCACTACACCGATTTTCAGCTTGTCGAAGTGAAGGACGCCGTCGGCAAGTCGTTGCCCGATACCGTGGCCATGGCTCGCGAGGGAGAGCAGCTGCTGGCGGCCGTTCCAACGGGGGCGCGCGCCATTCTGATTTCCCCCGACGGCCGCCGGATGGACAGCCCCGAACTGGCGACGTGGTTGCAAATGCAGATGGAGATGGTCGGCGAGCTGGCTTTCCTCATCGGCGGGCCGTTGGGGTTCGACCCGTCGGTCGTCGCCGCCACGTCCGAGCGGCTATCCCTGTCGCCCATGACCTTCACGCATGAGATGGCCCGCGTCATCTTGCTGGAGCAGCTCTACCGGGCGTTCACCATTCTCCACGGCGTGCCGTATCACAAGTAAGGGCGAAACACCGGCAGCAAGAGGGCCACAAGAGCCTGTATTTACGGCCGGTTGTCCCGCCCGTACAATTACGTTCCGGCGATGACAACCACGTATTCTCCCCGCGGTTCCGTCTCGTCAAATCGGGCGATGAGTTCGGACAGCGTGCCGCGCCACACCGCCTCAAACAGTTTGGTCAGCTCGTTGGCCACGGCCGCTGGACGATCGCCATAGACCGCCAGCGCGTCGGCCAGAAACTCGCGTAGCCGGTGGGGTGACTCATAGAAAATCAGGGTGTGGGGCGATTCCCGATCGATCT
Organism: uncultured Ardenticatenaceae bacterium; assembly: GCA_964654505.1. Taxonomy (GTDB): domain Bacteria; phylum Chloroflexota; class Anaerolineae; order Promineifilales; family Promineifilaceae; genus Promineifilum. Next base: position 18,142 of record CAZZJN010000040.1, on the reverse strand, counting down.
CCAGAAACGCCCGCCGTTTGCCGCCCTTGCGCGGAGGGAAGCCGCGAAAGGTGAAGCTGTGGGACGGCAGGCCGGACAGCACCAGGGCCATGATGACGGCCGATGGGCCGGGGATCATCGTCACCGGCAGGTCCAGATCGATGGCCTTGCGCACCAGCGTATAGCCGGGGTCGGCCACGCCGGGCGTCCCCGCGTCGGAGACGACGGCCACCGACTGTCCCTCCTGCAGCAGAGCGACGATGCGTTGGCCCGCTTTCTCCTCGTTATGCTCGTGGAAGGCGATCTGCGGTTTTTTGATGTCGAAATGCTTCAGCAGCAGACCGGTCTTGCGGGTGTCCTCGCTGGCGACGAAATCCACCTCGCGCAGCGCTTCCAGCGCGCGCAGGGTGATGTCGCCGAGATTACCGATGGGGGTGGCCACCAGATAGAGCATGGGGCATCCGGTCGCAACTTAACCTGACGTGGTCGTCGAGGACTCGGTCGTCGGCTCTTCGGCTGTCGCGTCTTCAGCCGCCGAATCATCGATCCATTCCAGCGACGCGCCGAGTTGTTGCATGGTCTCGATGAAGCCGGGGAAGCTGTCGGCCATGCAGGTTGCCCCGTCGACCAAGGTCGCGCCTTCGGCCACCAGTCCGGCCACCGCCAGGGCCATACCCAGCCGATGATCGTTGTGGCTGTATACCTCGGCTCCGCGCAGGCTTTGCGGCCCCCGCACGGCGAAACCGTCCTCGCGCTCGTCCATCGACACGCCAAGTCGGCGCAATTCGCCCGCCAGGACGGCGATGCGGTCGACCTCCTTGACCCGCAACTCGGCCGCGTCGCGGGCAATGCTGTCCCCTGTCGCTTGCGTGGTCGCCACAGCCCAAATGGGGAACTCATCGATCGCCCGCACCACCATGGCCCCATCGACATCGGTGGCGTGCAAATCGGTGTGGCTGACCGACACGTCGGCGATCAGCTCGCCGCCGGTCACATGTTGATTACTGATCGTGATGTCCGCGCCCATCTCTTGCAAAATATCCAGCAAGCCGGTGCGCGTGGCGTTGACTCCCACCTGCTTGATGGTGATGCGCGACTGGGGGACGATGGCTGCGGCTATGATGGGAAAGGCGGCCGATGAGAAATCGCCCGGAACGGTCATGTCGACCGGCAGCAGGCGACGGCCGCCAAGGGGCGCATCCCCCAGCGTGACCCAGCCCTGATTTTTGGTGATGATCGTGCCCATGGCGATGAGCAAGCGCTCGGTGTGGTCGCGGGCCGGGCCGGGTTCGTAGACCCGAACAGAGTTGCCGGCGTACAGACCGGCCAGCAGGATCGAGCTTTTCACCTGGGCGCTGGCGACCTCCATCTTGTATTCGATGCCGTGGAGCGACGAGGGACGAATCGTCAGGGGGGCGTGACCCTCGTCGGATTTGATATCCGCGCCCATCAGACGCAACGGCTCCGTCACGCGCTTCATCGGCCGCTTGCGCAACTGCTCGCTGCCTTCCAGCACCGACGGGAAGCTCTGCCCGGCCATGAGGCCCGCCAGCAAGCGAATCGCCGTGCCGGCGTTCCGGCAGTTGAGGGGTTCGGACGGTCGCTTCAACCCGCGCAGCCCGCGCCCCTCCACAAATAAATCCCACGAATGGGAGCTGCGCCGCTCGATCTCGATGCTGACTCCCAGCGCGCGCATGACCTCCAGGGTGGCCAATGTGTCCCCGGCCGGCAGCCAGTTGCGAATGATGCTCGGACCGTCGGCCAGCGCAGCCAGCATCACGGCCCGATGGCTGATTGACTTGTCTCCGGGCACGGTGACAGCTCCGGTCAGGGGTGTGGCCTGCCGGTGAACGATAATTTGATCGGTGGATGTCATCGTCGTCAGATCGCCTTCCGGTGGGATTGCACCTGCTGGGGGGCGTTCTCGGCGATGCCTGACGGCCCTTTGATGCGGACGCGCTCGTGGCGCATGCGCTGTTGGACGGCTTCCGATGCGTGATGAGGATCGAGGCGGGCCACCGGCGGCCGTCCGGCCAGTTTTGCCTGATCCAGCGCGTGATGGATCAGCATGATATTGTGCCGCCGCAGGAATTCGGACGCGCTCCCGGCGGTGTCGTTCTGTCGGGCGGCCTCCAGCTTCTCATGCAGGTCGGCCACTTCGTCGGTGGGGATGTAGGCCGGCGAGGAGAAGAACTCATAGCGATCCTGAATGGCGATCGGGCGGCCGATGATGATCGCCCCCAATGTCGCGTTGCCGTGACCGCCCGGCTCGAAGACATCCACCGCCTCGCCGGATACGATTTCCTTCAGTCGCAGCGTCTGGCGCTCGTAGCCCATCAATTCATAGCCGCCCATCGGCGCGCCGCCGGCCCAGCTATCGAGCAAATCGCGCTGGTGGGGCGATAGGGTCTCTTTCTTTTCGTCGTGGAAGATATCGACCACCCGGTTGCCGCTTGACGGCAAGGTGTAGTCGAACAGGAACCAGTCCAGAAAGCGTTCCGTCTCGGAGGGACTCATCAGCGATAGCGTATCGGCCGCGTAGAGGCCGTCCCAGTAATGCGCCGCGGCCGTTCCCGCTTCGCCCACGAAGCGTTCGTCGTCGGCGAACTCAAACAGCGCCGGCCGCAGGTCGCGGGCTGCGTCGGCCCAGGCCCTGTTCTCGCGATCGGCCGCCAGATCGGCCGTCATATGGCACTGCTTGTATTTCTTTCCGCTCCCGCAATAGCAGGGATCGTTACGACCCGGTCTGTCCATACTCTCTATTCCCTGTCTCGTGGCCCGCGTATCAGTTGCGGCCCCGGATTCGTCGGGATTATATCAAACTATCGTCGCTGTGGTTGAATGATGCCTGACGGCTCAACCGGATGAGTGGCGGGCGGCGATGGCTTCCCGAAATTGGGCGATGACGTCGTCCAGGCTCGCACCGGGGCCGAAGACGGCCGTCACCCCCATCTCCTTCAGGCGCGGCACGTCTTCGTCGGGCACGATGCCGCCCAGGAAGACGGGCACGTCGGTCATTTCGTTCTCGACCATAAGCTCCATGATGCGGGCCATCAACGGCATGTGGGCGCCCGACAGGATGCTGAGGCCGATGGCGTCCGCGTCTTCGTGCAAAGCCGCTTCGACGATCATCTCCGGCGTTTGCCGCAGGCCGGTGTAGATCACTTCCATGCCCGCGTCGCGCAAGGCGCGAGCCGTCACTTTTGCACCGCGATCGTGGCCGTCAAGCCCCGGCTTGCCGATCAGGACGCGGGGACGTCGTTCGCTCATCTCTTTCTCTCCTCGCTTATCACCACGATTCCGATGTATAGGTCGGAGCGTAGTTGTGCTTCGCCAACAGGCGCGACCCGGCTGAATCCTCGGCCGTCCGCAGAGCGGGATGCCGGAACAGGCAAGCGATCTCCTCCACGCACAGGCGGCCTTTGGTCGTCAATTGGATGCGTTCACCGGCCACAGTCACCAGCCCCTCGGCCGACAGGCGCTCAAAACGGGCAGCAAACTGCTCCAGCGGACTCCTATTATAAGCCGATCGGAACAGGCTACAATCGATAAAGGGATCGTTCTTGAGCGAAAACATGATATCGCGATGGAACGCTTCGTCATCGTTCAGCCGGTAGCCGCGCCACAGGGGGGAGCGACCGGCGGCCGTCCGCCGCTCATACTCCGCCAGGTCGAACACATTGCATAGCTGCGTGCCGCTATAGTAACCGTAGGCTCCGGGGCCGATCGGCAGGGTGATCGCCGCCGACGGCAGTCGTTCCTGCCGGAAGGTGGCCGGATCATCGCCGCCACGCGCCCAGAAATCGCCGGGCAATTCGTGATAGCCGCCCGCCTCCAACGCCAGTTGGGCCATGATATGCTGTGTCTGAATATGGCGGTGGGGCGGCAGGACGACCGCGCCGCGCCGCACGCGCTCGTAAAGCCCCGTACCCTGATCGACAAACAGGAAGTAGGTGGAGATCGAGTTTGGCGTGAAGCCGACGGCATCGGCCAGCGTGCGCTCCCAACTCTCAAGCGATTGCCCGGCCAGCCCGTACATCAGATCGATGTTGACCAGCATCCCGTGGGCCCGCAGCAAGCTTATCGCCTCGCCCATGAAATCGGCCGCGTGACGACGGTTGGTGTCGCGCAGGATCTCCTTGTCCGAAGCCTGATAGCCCACGCTGACGCGGCCGATGCCGTGGCGCTTGAGAACGGTCAGGAAGCGCGTGGCCGAACGCTCGTCGGCGAAGAACTCCGGATGAAGTTCCACCGTGCCCGTCAGTGCCGGGTTCAGATACCGGCGGTCGGCCAGAAAATCGAGGAAACCCTCCAGCGCGTCGGGCGGGATGAGACTCGGCGTGCCGCCGCCGAAGTAGAGCGTGGTGATATCCAGCGTCGTGTGGCGGGCGTGATAGTCGAACTCGGCCTTGGCCTGTTCCAGATAGCGGCCGATGGCGGCGCGACGCCTGGGATTGAGGGCTACCAGATAGTAGCTGCAGAAATCGCACACGCCGGAGCAGAACGGGATGTGGATGTAGGCATTGCCGACGGCCGCCGGGTAGGGTGGCGCTTCATCCGGCTCCAGCGGGCGCATCTCCGACAATGACGGGTAGATGCTGAGATAGTAGTAATCGAGGCTGTTGCGTTGCAGCGCGCGCGGTAATTCGTCGAGCCGGTATTCGTCATAAAGACGTGCCGCCTGTACAGCAAGCGGTGAAGGATTAGTCATTGATTCTGATTATAGCAATTCGTTTCCGGCGGGACGGTCGATCAATCGCATTATTTTGTCTATACTACATTTATCCCACTCAACGGAGCGCAGGCCGATGAACCAACAGGAATATGATGTGGAACTGGCGGCGTTTGAGACGCGCATCGCCGGCGGCGAGAAGATCGAACCGGGCGACTGGATGCCCGACGCCTATCGCAAGCAACTCATCCGCATGATCTCCCAGCATGCCAACAGCGAAGTGGTGGGCATGCTGCCCGAAGGCGCATGGATCACCCGCGCCCCCAATCTGCGACGCAAGATGGTTTTGCTGGCCAAGGTGCAGGACGAGGGCGGCCACGGCCAATACCTCTATCATGCGGCCGAGACCCTGGGCGTCACCCGCGACGAGATGATCGACGCCTTGCACGACGGCCGCGCCAAGTATGCCAGCGTCTTCAACTACCCCTCGCTTGGCTGGGCCGACATGGGCGCCATCGGCTGGCTGGTCGACGGCGCAGCCATCATCAATCAGACGATGCTGGCCCACTGCTCCTATGGCCCCTACTCGCGGGCCATGGTGCGCATCTGTGCCGAGGAAGGCTTTCACAAGAAGCAGGGGCAGGAGATGATCATTCGCTATGCCCAGGGTACGCCGGTGCAGCGCAAGATGGCGCAGGACGCTATCGACCGCTGGTGGTGGCCGGCGCTGATGATGTTCGGCCCCCGTGACAGCGAATCTTCCAACACGCCGCAGCTGGTGCGCTGGGGCATCAAGACCCGCACCAACGATGAGCTTCGCCAGGAGTTCATTGATGAGCTGGTTCCCGCTCTCCGCACGCTGGGGCTGGATGTGCCCGACCCGGAGATGCATTATGACGAAGCGACCGGCCACTGGACCGGCCGGGATATCGACTGGGATGAGTTCTGGCGGGTCATCAAGGGCGACGGCCCGATGAACGCCTCCCGCCTGGCCGCGCGACGCAAGGCCCACGAGGACGGCCGCTGGGT
>CAZZJN010000040.1:2424-12362 GCA_964654505.1 uncultured Ardenticatenaceae bacterium | reverse complement strand
GCGATACGAAGTATTCAAACAGGATCAGGCCGATGGCCCCATCCGCAACGTCGGCTCGGTTCACGCGCCCGACGCTGAACTGGCGTTGATGAACGCTCGCAACGTATTTGCCCGGCGCCCGGCTTGCTACGGCCTGTGGGTCGTGCCCGCTGGGGCGATCCTGGCCCGCACGGCAGAGGAGCTGGCGCGCGAGGAAGTCGTTGCCTCGGAGGGCGACGGCGAACCAGCCGCCTATGCCGTGTTTAGCAAGCGCTCGCAGCGGCAGGCCATGACCTACGTCGATTACGTGGGGCAGGTGGTGGCTCTCTCGCCGGAGGAAGCACTGCACGCGGCCGTCGCTGCCTACAACGATCCGCCGGGCATCGTCTGGTGGGTTTGCCCCGAACATCTCATCAACCGCAGCGACCCCGCTGACGCGGCCGCGTTGGGGGCCGCCACCGGCAAGGCGTTCCGGATGCCGAATCATTACCACACGGTGTTCACCATGCAAAAAATCAGACGCGGAGAGGAGGATGGGGCATGACGGCGACATTAGACCCCGTGGTGGCGGCGGCGCTGGCCGAGCGATTGCTGGCCATGGCCGATGATGAACTGATTCTGGCCCATCGCAACTCCGAATGGACCGGCCATTCGCCCATCCTGGAGGAAGATATCGCTTTCAGCAATATCGCCCTCGACGAGATGGGCCACGCCGCTATCTGGTACGGCCTGCGGGAGCAGTTGACCAACGAAGACCCGGACCGGCTGGTTTTCTTTCGCGATGCCGGCGACTATCGCAACGTCCAGATGGTTGAACTGCCGAAGGGCGATTGGGCTTTTTCGATGTTGCGGCAATATTTGTTCGACGCGGCCGAACGGGTGTCCCTGGCGCATCTGACGGCCGGCAGCTATCGCCCCCTGGCGGAGGCGGCGGCCAAGATTCAAACCGAGGAGATCTATCATCTCCGTCACACCGGCTTGTGGCTGCGACGGCTGGGGCTGGGCACGGAGGAGAGCCACGGCCGTTTGCAGGCCGCGCTGGATGTGCTCTGGCCCTATGCCCGGCAGTTGTTCGTGCGGCTGCCCGGTGACGGGGTGTTGATCGACAACGGGATCTTCCCCGATATGGCTCTGCTGCAACGTGAATGGGAGGATGCCGTCCGGCCGTATCTGGCCGAATGCGAATTGACTATCCCCGAAGAGGCCTTGCCCCGTCGTGACATCCCCCGCACGGAGCATACGGAGAGCCTCATGGCGTTGCTGGCCGAGATGCAGGCCGTGGCCCGCACGGACCCTATGGCCAAGTGGTGAAAGACATGACGATCCTGGAAGCGGACATCTGGCGGGCGTTGCAAAGCGTCATGGACCCGGAGATCCCGGTCATCTCCGTCGTGGAGATGGGGATCGTGCGCGAGGTGGAGGTGACGCCGGAGGGCGTGACCGTCACCATGACCCCGACCTTCTCCGGCTGCCCGGCGCTGGACGTGATGCGGCGCGATATCGAATCGGCCGTGCGCGGATTGGGGGTGGAGTCGGTCACTGTCCGCACGGTGCTGAATCCCGCCTGGAGCACGGAGCGCATCAGCGATCCGGGACGCGAGAAGTTGCGGCGGTTTGGGCTGGCTCCCCCGCCACGCCATGACGGAGACGTCACTGTCACCTTCTTTGAGCCGGTCGCCTGCCCGCGCTGCGGCTCAACCAACACCAGCCTGCGCAACGCCTTCGGCCCGACGCTATGCCGGATGATCTGGTATTGCAACGAGTGTCAGGATGCGTTTGAGCAGTTCAAGGCCTTGTAAGGCGTTCTGCAGGCGGGATGCTCGGATGTCGCAGGTGAGCAAATTAATGCCAGGGGTAGGGGCGAGGCAGCGGCGAAATCATCACCGTTTCGCAGAACCACCCTCATTCGCCGCTGCCTCGCCCTCTTCGCTCTACGGCACCATTGATTAATTCGTAACTATCCAAAATCCGGCCGCGCCCGACGACCCTCAATCCTCGTGGAATTGAGCAATAGCTTTGGCGACGACCGTCGCTGAGGCCGGCGACAGGTCGGGGAACATGGGCAGGGAGAGCACCGTGCGGGCGGCCGCCTCGGTCACGGGCAGGCTGCCGGGGGCGTAGCCGAGCCGATGATAGGCCGGCTGAAGATGGACGGGGACGGGATAGTGGATGGCCGTGCCGATGCCCCGCGTCGCCAGAAATGTCTGCAACGCGTCGCGTCGTTCGGAGCGAATGGCGTACAGATGGTAGACGTGTCGATCGTCCGGCCGGGCAACCGGCAGCTCAAGCGGCTGGCCTTGCAGCATGGTATCATAGACGGCTGCTGCCCGGCGACGCGCCTCGTTCTCCTCATCCAGATGGCGCAGGCGCACACGCAGGACGGCTGCCTGCAACTCGTCGAGGCGGCTGTTATAGCCGGGCATGTCGCTGATATAACGCTCTCGCCAGCCGTATTGGCGCAGCAGTCGCAGTCGCTCGGCTACCTCCGGCCGGGAAGTGGCCACCGCCCCGCCGTCGCCCACCGCCCCCAGATTCTTGGTGGGATAGAAGCTGAACGCGGCCGCGTCGCCCATCGTGCCCACCATTCGGCCACGATAGCGCGCCCCGTGAGCCTGGGCGCAATCCTCGATGACCAGTAAACCATGCTCGCGGGCCACGGCCAGGATGGCGTCCATGTCGGCCGGGCCGCCGTAGAGGTGAACCGGGACGATGGCTTTTGTCCGGGGGGTGATGGCCGCGCGGAGCTTCTCCGGGTCCATCGTCAGCGTCCCCGGCTCGATATCCACCAGACGCGGGATCGCGCCGCACAGCTCGACGGCCGCCACGGTGGCCACAGCGGTGTGACTGACGGTGATCACCTCATCGCCCGGCCCGACGTCACAGGCCCGCAAGGCCAACATTACCGCATCCGTGCCCGAAGCTACCCCAACAGCGTAGCCCGTGTCCAACCACGCGGCGAACTCTTCTTCGAAGGTTCGCACCTGCTCCCCCAGAATGTACCACCCCCCTGCGAGCGCATCGGCCACGGCCGCGTCGATCTCCGGTTGCAACCGGCGATAGGCAGCCTTCAAATCGACAAAAGGGATTGGTTGGGGATCAGTCATGGCGCTCAGATGTAATGCTCAAGGTTGGCGCGAAAATAATCCATCGTGCGCGTCAGCCCATCGCGCAGCCCGACCACCGGCCGCCAGCCCAGCTTGCTGCGTATCTTGCGGTAGTCGCCGTAGAAGTCGCCGATGTCGATCCGCTTGCGGTCGTCGGGAAATGGCCTCATCTGATAGTCTCCTCCGCCGTTGACCTCGATCATCAGCCGCGCCAGATTGAGCAGATTGATGGGGTCGTCGCTGCCGAGATTGTAGATCTGGCCGTCGGCCGCGTCGTTGGCGGCGACGATGAGCAGGGCTTCGATGACGTCGTCGATATAGTTGAAGTCGCGAACCTGCAGGCCGTCGCCGAAGATGTCGAGCGTTTGGCCTTCCAACAGCCGGCGGAACCACCAGCCGATGAACGTCTGGCGAGCGTCCCGAATGCGCATGCGCGGCCCGTAGGTATTGGTCAGCCGCAGCGAGACGGTCGGCAGGCCATAGACGTTATGATAGACCATGTGATACCACTCGCCGGCGAGCTTGTTGATACCGTTGACGTCGGCCGGTTGCAGCGGGTGGCGCTCATCCACCGGCAAATATTCGGGGCGGCCGTAGATCTGGCGCGTGCTGGCAAAGACGACCTTGGCCGACGGGTTGCCGTGGCGGCAGGCCTCCAGCAACGACAGCTGGCTGCGGGCGTTGATCTCCAGGTCGGTGTAGGGATCGGTCATGCTGTCGGTGTGGCTCACCTGCCCGGCCAGATTGAAGATGACGTCCTGCCCGCGCACGAGGTGGCGCAACCCGTGCTCGTCGCGCACATCGGCAATGTTGACCCGCAGGCGATCTTCGATTCCCTGGACGTTAAACAGGTTGCCGCCGTACTCGGGAATCAGCGAATCGACGATCAGCACTTCCGCGCCGAGGTCGAGCAGCCGATGGGCCATGTTGGAGCCGATGAAGCCCAACCCGCCGGTGATGAGAACGCGCTTGTCGCGGAAAAACTGGTGGTGATCAGTGGGGACCGTCGGCATAGGATTGGTTATAGGGTTGAGCGGGTTCCTCGGCCTCGGCCGGTTGCCCTTCTTCCTTGCGCCAGACCAGCCGTATCCACAGTTTGGTCAGGTCGCGGGCGACCTCAGCCAGGCGACGAAAGCGGAAGAATTGTGATTTGCCGTAGGCGCGGTGAAAGTGATGGACGGGCGTCTCGGCCAGGCGAAAGCCGGCGTCCTGCACCTTCTTCATCAGCTCCACGCAGATGACGCCGCTATCGCTGGTCAACTGCACCCGGTCGAACACCTCCCGGCGCATGAGCCGGAAATCGCAATCGACATCCTTCAGCTTCAGCCCGAAGGCCAGCTTGATGGTGTACTGATAGATGCGGCCGATGATAATGCGGTGCAGGGGGTCGTTGCGCTCGATCTTCCAGCCATTGATAAAGTCCACGTCGTCGCTGACCAGCGCGGCCAGGTCCTTTAGCTCGCGAGGATCATATTGCGCGTCGCCGTCGGTGTAGAAGATCCAGTCCCTGGTGGCGCTGGTGAAGCCGGTGCGCAAGGCGCCGCCGTAGCCGCGGTTTTGCGGGTGGTGGATGATGCGCACCTCGCCGGGATAGATGCGGGCCAGCTCATCCAGAACGACGGCCGTATGATCCTTGCTGCCGTCGTTGACCACGACGACCTCATAGTCATCGGTCAACTCGCGCAGCGTCAACAACACGGTGATGACCATGCTGCTGATGGTCCCCGCGTCGTTGTAGGCCGGGAAAAAAGCGGAAATGGCAAGTTTGTCACTCATCGGCAATCGGATCGGATCATACTGTTTTGTGGCCGATCCGCCCACAATAGATTGGCTATAGCTCTCCCGGCCACATGATCGGCAGCATCTCCGGCGCGTACCGCTCCGCCATCTCATCACTCAGGGTATAGCTGCGGCAAATTTCCTGGTAGAGGCGGGCGCTCGGCCGCCAGGTTCTCTCTTGCGTCAGCGGATCGATCTCTACCAGCCCGAAGCGTTGTGTCCAGCCTCGTTCCCATTCGAAATTATCGACCAGAGACCAGTGATAGTAGCCCATCACCGGATAGCAAAAGTTGATCGCCCGCCATACCTGCTGCAGGTGGCCCAGCAGAAAGCCCGGCCGCAACCGATCGGTCGCATCGGGCACGCCGTTCTCAGTGATATAGATCGGCCGCTGATAGCGCTTCCAGACGGTGTCGATCACCTGGAAGAGGCCGGGCGCGTAGACCTCACCATAATTGCCGTCGCTGACTGTGGCGTCCGGTCCCCAATCCTGATCCACGAAACCCGGTGGTGGCGGGAAGTGCAGATAGAAGCGGGTGTAATAGTTGATACCCATGAAGTCATAGGTTCCGGCTAACCCATCGAAGAACTTGCCGTTGACGAAGCCCCGATACCGGCCGGTGTGCAGCGCGTCCGGCCAGCTTTTGTTGTAGATCCGGCGCACGGTCCTGGCCCACTGACGGTCGATGAAGTTGCCGCCCGGTCGTGGCTCGAACACCTGGATATTGTTGGCCGTGCCGATCAGCGCGTCGGGGTAAGCTTCCTTGATGACGTAATAGGCGGCCGCGTGGCAGCGCAACATATTGTTGACGGCTTCGAACAGCGACCCAAACCCGTAGCGGCCGGGGTTGGGGAACACGCGGTTCAGGTAGCGCATTACGAGGTAAGTCACCGGCTCGTTGAATGTGATCCATTTCGGGATCAGATCGCCCAGTTCGGCCACCACCTTGGCCGTGTAGCGTCGGAAGTAATCGATGACGATGTCGTTGTTGAAATCGCCCTTCTCCACCAGCCACAGCGGATTGCTGAAGTGGTGGAGGGTCACCATCGGCTCCAGACCGCGGTCGTGGCACCCCTGCAGGATCGCACGGTAGCGGGCGATGGCCGCGTCGTCGAAGACGCTCGGCTCCGGTTCGATACGGCTCCACTCCAGCGACAGGCGGTGGGCGTTGTTACCCATCTCGGCGGCGATGTCGAGATCGCGTTCGGCGTTTTCCCACCAATCGGAGGCCCGCCCCGCGCCCAGCTCGCCCTTGATGGGTTTGCCCATCACCTCCCACTCATACCAGTCGCTATTTGTGTTGTTGCCCTCGACCTGATAGGAGGAGGTTGCCGTGCCCCACAGAAAGTCGGGCGGGAAAGTCATTGTTGCGTGAGCCATGGGCGCTATTATATCTGAAATGCGAGTGAGGGCGGATGAAAGCGGCGGGTTGCTCATGATATTTGCGGTACGCGGCGAGACTCCCGTGAGTGGCAAATTGCTCCTTTCGTGGTATAATTCCCTCCGCTAAAAACCCGCTTTTCACGGTCGGCCCGTGCGACCGTCGCCCGAGGTACCGCCCGGGCTGCACCCAAATATCTGGAGACAATCGATGTCAGGACATTCCAAATGGTCTACCATTAAACATAAAAAGGCCGCTAGTGACGCCAAGCGCGGCAAGATTTTCACTCGAATTGCCAAGGAGATCACCATCGCCGCGCGCGAAGGCGGGGGCGATCCGGCGTCGAACACCTCATTGCGTCTGGCCGTGGCCAAGGCCAAAGAGGCCAACATGCCCAAGGATAACATCGAGAAGGCCATCAAGCGCGGCACGGGCGAGCTGGAAGGCGGCGAATTGATCGATGCCGTCTATGAGGCCTACGGACCGCACAGCGTCGGCATCCTGATCGAGGTCGTCACCGACAATCGCAACCGGGCCATCGCCGACGTGCGCCATGCCGTCAGCAAATACGGCGGCAATATGGCCGAGGCCGGGGCGGTGTCGTGGCAATTCAAGCGCAAGGGCTATATCAGCATCCTCGATAAGGTTGACCAGGATGAGCTGTTCATGGTCGCGGCCGAGGCGGGGGCGGATGACATCCAGTTCAACGACGGCATCACCGAGATCTACGTCGAGATTGAGTCCTTCCGGGCTGTACAGGAAGCGCTGGAGTCAGCCGGCTATTCTATGGATGATTCCTCGCTTATCTTTGACCCGACCAACCGCATCGAACTGAGCACGGCCGAATCACTGCAAGTGGTGAATCTCATCGACCACATCGAGGAACTGGACGACGTGCAGAACGTCTTCTCCGCGCTGGAGATGAGCGACGACGTCATCGCGGCCATGGAAGCGGCCTAGCCGGCAGCGTACATGATGGGAGCCGGGGAGCGGGGGAGCAACGAGACGGAAGAGCGGAGGGGTGAGGGATCGCCTCTGCGCATCCTGGGCCTCGACCCAGGCACCGCGACCACCGGCTACGGCATTGTCGACGTTATCGACGGTGAAATGTGTCTCGTCGCCTACGGCGTGATCGAGACCCCGGCCGGTGACCCGCCCGAGCGGCGGCTTCAATCCATTTACCGCCAGATCAACGCCCTGATCGCCGCTCACCGGCCGGAGCGCGCCGCCGTCGAGCAGTTGTTCTTCGGCCGCAACATCACCACCGCCATCGCCGTGGGGCAAGCGCGGGGCGTCTTGCTGCTGGCTTTGGCCGAGGCGGACATCGCCATGAGCGAATACTCTCCGCCCAGGATCAAGGAAGCCATCACCGGCTACGGCAAGGCGGACAAGGCCCAAATGCAACTGATGGTGCGCCACCTGCTCGATCTGAACGAGACGCCGCGACCCGACGACGCGGCCGACGCCCTGGCCGTGGCCATCACCCACGCGCGATATGTCGCCTTCGAGACGGCGATCGATGCCTCATAACCGGCCGTAACCAATCCGTTGATATTAACCAGCCATGATCGCCAGCCTTAGCGGAACCGTCCAGAAGATCGAATCCAACAGCCTCATCATCCACGTCGGTGGCGTCGGCCTGCGCGTCAACGTACCCCGCACCGTGCTGGAAGACGTGGGCGGCGCCGGCCGTCGCATCACCCTGCACACCCACCTTCTGGTGCGGGAGGATGCGCTCGCCTTGTTCGGCTTCGAAACCGAGGACGACCTGCAACTGTTCGAGTTGCTGCTGGGCGTCAACGGCGTCGGCCCCCGGCTGGCGTTGGCGATCCTGGGCACGCTCAGCCCCGAACTGCTCAAGAGCGCCGTCATGCGCGAGGATGCGGCCGTCTTGCAGCGCGTGCCCGGTATCGGCAAGAAGACGGCCGAACGCATCATGTTTCATCTGCGCGACAAGCTCAAGCTGGACGCCACCGCGGCCGCGTTGCCTCTGGTCAGCGACGTCGATGCCGATGTGATCGATATCCTGACCGGCCTCGGCTTCAGCATTGTCGAAGCCCAATCGGCCTTGCAACACGTCCCCCGCGAGGTGACGGCCATCGATGAGCGCGTCGGCGCGGCGTTGCAGTATCTGGATCAATCCTGACGCGATCTGCCCTCGACGGCGTCGGTCACGCCCGCATCAAGGGCCTTCCCGTCTCCTTGCCTTAACGACCCATCCGTTTATACTTACTTCTGCCCGGCATGGCGCCGGCAGCTTGTCTGGTCCGGAACCATATTTGTGAGAAACCTGATCCCTCTCAGCGGCTACTACCTGTGCAACCGCCTCGGCCGCATCTTTCTGGAATCGTTGGAAGACACTATCGGCCGCAACGGTTTGAACGCCCTCCTGAACCTGACTGATATGGGTTACTACATCCAGGTGCCGCCCCCCGATGACCTTGACCTGGGCTTCGACATCTCCGTGGCGTCGAATCTCAATCAGGCGATGGAGATGATCTACGGTCCACGCGGGGCGCGCGGGCTGACCCTTCGTAGTGGGCGGACCATGTACAGCCGCATTGAGAGCGTCTTCGATATGCCGACCGGCTTCAACGACCTGGCCTTCCGACTGCTCCCGCTGCCGACGCGGCTGAGGATCGGCGTCCCCGCCCTGGCTCGCGTGCTGACCCAACATAGCGACCAGACCCACCATGTTCACGATCGGGGGACTTATTACGATTATACCGTCGAGCGTTGCGCCGCCTGCTGGGGGCAGCAAGTCGGCTCGCCACTATGCCATCTGACCGTCGGATTGCTTCAGGAAGCCCTCAGTTCTTTCGGCCGGGGGCAGGAGTTTCGCGTCACCCAGACCGAATGTCATGCGGCTGGGGCCGCGATGTGCGTATTTCGCATCGAAAAAGAGCCGATCGCATGATTCGCGCCCGCCTTCGCTCGCTCCGGCCGGATTTCCTCATCGTCCTGGCTTACCTCATCCTGCCGCTCTGGCTCTATGCCTCGGTCACGGTTGGCTCGCGGACGATGCTCCCGGCCGATAACCTGTTTCAATGGCCGCCCTGGCGTGCGTCGGCCGCCGAGTTGGGCCTTTCAACGTCCGGCGTTGTTACGCCCCATAACGCCCTCATCAGCGACCTGATCATCCAGAACTTCGCCTGGAAGAATTTCGTCCTCACCAGCCTCAGCGAGGGTGATCTCCCTCTGTGGAACCCCTATCTGTTCGCCGGGGCGCCCTTCCTGGCCAATGGCCAGCATGCGGCCCTCTATCCGTTTGGCCTCGTCTTTCTGGTCGTGCCTCTGGCCAAGGCCTATGGCTGGTTTGCCCTCAGTCAGGTGTGGCTGGCCGGTGTGTCGATGTATCTCTTCGGTCGCATCCTGGGCATGCGGCGGGGCGGGGCCGCCCTGTCCGGATTTGTCTATCAGGGGGCGCAATTCCTGGTCATCAGCGCGGCCGTTTTCCCCATGATTGCCGCGGCCGTCGTTTGGTTGCCGTTTCTCCTCGGCTGCATCGACCGTGTCGTCGTCACGGCCAACGGCCCGGCCGAGCGCCGCGGTCGAGCCATCCTGTGGTTGGCCGCCGGGGCTATCGCCCTGGGCTGCCAAGTCCTCGCCGGGCATGCCGAGTTCACCTATTACACCCTGCTGATCATGGCCCTCTTCGCCGCCTGGCGCATCCTGATAGAGGTTCGCAATTCGA
>CAZZJN010000040.1:0-2324 GCA_964654505.1 uncultured Ardenticatenaceae bacterium | reverse complement strand
CAACCCTCGTCTCGCGTGCCCTGCATCTCGCCCTGTGGCTTTCGGCCATGGTCGCCACCGGCTTGCTCATCGGCTCGCTCCAGCTGGTGCCGCTGGTTGAGGTCGGCCGGGTCAATTTTCGCGCCGGGTCGGCCTCATTCGAGGAGGTGCGCGGATGGGCCTACCCCCCGCGCAACGCGCTGACCTTCCTGCTGCCCAACTTCTTCGGCAACCCCACCCACCACACCATCCGCGACGCCTTCACCGGTGACGTCGTCCCGGTCGGGGTAAATTACCACGGCGACTCAAACCCGTATGGCCCGGCCACGACGAGTTGGGGGACGAAGAACTATGTCGAGGGGGCGGCCTATATGGGCATCCTGCCGTTGCTGCTGGCCGGGATTGGCCTGACAGTCCTCGGCCGCCGGCGTGCCGGGACGGACGCGCGCCGCGCTCACGCGTTGTTCTTTGCCGGACTGACGTTTTTCTCCCTGGCCTTCATCTTCGGCACGCCGCTCTACGCCATTCTCTATTACGGTTTGCCGTTTATCGACCAGCTTCATACCCCGTTTCGCTGGGTCTTTCCTCTGGCGTTGTCGGTGGCGGTGCTGGCCGGCTTTGGCGCGGATGAGTGGAGGGCAGAGGGGCAGGAGGGCAGATCGGTCTTCCGATCTCCCAAACTAACCTCCTTATTGCCCTGGCTTGCCATCGTCGCTGGTGGCTCTATCATCGCTCTTACGCTACTTAGCCGCGTGTTCTTTGGCGCCGCGCGGCCGCTGGTCGAGCGTCTCTTCCACGGCCTGGCCGGGGCGGAGTATGCCTTCCCCTCGGCCGAGGCGTTCTATAGCTATCTCTTCTGGCAATTGTTGCTGTTTGGCGGCTTGTTGGCCGCGTCGGGGATCGTCCTCTGGTTGTCGCGACGAACCCGGCTGTGGATCGTCCTCGCCTGCGGGCTGATCATCTTCGACCTCTACGCCGCTAACGCCGGCTTCCATGCCGCCGCCGATCCCGCTTTGCTCGAACATACCCCGGCCTCTGTGCGCTGGCTGAACGAACAGCCCGGTCAATGGCGCATCACTACCTACGACACCACCGGCGCGGGCACGCTGAACGCCAACACGCCCTGGCTCCACGATCTGGCCGACATTCGCGGCTACGACTCCATCATCCCCCGCCAGTTCACCGAATATATGGCGGCCATCGAACCGCAGAACGGGCTGCAATTCAACCGCATCCAGCCTATCGGCTCCCCCGCGGCGCTCGATTCCCCGCTGCTGGATGTGCTGGCGGTCAAATACGTCGTCTCGGCCGAATCGATCACCTCCCCCAAGTACCGCCCCGTCTGGGAGGGAGAGGGGGTGGTTATTTACGAAAACCTGGCTGCCGCGCCGCGAGCCTACACCTTGCCGCGCACGGCCGAGGTTCACGTCACCGATGACCTGGCTGCCCTGACCGGCGACTATGACCCGCGCCGTTACGTGGTTATTGAATCGGAAGAAGCGACATCCGCTCCGGCGCATCCAGCCGAGCTGGTTCCGGCGGCCGTCGATAGCGCTACCAACAACCAGGTGGAAGTCACTGCCTCGGTCGATGAACCGTCATGGCTCATCCTCGGCGACAGCTATTTCAACGGCTGGCGGGTCTACGTTCGCCCGGCCGGCAGCGGCGAGGAGTCGGAAATTGAGAGCGAGATCACCCGCGTCAACGGCAACTTCCGCGGCGTTCCCCTCGAGCCGGGCGACTGGACGGTGCGCTTCCGCTACAGCCCGCGCAGTTTTCAGCTCGGTGGGTTGATGTCGTTCATGGGCTTGAGTCTGCTGATCTTCGTCCTTGGAGTCTGGGCCTGGGGGCGCTTCTATCGACCGGATTCGACCGCCTCCACCACGCGCAGCGTGGCCAAGAACAGCGCCGCACCGATGGCCCTCAATCTGTTCAACAAGGGCATCGACTTCGTGTTTGCCGCCTTTTATCTGCGCGTGCTAGGCCCGGCGGCCGCCGGCAGCTTCGCCACGGCTATCGCCACCGCCGGGCTGTTTGAGATCGTCGCCAACTATGGCCTCAACATCCTGCTCATCCGCGACGTGTCCCAAGACCGCTCGCAAGCAGGCCGGTTCCTGCTCAACTCCAGCGTTCTGAGGATATTCACCGCCGCCGTCGCCACTCTGCCGGTCGTGGTCTATCTCGTTACCGCTTCACGAGGGACAAACCCGCTCAGTTCGGCCGAGATCGCCGCCATCATCCTCATGATGATCGGCATGGTGTTCTCCGGGCTGGCGCTGGGCGTCTCCGGCTTGTTCTACGTCTATGAAGAGGCCGAGATTCCGGCGGCCATGGCGACCGTTTCG
>CAZZJN010000039.1:12276-22182 GCA_964654505.1 uncultured Ardenticatenaceae bacterium | reverse complement strand
GGGTATCCATCAATATATCTATCAGACATTGCAACACCTGCCGTCCGGTGACGGCCGAACGGTCACGATCTACACACGACAGATGGAAGGCTGGCCTGACCGGGGTGATCTGCGCTTGGTGGGCACATGGCTGCCCACGGAAAAACGGATGGCGCGGATCGCCTGGGAGCAGCTCGTTTGGCCCGTGGCGGCCCGCCGCGACGGCCTGACGCTGATGCACAGCATGGCCTTCGCCATGCCGCGGCTGGCTCCCTGCCCGACGGTCGTCACGATCTATGACTTGAGCTTTATCGAGTTTCCTGACCTGTACCCGGCCGCGCAACGACGATACCTGATGAACGAAACCGCCTACTCCTGCGACCATGCCGCGCGGCTCATCGCCATCTCCGAATCGGGGCGACAGGACATCCATCGCCTCTATGGGGTGTCTCCAGCGCGCATTGACGTGATCACGTCGGGCACGGCCGATATCTTTCGCCCGCTGCCGGCCGAAGAAGTCGCGGCTTTTCGCCGGCGGCAAGGCTTGCCGAATTCATTTTTCCTCCACGTCGGCACCTTGCAACCGCGCAAGAACATCCCCGTCCTGCTCGATGCCTTGTCGATCCTCAATCGACCGGAGGCGATCCTGGTGCTGGTGGGCGGCAAGGGCTGGATCTACGACGAGATATTCGAGAGGGTGGACAGATTAGGCCTTCGCGACCGGGTGCGGTTCGAAGGTTATGCGAATGACGACGACCTCCCGCTGTGGTACAACGCCGCGACCGCCCTCGTGCTCCCATCGCTCTATGAAGGTTTCGGGATGCCCGTCGTCGAAGCGCTGGCTTGCGGCACGCCGGTCATCGCTTCCAATAGCTCGTCCCTGCCGGAAGCCGGCGGCGACGTCGCCCTCTATTTCGACCCACGCGACGCAGCCGCGCTGGCCGACCAGATGGCTCGCGTCCTCGACGACCCTACCGTTCGTCGTCGATCGAAAACCGAAGGCCCACAACACGCCGCCCGATTCTCCTGGCCCCGCGCGGGAGAGCAGTTGGCGGCCGTCTATGATCGAGCGGCCGCCCAGACCGGCACGGAGGCGGCCCGATGAAGAACCGCATCATTTACCGGTTGACCGTCATCACCGACATCATCCTCATCAATCTGGCGTTCATGACGGCTTACGTGGTTCGCTATGTCGGTCAGTGGTTCCGGGAAGTGCAATTCTTCGAGCCATATCGCGACTATCTGGACCAGCAAATCATACTGACGATCCTGCTGGTGCTGACCTTCCGCACCACGGGCGTCTGGCGGCGGCGACGCGGCGAGTCGTGGCTGGATGAGGCCGCGCGAATCGTGACGGCGACGGCCGCGGGCATCACTCTGATGATGGCCGTCACCTTCTTCCTGCAGCCGTCTCCCTTCTCGCGCCTGCTTCTGTTCTGGACCTTGCTGTTCATCGTTCTGTTCCTCGTCACCGCGCGACTGATGCGCCGCGCGACGCTGGCCTGGCTCTATCGCCGAGGTATCGGCGTCGACCGCGCGCTGGTCATCGTCATGGGCGAGACCGGCCGCAGTGTCGTCCGCACCCTCATCGCCCGGCCCGATCTCGGTTTCAGCATTGTCGGATATCTGGATGACGGCACGGTCAATGACAGCGACAACCTGAGCCGCATCCCCCGCCTCGGTGACTACAGCGAACTCGACCACTACTTAACGGAATATGCCCCCATGCACTCCGTTTTCATCGCGCTGCCCAACACCATGCACACCGAACTCCTGAATATTTTGCAGGTCTGCCAGCAGCATGGCGTCCGGGCGCAGGTCGTGCCTGACCTGTTGCAATTGAGCCTCAATCGCGTGGAATTCACCAGCATGGCCGGAATACCGCTCTTGAGCATGCGTGACATATCGGCCTTCGGCCACATCAGCGGAACAGGTCGGGTCCTCAAGCGGCTGCTCGATCTGGCGATCATCCTGCTCCTGTCCATCCCGACTCTGCTGGTCATGGCGGCCATCGCCATAGCCATCAAGCTCGACTCAGAAGGGCCGATTATCTACACGTCGCCCAGGGTCGGCCGCGACGGCAAGTTGTTCATGATGTACAAGTTTCGCTCCATGGTCAGCAACGCCGACGAGCAAAAGGAGGCGCTACGGGAACTGAACGAGGCCGATGGGCCCCTCTTCAAGATCAAGCAGGACCCACGCCAAACTCGCGTCGGCCGTTTTACGCGCCGCCTCAGCCTGGACGAGTTGCCGCAGCTATTGAACGTGTTGTCGGGCGAGATGAGTCTGGTGGGGCCGCGGCCGCCATTGCCCGAAGAGGTAGAACTGTACAAGCCGTGGCATCGCCAGCGATTGGCGGTGGTGGGGGGGATGACCGGCCTGTGGCAGGTCAGCGGCCGTTCCGACCTGTCGTTCGACGAGTTATGTATGCTCGACATCTACTATATCGAGAACTGGACGCTGGGGTTGGATATCCGAATCCTGCTGCAGACGATCCCCCACATGCTATCGGGACGCGGGGCTTATTAACGGCTGGTCGAGAACGACAAGGACACCGGTCGGCTGAGTTTCATTCGTCGCCTGTTTCAGGCGCGGCCGGCTGTTCAATCCGCACCACCTCGCCGTGGAGATTGACATAAACGCGAAGACCAAACATCCCCAGCATATCGCGGGCCTGTGCCGGTATGCCCTGGGCAAGGATCTGGTCGGCGTCGATATTGCGCAATGAGGCGTCGATAGCCGCCTTGGTCAGCAAGTCGTCCTGGCCAAGCATCTCCAGCGCCTGCTCGACAGCCAACTCCTTGTTCTGGTCAAGTTGTTCCAGGAAGAAGTCCAGTATGCGGCGATCCACGCTCTCGGCGTCGACGTGGCGCAGAAAGCCGTCATCATCGACGATGTATTGCGCTTCGCCACCGATAATCGACGTATCCAACAGATTTTCGTATTCGTCGTAAACAAGACCTTTGAACATCGCTTGCTGAGACATGGGCATTAATACTCCTGCGTCTATCTTACTAAACGAATACCAGGAGCGTCTACGGGTTTCACAGATTTCACAGATAACCGCCAGGAGCATCCATCCAGGGAGTTCGTGTCAGCCATCCATGGTTTCTCAATCAGGCAAGAACCGGCCATATGAAAGATTAACACTGGTCGATATCACTATAAATTAAAAATGAGGGTAGATAGTGGCCATGTGCCCTTGATTAAGCGTATGTTATAATGAACAGGTTAAATATGACAGGATATACGCCAATAAAGCGGTGTCGATCCGTTTCGGGTGCCCTGGAAACTGCGTAGTAGGGCGACTTCACCGACGGCGACGAGCAACCTGTCAACGACTTGTTTGAAAGGACACCTGAAATAACTTGTTCAGACCACTGGATTGGCTGCTGGGATTCTTCTCCCTGGACATCGGCATCGACCTGGGAACGGCTAACACCCTGGTTGCCATAAAAGATAAAGGCATCGTCATCAATGAGCCGTCGTGGGTGGCGATCAACAAGCGCACGCGTCGGCCGCTGGCCATCGGCGCGGAGGCGCGCGAGATGGTCGGTCGCACGCCGGGCGACATTGTGGCCATTCGCCCCTTGCGCGATGGCGTCATCTCGGAGTTCGAGATCACCGAAGCGATGCTCAAATATTTTATCGACAAGGCCCACGAACAGATGCTCGTGCCTTTCCCCCGACCGCGCGTCGTCGTCGGTGTGCCCAGCGGCGTCACCGAGGTGGAGAAGCGCGCCGTCTATGACGCCGCCATCTCGGCCGGAGCGCGCGAAGCTTACCTGATCGAAGAGCCGATGGCCGCGGCGATCGGTTCCGGCCTGCCCATCATCGAATCGCGCGGCAGCATGATCGTCGATATCGGTGGCGGCACGACCGAGGTGGCCGTGTTCGCCATGGGTGGCATCGTTGTCAGCCGCTCCATCCGCGTGGCCGGCGACGAGATGGATGAGGACATCATCAGCTACATCCGCAACAAATACAACCTGCTGGTCGGCGAGCGCATGGCCGAACGGGCCAAAATAGCCATCGGCTCAGCCTTCCCGCTACCCGAAGAAAAAACAATGACCCTGCGCGGCCGCAACCTGATCAGCGGCCTGCCACAGGTGATCGAAATCAGCAGCATCGAACTGCGCGAAGCCATGTCGCCCTCCATCAATATCATCGTCGACACCGTCCTCGACGCGCTGGATGAAACACCGCCGGAGCTGGTCTCCGACCTGATCGAGACCGGCGTCTGTCTGGCGGGCGGCGGGGCAATGATCCAGGGTCTGGCCGATCGACTGGAAGACGCGGTGAAGATGCGTGTCTGGACGGCCGAAGATGCCATGACTTGTGTCGCTCGCGGCGCCGGGCGTGTGCTGGAAGATTTGGACAATTACGAGCGCGTCCTCATCGGCCTCCATCGAGGCAGCACGCGACACTAACGCTCCCTTCCGAGCGCGGGCCAGCTAATCGCCTATGAATGTGGGGCGAACTCAACAACGTATCCGCTGGATCTCTCTGGCTCTGCTGGTGGGTTCGGCGATCCTGCTCACGATCCTCGACTCGACCGGGACGCTCACCGGCGTGCTGGGATTCGTGCGCGATCCCCTAACCTATATCAACAGTTGGACAACGGAGCGCACCGATACCCTGGCCGAGGTAGCCGCCGGGCCGCGCAATCTCAATGCCGCGCTGAAAGAGATCGAAGCCCTGCAACTCGAAAACGACGCCTTGCGCAAGGAAAACGCGCAGCTAATCGAAGAGGTGAGCGAGAGCCGCATCATTCGCGAACTGTTCGACCGCGCCGCCGAAACACCGCAATACCGTCGCATCACCGCCAACGTCATCGGCAGCGACACCAACCCGGCATTGCAAAGCATTCTGCTGGACAAGGGCTTCGACGCCGGCGTGCGCGTCGGTATGCCGGTCGAGGCCTCACAAGGCCTGGTGGGCCAGGTCTATCGCGTCACCAACAACGCCTCCATGGTAGCCTTGCTGACCGAGACGGCCAGCGCCATCCCGGTTCGCCTGGGCACGACCCGGGCCACGGGCATGTTGCGTGGCGGAGGGCGCGGTGTGCTGCCGACCATCGACTGGATCGACATGCAATATGAGGTCGAGGTGGGCGAACTGGTCATGACCTCCGGCCTGGGCGGCAAATTCCCGGAGAACCTCATCATCGGCCGCGTCATCGACGTGGAACGCAATGAAGCCGAACTGTTCCAGCGCGCCGTGGTACAACCGGCGGTTGACTTCAGCTCTGTGGAAATCGTCTTCGTCGTCACCGAATTCGAAACCAGCAACACCGGGATTTTCAGCGAGGAACCATAACCTTGGAGAGCAGCGGTAACGGTCACATCTATATCGCCATTCCCTTGATGGCCCTGCTGGCCATTGTTCAGTCATCGATCCTGCCGCGCTTCCCCATCGCCGGGGTCGCCCCGCAATTGCTCTTCATCCTTGCGCTGGGTTGGGGTCTGCTGCGAGGGCTGGAAGAAGGCCTTATTTGGGCTTTTATCGCCGGGCTATTCGTCGATCTGTTCTCGCTGGCTCCTATGGGTGTGTCGGCGCTGGCATTCATGGCCGGGATGACGCCGCTTCTCTTGCGGCGAGTGCTGCCACCTCGTCGCCTGCTGGTCGCCTCCCTGATGGCCGCGTTGGGCACGATTATCTATCTGCTTGCCTACACGCTTTTGCTGCAATTCACCGCTTTTGGCGTGACGATCAGTGGCATGCTCGAGCTGTTGCCGCTGATCCTCATCCACGCCGTCATCATCATGCCCGTCTACTTGCTGCTCGACTATCTGCTCCGCATCACCAAACCCCGCAGAGTGGAATTCTGATCCACGCCGGCGTTGGTTAAGAAAAACCGGTGAAACCCGTGCTTCTCGTGGGGGCCTCCGGCATAATCAATCATCATGTCCAGCATCGGATGGAAATCGCCGGAAGAGCGCGACCCGGAAGTTCAGCAAATTCCCGGCATACGCGGCCGCCTGCTCTTCATGCGCATCACCGTCCTCCTCGTCCTCAGCCTGCTGGTCTATCGCGTTTACTGGATTCAGCAGAACAAGGGAACGGAGTTGGGGGAACGCGCCGAAAACAATCAATTCGCCTTGGTGACGACTGACGCGCCCCGCGGCGTCATCTTCGATCGCCGAGGCTTCCCGCTGGCCATCAACACACCGAGTTTCAACGTCACCATCACCCCCGCCTTCCTTCCGCCCGATGGCAGCGACGAACGCGAAGGTGTATTCGAGCGGCTCTCCCTGCTGACCGGCGTGCCCCTGACCAACACCGTCCAGCAGGAAATGCTCATCGCCTCGGCCGATCCGGCGCTGGTCAGCACCTATACGCGCCTGGCCGAAATCTACGGCGCGTCGGCCCAGGAGACGCTCGATGAGGCGGGCGTCGTCCCGCAACTGCCGAACAGCATCGAGGCCATTGTCCAGGAACACAGCTTCGCGCCCTATATCCCGGCCGTCATCACCACCGGCGTGCCCATCTCCGTCGCCTATCGTATCGAACAGGAGAGTATCTTCCTCCCCGGCGTCCATGTCATTCCGCAATCGTTGCGCGAATATCCGACAGGCGAATATACCGCCCATATCATCGGCTACATGGGGCCGGTCCCCAACCAGACCTGGATCGAGAATTTGGGCTATGAACGCGACGACCGCGTCGGCTGGGCGGGACTGGAATCGTCCATGGAGATAGAGCTGGCCGGTGACAGGGGCCGTCGTCGCATCGAGCAGGACTGGACCGGCCGCGAAGTGCGCCAGGTGGGCGAGGCCGAGGAACCCGAAGCCGGGTTGAACCTCCATCTGACCCTCGACGTGAAGCTGCAGATGATCACCTACGACATCCTGCGCCAATTCATGCTGGTGAACAGTCAGACGGCGCGAACCGATGAGATCACCGGCGAGCGCACCTACCCCGAAATCCAGCAGGCGTCCGTCGTGGCCCTCAACCCCAAGACCGGCGAAGTGCTGGCCATGGTCAACCTGCCGACGTTCGACAACAACCGCTTTCAGACCGAGGTGCCGGTCGATTACTATCTGGGCCTGGCCCGCAACGAATACACGCCGCTGGTAAACCACGCCATCAGTGGCACCTATCCGCCCGGCTCGACCTTCAAGCTGGTGCCGGCGGCCGCCGCGCTGCAGGAAGGCGTCATCTCCGCCGACCGTTACTTGTTCGATCCCGGCACCATCGAGATCCCCAATCGCTTCGCCCCCAACGACCCCGGTCGCGTCCAGCCGTTCGTGTGCTGGGACCTGAAAGGCCACGGCCTGGTGAACATGCGCCTGGCGATCAAACACTCCTGTGACGTGTATTTCTACAAGGTCGCCGGCGGCTTCGACCAGGACGGTGAATTTGTCGAGGGGTTGACGGTCGACCGCATCAACCTCTACGGGCACCAGTTTGGCTACGGCCGCATCATGGGCATCGAGCTGCCGCTGGAGGCCAAGGGCAATCTGCCCACCCGCGCCTGGAAACGCCAGACGCAAGGCGAACCGTGGTCGACCGGCGACGATTACAACCTGGGCATCGGGCAAGGCTTCATGACCGCGACCCCATTGCAACAGGCGCAGATGACGGCCGTCGTCGCCAACGACGGCTTCCTGTACCGTCCGCGGATCGTCCATCATATGACCGACGCTGACGGCAACATCGTGATCACCAACGATGAAGGCGAAATCGTCGCCCGCGCCCATCCCGGCCGCAACGGCGAGACCATCCTGACCGACAAGGACGGCAACCCGCTGGTTGACCCGACGATCAACGTGAAATTCGATGCCGAAGGCAACTACATCTTTCAGCCGGAAGTCATCGACACGCTGGCCGTCGATCCCGAGTACATTCGCGTCGTCCAGGAAGGCATGCTGATGGTGAATCAGCATCTCTCTGAGGATGACTTCGGCACCGGCGCAACCTACGTGGATTGGAACGGGCTGGAGGCGGCCGGGATCACGACGGCAGGCAAGACAGGTTCGGCCGAATATTGCGACAACATCGCCATCACCCACGGCTGGTGTCGCTTCGAGGACATCGCCCAACGTCGAATTCTGCCGACCCATGCCTGGTATGTGGCCTATGCCCCCTATGACGACCCGGAGATCGTTGTGTCCGTGTTCGTTTTCAACGGCGGCGAGGGGTCGGCCTGGGCCACACCCATTGCCTGCAACGTTATCGCCGCCTACTTCGGTGTTGCTCAATATGGCGCTCTCATGGGCAACCTGACCCCTGACGAGGCGCTCCAGCAAGATCCTGTCTGCAAATCCCTCATCTATCGTCCGACGGTGCCGGAACTCGACCCCGCTTACCTAAACTAGCATCATCCGCGGACGTCTGACATTCATCGTAGCCATGCCGATTTTGTGCTATCATTTCCGGCATGGGAACCATCATCCTCGTGCGCCACGGCGAAAATGACTGGTCCAAAAAGAACAAGCTGGCGGGGCGGATTCCGGGCATCCATTTGAACGAGGCCGGCCACCAGCAAGCTCACGCCGTCGCCCAACGATTGGCCGCGCTGCCCATCAAGGCGGTCTATAGCAGCCCCCTCACCCGTTGTGTCGAAACAGCCGACTATATCGCCGATACCCACGGCCTGACTGTCCACCATGTGAGTGAATTGGTCGAGGTGGATTACGGCGAGTGGGAAGGCAAGAAGATCAGGAAGCTGGCCAAATTGCCCCTGTGGCGCGCGGTTCAGTTCTTTCCCAGTCGCGCTCGCTTCCCCCAGGGCGAAGCATTGCGCGACGTCCAGCATCGCATTGTAGGGGCCATCGAGGAGATCGCCGGTCGTCACGCAGAGGAGACCGTCGTCATCGTCTCCCACGCGGATTTAATTCGTCTGGCGCTGGCCCACTATCTGGGGGTGCATATCGACTCCTTCCAGCGGCTGGTCATATCGCCCGCCTCAGCCAGCATCATCGCGCTCCATCCTGAGGGGCTTGTGCGCGTCTTGCGCATGAATGATGACGGCCCCCTGTACCCGCCCCCGGAACGCGAACAGAAAAGCAAAACGAAACCGAAAAAACCGAAGCACGATAAGGCGAGTGAGCCGGAGGCAGCCATTGAAGACGTCACCAATGACGAAGAAGTCGTCGACAATGACAGCCTGCCCCCTGAACCGATAGCCTCTCAAGCGCCCGACGAAGTAGAGTGAATTTTCATGGCCCATCAAATTGATTTGAATCCGGCTTCCCATTTCACCATAGGCACGGTCGGCCTGCCCGGGCAACGCACCTTCTATCTCCAGGGCAGCCGGGGAGCACAGACCATCTCCCTCGTGGTCGAAAAAGAGCAGGCGATCCTGCTGGGCAACAGTCTGGAATCCTTCCTGGAGGAACTGGATCGCCGCCACCCGCAATCAACTCGCGAGACGGCCGAACCGGTCTGGACGGATATGCGGCTGCGCGAGCCGGTGGAAGAACTGTTTCGCGTGGGCAACATGGGCCTGGGCTTCAGCGAGGATGACGAACTGATCGTCCTCATTGCCTACGAATTGGTGGAAGAAAACGAAGAACCGAATATCGTCAGCTTTTGGGTGACGCGGAGTCAGGTTCAGTCGCTGATCTCGCACATCTCCGAGGTGATCAAGCAAGGACGGCCGATCTGCGGAAATTGCGGGCGGCCGATCGACCCTGAGGGCCACTTCTGCCCCCAGCGCAATGGCCATCGCCACTAGCGTGGAAGCTTCTCCTTTTTGACGCGACCGGGAGGCGACAGGCTGCTCATGACCGACAAGACGAGCGACGCAATCATGCGGGTTCTTCAAAACGGCCGGATAGAGATCGAGGGGTTGCTGCCGTGGAGCTCCAACTACGCCTTTCTCGTCCAAGTCTGCCATGAGGCTGAAGTTGTCGAAACAGTCGAAGCCGTCGAGACCGTCGAAGCAGTCGAGACTGTCGAGGCCGTCGAGACTGTCGAAGC
>CAZZJN010000039.1:0-12176 GCA_964654505.1 uncultured Ardenticatenaceae bacterium | reverse complement strand
GTCGAGACTGTCGAAGCAGTCGAGACTGTCGAAGCAGTCTATAAGCCCCAGCGCGGGGAGAGGCCGCTGTGGGATTTTCCGCAAGGCGCGCTGTGCTATCGGGAACAGGCGGCTTTCATCATCAGCGAGGCGCTCGGCTGGCACATCATCCCGCCCACCGTCCTGCGCGACGCCCAACACGGCCCGGGCACCATTCAACAATTTATCGACCACGATCCGGAACGACACTACTTTACGATCGAAGGCAACAGCGACTATCGGCCACAACTCCAGCGGATCGCCCTGCTGGATATCGTGATCAATAATGCCGACCGCAAGGCCGGGCACGTGTTGATCGAGGAGCCGGATGAGCCGGAAGCGATCGGCCGGTTGTGGGGGATCGATCACGGCATCTGCTTCCACACAGACCCCAAGCTGCGAACGGTCATATGGGAATTCGCCGACACGCCCATCCCGCCGGAGATGAAGGCGGATCTGATAACCCTGCGCGATCGGCTGCAGGATGAGAATGGCGAGCCGGCGATATCGCTTAGCCAATACTTGACATCGCCGGAGATAGCCGCTCTGATTAGTCGATTGGATCGGCTCATCAACCGGGAGAATTTCCCGGCGCCAGGGCCGGGACGCCACTATCCGTGGCCTCCGGTCTGATAATCAGTGGCGGCGACAAGCACAATCATGGAACGGGACCAGCAGATCGAACGAGCTATCGAGCTATTAGGCCAGGCGCATCACGTGGTGGCCCTGACGGGGGCGGGCATCAGCACGCCATCGGGTATCCCCGACTACCGCAGCCCGAAATCCGGCCTCTGGGAAAGGGCGGAAGATATGATGGAAGTGGCCAGCAGCTACGGCTTTCGCCACAACCCGCAGGCCTTCTACAACTGGCTTCGGCCGCTGATGCGAGTGGTTCTCGATGCCATGCCCAACCCGGCCCACTTTGCCCTGGCCCAACTGGAAGCCGCCGGTCTGCTTAAGGCGGTTATCACCCAGAACATCGACTTGCTGCACGGTCGCGCCGGTTCGCGCAACGTACTCGAAGTGCACGGCCAGATACGCGAGGCCATATGCCCGGCCTGCCATCACATCATTCCGGCCGGGCCGCTGATGGAACAGTTCATGAACGACGGAAAAATTCCTCGCTGCGCGCGCTGCCATCACATCATGAAACCCAATGTCGTCCTGTTCGGCGAGCTGTTGCCGATGGCGATCATGAAAGCCGCCCAAACACAGGCACGCACGGCCGATCTGATGCTGGTGGCCGGTTCATCGCTGGAAGTCGCCCCGGCTGGTGATCTGCCGGAGCTGGCCCGGCGTAACGGGGCGAAGCTCATCATCATCAATTTCATGGAGACCCATCTCGACCACTTGGCCGATGTCATCATCCGCGCCGACGTGGCCGACGTGCTGCCGCGGCTGGTTGCGCCGTTTATTCCCCCACCCGTAATCGAGATTGACCCGGTAGCGAGGCCTCTCGATCCGGGGCTGTTAAGTAAGAACCCCCCGCTTGGCGACGTCAGTAGGGGAGGGTAGCGGCCGATAACGCCGCCATATAATTGAACATCAATTCGGGGAGTGCGTCGACGCCGGCACTGGACAACGAAACC
This sequence comes from uncultured Ardenticatenaceae bacterium, assembly GCA_964654505.1. GTDB lineage: Bacteria > Chloroflexota > Anaerolineae > Promineifilales > Promineifilaceae > Promineifilum. The sequence goes on along the minus strand of CAZZJN010000039.1, from coordinate 10,569 downwards.
GCCCCACCGGAAAAGAGAAAGGAAATGCAAAAGGAACGTGTTGTCATCATCGGGTCCGGCCCGGCCGGGCTGTCCGCGGCCATCTATACCGGGCGAGCGCTATTGAATCCGATCGTGCTGACCGGCGTACAACTCGGCGGCCAGATCTCCCTCACCAGCGAGGTGGAGAACTATCCGGGGCTATACAATCCCGAAGCCACGCCGACTGGGCCGGAGATGGTCGAGATCATGAAGAATCAGGCCGAGCATTTCGGCGCGCGCCTGGTCTATGATGAGGTGGTCGAGGTCGATTTTCGCAACGGCCCGCCTTTCATCATCAAGACCCACGGCGAGACCTATGCGGCCGATGCCGTCATCGTGACCGCCGGCGCCTCGCCCAAGCATCTCGAAGTGCCCGGCGAGGCCGAGTACGTCGGCCGCGGCGTCAGCTATTGCGGCACCTGCGACGGCTTCTTCTTTCGCGGCAAGAATATCGCCGTGGTTGGCGGCGGCGACAGCGCTATGGAGGAGAGCATCTTCCTGACCAAGTTCGCCGACAAAGTGACCATTATCCACCGACGCGACGAATTACGCGCCGGGCCGACGCTGCAGAAGCGGGCCTTCGCCAATGAGAAGATCGACTTCGTCTGGGACACAGTGATCGACGAGATCAACGGCAACGGCGTCGTCCAAAATATCACGACAACCAACTTGAAGACCGGCGAATCCGGCGAGATGGCCGTCGACGGCGTGTTCGTCTTCATCGGCCATTACCCGAACAGCAAGTTCCTGGTCGGTCAACTGGCCATGGATGAGCACGGCTACGTGATCACTGATGAGTTCATGCGCACCAGCGTGGTCGGCGTCTACGCCGCGGGCGAGATTCAGGACCCGCACTTTCGGCAGATCGCCACATCGGTGGGCCAGGGCGTGGCCGCGGCCATCCAGCTGGAGCGCTGGTTAGGCGCGCTGGAATAAAAACACAAAACCCGGTTTCAAGAACCGGGTTTTTTATTGCAAGCCCGGCTCCGCGCCGATCTTAAGACGATAGAGCGCCACCAGATCGTCGAACGACGTGACGCGGCCCACGTCCTGCAGGAAAGCCTTCAGCGACGGGCTGGCCCCGCGCAGCTCGCGCAGCATCGGCCCGATGGGGTCCGCCCCCGCCGCACCCGGCTCGGCCGCATAGCCGCCATAGAAGGCGAAATAAGCCTGATTCAGTTTGCGGATGCCGTAACCATTGTCGACAAAGAAGCGTCGCCGCTCCTCCATATAGGTCTCGGCCCCCTCGATATCACCGTCGGCCAACAGCCTGTCAACCGTGCGGCGTGTCTCGGCCATCTCGGCGCTGAAGTCGAAAACAGGGGCCACCGGCGAACGGGGTTTGGGCGGGGTGACGGCCGTCTCGCTGGGCATAAACTCCGGATAGAAACGCTCGATCACCAGCGGGCCGATCTCCAGATCAACCATGGAAGCCACCGTCTCATTGATGGTGCGCATCGCCGAATCATCCAGATAGCCCACCCCCAACGGATGAAGCGACAGCCAGTGGTGCGTCCACTCATGCGCCGTCACCTCGGCCAGGCGATTGATATTGCCCGTCTCGCGAATCATCGCCGGGTAGGTTCCCATTCCTCCGATGGGCACGACGATCGCCGAATTATCCAACCGGTTGAGTATGCTATCCTCCAACGCTTCCTTGTCCTCGGTGGAAAGGCCGGGGATGAGGGAGGCGGAGTCGATCTGCGCGATGCGATCCCGCGGCGACATGACGAGCAGATAGGGAACGGGCGACATGGTCATCATTACCGGCGGCCAGGTGACGCCACCAAGGGCCAGCCCATGCTCGGTCAGTATCGTCGCCACCTGCGCCTGAACGATAGCCTCGGCCATCGGCCGTCGCCATTCGATCTCGCGCCGGATCGCGTCACGCTCGTCGCGCAGGTCGGTCGTGTGCGCTTCGGGGTCGGTTATGGACGGGTCGGCATAGGCGCGCTCGATATCCGCCTCCAGCCGTTGGGCGGCGGCGATGCGCTCCAGATAGGACAGGACAAAATCTTCCCCCACCTCATCCGGCAAGTAGCGGTAGGTACCGGCGAAGATGGCCTGAGCCTTCCGGGCCACCGCGTCGGCCGTCCAGGAGATGAAATCGAACCGGCGTTCGCGGCCAATGAGCGCCTGGAACCGAAACCGGGCGTCGCCAAACGCCGGCCACTCCGGCCCCAGCAGCAGGATCGCCAGCGCGAATACGATCGCGATTCGCAGGGTTGTCCGGGCACGGCTCCAGGTCATTCGGTGATCATATGATCACTGTTGCCAGGGAGCCACCTCCGCGCCCCGCGCTTCACCAACACTTAACCCCTCGGTGGGGGAAGGACAGGTTTGATATTTATCCGAACAGGTGTAATCTTGGTATCAGGCAGAGAGGGCAATCCCCCTTCGGTGGGTGAGAAACTCCTTCATATCTACTACAACCTGTCCGTAACGGGTACAATTCCCTATGCGTCTTCGCCGGAATAAAAGCCGCCAACCTGAGGAAGACCTCTCGATCGTCACCCCCAGTGGCCTATCTACATTCAGACGATTGTTGGGATACGTCCGCCCCTACTGGCGATGGATGACTCTGGCCGTCATCGCTCTCATCATCAGTTCGCTGTTGGGCCTGGTGATGCCGCTGGTCATCCGCAATCTGGTCGACTACGTTTTCATCAACAAGGATTTCGACGACCTGAACCGGGTGACGCTCCTCCTGCTTCTCGCATCCGTCCTCCAGGCCATCTTCACCTTCGCCCAGCAGATTACCCTGGCGCGCGTCGGCGAGCGGGCCGTGGCCGATATTCGCATCGATGTCTTCACCCATCTGCAGGAACTGCCTCTCAGCTTCTACGCCGAACGGCGAACCGGTGAGCTGGTCTCGCGAATGACCAACGACGTAACCTTGCTGCAACAGTCGATGACCTGGAACCTGGTCGTCTTGCTGCAGCAGGTCATCACCATCATCGGCGCGGCCGTGCTGCTCTTCTGGCTCGACTGGCGATTGACCCTGTTCATCCTGTTCGTCGTGCCCATCATCACCTTGACGATGGTCCGTCTGGGGCAGCGGATACGGCGGGCGTCGGTGATGGTGCAGGACTCGCTGGCCGAGGTAGCCAACACGGCCGAGGAGACGACGCGAGGCGTGCGTATCGTGAAATCGTTTGCCCGCGAGCCATACGAGATCGGCCGTTTCACCGATCGCGTGATGACGCTCTATCGGGCGGCCATGCGCCGGGCGCGCACCAACGCCCTGCTCTCGCCAACCATCGGTTTCATCGCCGCCATCACCATCACCGGCATTCTCTACTACGGCGGGTCGCAGGTCATCCTGGGAAACCTGTCGCCCGGAGACCTCATCGCCTACCTCATCTACACCGTCATGATCGCCGCCCCTATTGCCATCATGGCCGACCTCTATGGCCAGTTTCAGGCGGCCATCGGCGCATCACAGCGGCTGTTCGAGCTGCTCGATCGGCCGTCGGAGATCGTCGATCGCCCCGATGCCGAAACTATGCCGCCTATCAGCGGCGATGTCGTCTTTGACAACGTCTCCTTCCGCTACACCAACGCCATCGATGTCATCAGCAACGTTACATTCCAGGCTCAGCCGGGGCAGGTGATCGCCCTGGTTGGCCCAAGCGGGGCGGGCAAAAGCACGCTGGTCAATCTCATCCCGCGCTTTTACGATGTCGTCGAGGGCCGCATCACGATCGACGGCCATGACGTTCGCGACGTGACCATGAGAAGCCTGCGCGAGCAAATCGGCATCGTGCCGCAGGAGACGCTCCTGTTCTCCGGCAGCGTCTACGACAATATCCGCTACGGCCGTCTGGATGCCACGCCTGAGGAGGTAGTGGACGCCGCCAAGGCCGCCAATGCCCATCGGTTCATCGAAAACGATCTGGAAAATGGTTACGAGACGGCCGCGGGAGAGCACGGCGTCAAGCTGAGCGGCGGCCAACGCCAGCGCATCGCCATCGCCCGCGCCATCCTGAAGAACCCCCGCATCCTTATTCTGGATGAGGCTACCTCATCGCTTGACACCGAGAGCGAAAGCCTGGTGCAAGAGGCACTGGAGCGATTGATGCGCGGCCGCACATCGTTCGTCATCGCCCACCGCTTGAGCACCGTACTGAACGCTGACTGGATTCTGGTGATGGACAAGGGCGAGATCGTTGAGGAAGGCACGCACCACTCGCTGCTGCTCAATGGCGACGGGCTGTACGCCCGCCTCTACAATATGCAGTTCGCCGCCGGTATGGAATAGTCTCGCGCTCGGCAGGTCAATAGCTTTGGCCTGTTCAACTGATAGCCGCGCCGGCCAAACTTCCCCAAAATAAAAACAGCCGACCATAGCGGTCGGCTGCAATATCTGTTCAGCTCAACTGATTAAGCGAATTGTTCGATTTCCGTTCTATTCGACGGTCTGAATATCAGCCTGGCCCGGCAACTCCTCGAGATCGGCGTAAGCGTTCGTGTAGAACGTTTCGACATAATCTTCCTGCCGGTTCACCCGTGAGGAAAGCATCCCCGCCGCCAAAACAAATATCGAACTGAATATTGAGGCTCCCAAAAAGAACCAAAACCAGGTCATAAGCCTATCTTCCCTTTTGACGATGATTCCGGCGAATCCCGGACCATCGTAAGAAAGTTCGTAAGGTAGGTTTGTTAGTATTGTTAGCTACGATGGGAAAATTATAGCGGCTTTCGTGCCGGCTGTCTATATTTTTTTGTGAATGCCGGGTAACCAATCAGTGATAGCCCGGTTAATATCCACGTTTTTAGCCCCATCCGGTACTAATTTCCTATCCTGGCAGACCTCAATCTCATTCGGTCGGAGTGAATGAACCGGCTCTATTCGCCGACCCATTCAGCCTTGCGCTTGTTGATGAAGGCATCCATCCCCTCTTTCTGGTCGGCCGTTCCGAAGAGCAAGTAAAACAGTCGCCGCTCGTGCTCCAGCCCGGCCCGCAACGGCATCTCGAACGCGGCGTTGACGGCTTCCTTGCCCAATCGCACGGCTATGGGCGCGCGCGCGGCGATCTCGTTAGCCAGGCGGATCGCCTCCTCCAGGTGAACCTCCACCGGATAGACGCGATTGACCAGCCCAAACCGAAGCGCTTCCTCGGCCGACAGATAGCGACCGTTCAGCACCATCTCCATCGCCACCGCCTTGCCCACGGCTTGCGTCATCCGTTGCGTGCCGCCCGCCCCGGGAATGACACCCAGGTTGATCTCCGGCTGGCCAAACTGAGCCGACTCGGAGGCAACGATCATGTCACAAGCCATCGCCAGCTCGCAGCCACCGCCCAAGGCGAACCCCGACACGGCGGCGATAATGGGCTTGCCGATCTGGCGCAGCCGATCCCACAGGTCGATGAATGAATTGGTCATCATGGTCGCCGGGGTCGCCGTGGCCATTTCCTTGATATCGGCACCGGCGGCAAAGGCCCGATCGTTACCGCACACCACCATGCAGCCGACATCCGGGTCACGATCATAAGCAATCAGGGCGTCGATCAACTCGGTCATCAACTCGCGGTTTAGTGCATTCAGGGCTTTCGGCCGATTCAGTTGAACGACGCCGGCGCGCCCCTCAACCCGGCTCAGGATATTCTCGTAACTCATCGTTCCCTCCGTTCAGGATTTATCGTTAGCGGTTTCAAATTGCATGAAGCAGATTGGCCGGGCGTCCCCCGGTCAAATGCGGTAATCACCCTCACGGCGAGGCCATAGCCGCCATACGATGATGGCGAACAGGATGCCGGTTGCGATGTAGACGGTGTTGATCCCCGTCCCGGCCATCTCATCCGGCGGTTGAAAGACGAACCAGGCGGTGAAGCTCTGCATGGCCTGAATTAGGACAGGCCCCAAGATGCTGCCCGTGCGCAAGCGAATCATCCCATAGACAACGCCCCACAACAGGAAATAGAACAGAGCCGGCAGCCCCGGCACAAACGACTCGCGAAAGAGCAGATAGCCGGTCGCGCCAAACAGGATGCCGGAGACGACCGCGGCCGTCAGCCCGCCGCGCCAATTCGCCAGCGCCCGAAAAACAAGGCCAAAGGCCCAAAGCTGCGTGGCAAACGCCTCGAATAACAACAGGTAGAAAAATGCCCGCCCCGCCCCGACTGACTGGATAACCATGACCTGAACGTTGAGAATCACGGTGATGGCGGCCTGGCCGCTCTCGTTAATACCCGCCTGAGGCAGCATGGGCAAAAAGCGGCCGATGAGCGCCGCCACCCACACCAGGACGGCGAACCCGATCCCGGCAAAGAGCGGCCGGCCGCCACGCAAGGCCATATTCCGCGATCCATAGAGACGCAGGCCGATGAACCAGCTGGTGACGCCCAGAGCAGCAAAGAGCGGGGCGGCGTTGTAACCACCGCTCGTTGTCGCCTCGGCCACAAAGAGCATCCCTCCGGCAATGGCGACAAGCAACGCGACCGCCGGTGGCAGAAAAATGGCAACGAGGGCCTGGTTGCGTGCCGCCTCAGGCGACAGCAACATCGTGGATTTGGCTTCCTCAGAGTTGTTATGAGACATGACAGGATTTTAGCACCGCGTGTCAGGTTAAGCCGCTTTCTCCTCCGACAAGGCGCGCGGGTGCGAGTAGACTATCAATTGGGAGCGGGCGGCTCGATGTCTGAACCATTTCGGCAGTTTTACCTCAGCCCGATGCGCCCACCGCCGGTAACTTCGATTGAACTTGCCCGGCGGCAACAGGCGACAAAGCCGTTCTATCGACCCGACATAGGTAATTCTCACATCGCCGAAATATCGCCGGCCGCATTGCATATAGTGTTCCGAGCTGTTATCTCTGTCGGGGTGTGGGTCCTGTCTTTTATACTCGTCAAACGCCTTGCGATTCAATATGGATGGACGTCCCGGGACTGGGATTATCCATCTCAGATTATCGAGGAACCGGCTGTTGGTGGCAGGCTCAAAAAACCTGGCCTCGCCGCCTGGCTTTAACAACCCGGCCACCTTCCGGAGGTAGATATCTTCCAGGTCATGATTCAAGTGGTGCAGAAATGCCTTACCGACAATGAAATCAAATGATTGTGGCTCAAACGATAAATCGGAAAAATCGCCGGTTACAGATTCGATATGATCAAGCTGCAGTATCCTCACCGATTCACGAATGATTTTGTCACTCTCGTGGGAGATATCATTGGCGACCACGCCCGCACCGAGCGCGGCCATGATTAAAGCATTCAGTCCATCGCCACATCCAAGTTCAAGTACTTTTTTGCCCCTAAGCCGGCCGGCAAAATCGTCCTGATAAAGACCGTGCCAACTTGTATCGGTCTTGATGGCGTCATCGAGAAATGATTCCAGATTCCGAACTTTGTCTACGATGCTGTCTATTTTGACCTGGCTATAGACGGAATCATAATGCTCAATGTTGCGAATCGTATTGTCAGAGGTCTGCATCATCGCATTATGTACCTTATGTAAACTAGCGGCTTCGTTCTTCGATTATCATCCTGCTATCGGGATAACCCGGCACGCGAATTGTACCTTATCCGGTTCATTGGCGGAACAGGTTCCCAAACGCGGGATGAGGTTCACACCGGGGTCCGGCCGCGTCACCATCCATACAAAACGCGAGAGCGGCCACGAGCGCGCCGGTCTGGATAGAAATCGGATGGCCGGTCACGAGCCTCATCAATGCGCTTATTTGTGGCTCATCAATCCATCGGCTACACTCCCCTCATATGATCCAACCCGAAGATATCGCCCCGACCCAGCCCGACTGGGCCTGGGACGCCCGGCGAATCGGCCTGTTGGGCGTCTTGACATTTGCCCGATTCCTGCAAAACACCCTCCTGCGCATCGTCTACCCGTTCGCGCCCGCCTTCGCTCGCGGTTTGGGCGTGCCCGTCGCGACGATCTACCTCATCGTCTCGCTGCGCAATCTGATGAGCCTGTTCAGCCCGCTGTTCGCCTCACTGCCCGAACGCTTCGGCCATCGCCGGGTCATGTCGGCCACGTTGCTGATCATCAGCGCTGTCTGTTTGTTGGTGGCGGGCCTGCCCGTCATCTGGACGCTGGCCATCGCCCTCATCATTTCCGGTGTGATGAAGGTTATTTTCGACCCGGCCATGCAATCGTATCTGGGCGATATCGTGCCATACTCCCAGCGCGGCAAAGCGATATCCATCACGGAGTTCGCCTGGAGCGGCGCCTTCCTGCTGGGCGCGCCTCTCTCCGGCTGGCTCATCGCCCAGCAAGGGTGGCCCGCTCCGTTTCTGTGGTTCGGACTGGCGGCCATCCCGGCGGCCATACTGTTGCGGCGCGTCCTGCCCCCGAATCGCCAGGCCCATCACCAGTCGGCCGGGCTGAGCTTCGTCTGGCACAAGCTGCGGCAGCACCCCATCATCTGGGCTGCCGCGCTCTACATGATGCTGACGCTGGTGGCCCAGGAGACGCTGTTCATCGTCTATGGCGACTGGATGGAGAGCACGTTCAATCTGAGCCTGACCAATCTGGGCTTCGCCACCACGATCATCGGGCTGGCCGAGACGGGCGGTGAAGCCACCGCGGGCTGGTCGGTCGACCGTTTCGGCAAGCGGCCGGTCGTCATCCTGTGCGGCCTGCTCAATGCCGTCACTTTTCTGATCATCCCCTTCAGCACCGGCTCGCTGGTCACGGCCATGGCGGTCATGGTGGCGCTATTTTTCACCTTCGAGATCGCCGTCGTGGGCGCCATCCCCTTGCTGACCGAACTCGTGCCGAGTGCGCGCGGGGCGGTGATGTCGATGTCGCTGGGGGCGATGGCCGCCGGCCGCACCATCGGCTCGTTGGTTGGCCCCATCGCCTGGAACAAATCAGGCGTTGTGGGCAATAGCCTCATCTCGGCCGCAATGATGTTCCTGGCTGTGCTGGTGCTGGCGCGCTGGCTTCACGAAGCAAAGGAGAAACCGCAATGAGCGAATCCGTCGATCTGTTGATCCATTCCGCCGGGCAATTGTGCGTCGTTCCCCCCTCCAACAGTTCAACCGGTGGCGGCGGGCCACAACGCGGCGCCGCGCTGGGTGACCTGGGCATCATCGCCGGCGGCGCAGTGGCCATGCGAGATGGTCGTGTGGTGGCCGCGGGCGATTCGGCCGAGTTGCGCCGTCGCTACCACGCCGCCGATACCATCGACGCGGGCGGCCGCTGCGTGCTGCCGGGCTTCGTCGACCCCCACACCCACCTGCCCTGGATGGGCAACCGCGCGGGCGAATTCGAGCAACGACTGGCCGGGGCGTCATACATGGAGATCATGAACGCCGGCGGCGGCATCATGTCCACCGTGCGCCAGACGCGCCGGGCCACTCTGGACGAACTGGTGGCCGACAACCGGCCGCGGCTGGCCCGGATGTTGCGCTACGGCACGACCAGCGCCGAGGCCAAGACCGGCTACGGCCTGGACACCGCGACGGAACTGAAACAACTGGACGCGATCATGGCCCTGGCCGCCTCGCAGCCCATCGAGCTGACGCCGACCTTCCTGCCGGCCCACGCCATCCCGGAGGAATACAAGGGCGACACCGAAGCGTACATCCGCTACATGATCGAGGACACCTTGCCCGCCGGGGCGGCCTGGATGCGGCAGCGGGGCGTCACACTGTTCTGCGACGTCTTCTGCGAGGAAGGCGTATTCGACGTGGAGCAGACGCGTCGAATCCTGGAGACGGCCGCGGCGCTCGGCTACCGGCTGAAGGTGCATGCCGACGAGTTCGTGGGGCTGGGCGGCACCAAACTGGCCGTGGAGCTGGGCGCGGCATCGGCCGATCACCTGGTCAGCACGCCCGAGGCCGACATCGCCGCGCTCGGCCGAGGCGACACGGTGGCCGTGGGCTTGCCGGGCACGCCGTTCGGGCTGGCCCACCGCGACTACACCCCGGCCAAGGCCATTCTGGCGGCGGGCGGTGCGCTGGCCCTGGCCACGGACTTCAACCCGGGCACGTGCTGGTGCGAATCTATGCAGATGGTCATCGCCCTGGCCTGTCGCTACATGGGGTTGACCCAGAGCCAAGCAGTCGTGGCGGCGACGCTAAATGCAGCCTGCGCCATCGGCCGCGGCCACGAGGTCGGCAGCCTCTCCCCCGGTTACCAGGCCGACGCCATCATCCTGAACGTGAGCGATTATCGCCAGCTCGGCTATCGCTTCGGGACCAACCTGGTCGATGTGGTCGTCAAACGCGGGCGGGTGGTCGTGGACACCGGCCGGGACGACGCTTAACCAACACAAAGAAACGGGTATGGAAAAGCGTTCTACACTATAATCAGGCTCCATGAATCATAGAAAATCGGCGCTACTAACGCTTATTCTGTTGTTATTACTCTCTGCCGCCTGTGGAAACATGGGCGCGACGACGACACTATTGCCCACGGCAACATCCCCGGGAGAGACGCAGCCCCCGCCTCCACCGGCCATCGCCACCAACACGGCCGTTCCGCCCACGCCGACGCCCACCGAGCCGCTGGCGGCCATGGTGAACGGCGTGCCCATTTACCTGGCCGACTACGATGCCGAGGTGGCCCGCTATCAGGCCGCGC
>CAZZJN010000038.1:0-22391 GCA_964654505.1 uncultured Ardenticatenaceae bacterium | reverse complement strand
GCGTTGATTGCCCGGTTGCCTGACCCCTACGGTACCCTTGATTTATTTGTAAATATCCAATAAACCCGCCCCACCGTTAAGGCGAGCAATAGACGGCCGTCTGATTGTCGAAATAGTTATAGCTGTAGAACGGGCCGCCGACTTCCTCGGCCCGAATGTGAATCTGGTCGAGGCCGCGCATGCCGGACGGAATCTGATAGGTGGCGGTGACGACCCCCGACGGCCCGGTGTTGAAGCTGCCGACCACGTAGCCGCCGACCCCCAGCGTGCCCATGTAGTTCATCATCACGGCGAACGTTCGATTGGCCGGGAAGGTGGGATCGGTGCGTATCACCACGACGTCGTCACGCAACACGCCGCAGATGGCGAAGGTCGGCGTCGGCAGCGGCTCGGTCTGATTGTTGAACCAGTTGTATGAATAAAACGGGTCGCTCTGGGTGCGGATGGCGATCCGTTCCAGCCCCTTCAGCAAGACCGGGATGGGGAAGGTGGCCGTCATCTCGCCGCCCGCGCCGGAGTAGAGCGTGCCCACCGGCGTGCCGTTGATGCCCAGCGTGCCCATGTGGCCCATCGTCACCAGGAATGTCCTGTCGGCCGGGAAATGATGGGTGCGGATGGTGACCGTCTGGTTGATGTTCACCGAATCAATGGAGATAGTAGGAATGGGGGCGGGAGCCGGCTCGCTCATATTGTTCCAGAACCAGTTGTAGCTGAAATATCCTTGCGGGCTTTGCAGCCGGATTGCGATCTGCCGCGCGCCCACCAGGTTGGGCGGAATGGGATAGGTGGCCGAGAACGCGCCCAGCAGCCCGGAGTTGGTGATTGCCACCGGCGTGCCGTTGATACCCAGCGTGCCGATGGGACCCATGGTGACGACGAATTCCTGATTGGCGGGGAAGTTTTGGGCCAGGATGGTGACGCCGCCGTCGACGACCACGTTCTCGATGGTGAATGTCGGCACGGTCTCGCCGTCCTGGGCGGCCGCGCGATTCATCAGCACCAGAAAAGCGATCAGAATGGCGACGGGCAAGACGACTTTCACCCGCATTCCACGGCCGGCGATTCGTTCGATGAGTTGAGTCATGATGGTTTTCCTCTCTAATGCCCGACTGGTTTGGTAATCGACCCAGGTCACCGGCGCAGGGTGACTTGGGTCGGCCGTCGCGCCGCCGGCAAACAGGCAAGGGTCGCCGACAATGCGCAGACGACCCTCGAAGCAATCATGCCACAGAGGAGAGAGGGGTCACATGAAACGAACGTGAAAAATGAGTGATTAGGGTAAAATCCAGCGGATTTCGTCCGGCGGTGGCGGCGGGCCGAGGAAGTAGACGTCCACAAAGCTGTGCCAGGACTGGTACTCGTCTTCGTCATAGCCGAGATCGATGAAGCGCCCCTTGATGCCGCCGCCCGTGTCGCCGGCGAAGCCCACGCCATAGCCGGGCACGTAGAGATAACTGCGAAAAGGGACGACCTTGGGGTCGACGGCGATGACCCCCGTGCCGGCCTGCACGCCGCTGGCGGTGATGCCGTAGCCGGGTTCGCCCGGTTTCTTGCCCGCGCTGGTGGCCGTGTAGGAGGTGACGCGCATGTTGACCTTGCGCCAATACTCCACCGGGCCGTCGGGCGTGTCGATGGTGCGGATGATGATGTTGGTGCCGTAGCGCAGGACGCGATTGACGGGAGCCACGGTGACGACTTCGCCGGCCGGCTCGCGCGAGACCTCGACGCCATTTTCCAGCAGCACGCGGGTTCGGCGCTGCATCAGGCCGTTGCTGCCCGCCGACTGTTCGACCAGGGTATCGATCTCCAGATCGGCCGCCGCCTCATAGACCGTCTCGAAGGGAAGGGGTACATCTTCAGCGTCGATGCGTTCGGTGACGCGCACGACCTCGATGGTGTCGCCGGGGGCCACCGTGGCGTCGACGGCCGGGCGGGTGTAATCCAGCGGTCCCAGGGCGATGCCGTTATCGGCCAGCACCCCGGAGACGAGCGTCGCGCCGCTGTGGATTTCCACTGATTGGCCGTCGGCGACGACGACATAGGGCGCAGCCCGTTCGACGACGATCTCCAGATCGTCGGTCAGGGCGGCTTCGCGCGGCGGCGAGACGTCATCCAGCGCCCCCAGGCTGACCTCCGACTCCAGCAGCGCCGCGCCGACGGTCAGGGCAGTGGTGCGCAACGCCCAGCGCCGGTCGCCGTCGGTGATGATGACGCGCTTGTAGGGGTCGAAGACGAGGGTGACGGGCAGGGCGGCGACGTCGATGGCCTGTAGCTCGACCGGCGAGCCGTCGGCCAGCAGGCGCGACCCCGGCGGCGGGGCCAGCCCGGCTTCGCTGAGGAAGCCGCCCAGCGTCTCCTCTTGCGTCCGGTAGGTCGTCACGCTGTCGGCGTCGATCACGGTGATCTCGGCCGCGCGGTCGATGGCGATGGGTATGGCCGGATCGGCGGGGGCGTCGAGGCCGGGGGCGACGGCATCCTCGGCCGCGGGCACCAGACCGGCGGCGGCCAGCACCTCGCCGACCGTCTCGTAATGGCCGGTTACCGGGATCGTCGTCGCGCCGTCCCGGACGGTGTAGGTCGGTGTCGCCGTCCGGCAAGCCACGGCCAGAGCCAACGTACCGGTGGCGAGAAGGATTGCTATTCGGAATCGGTGACGCATAAGGAGAGATGAATCAAAGGAAAAATGCGCCCATGAACCCGATGACCGACCAGGTGGTCCTGGGCACCCGGAAGAGACATCTTAGTGCTGCTTCCTTCCGGACCTGACACGGTTCGACGGCTTCCGCCGCCAGGGACCCAGTGGTCACCGGGTTCATGGGCGCATTCATGTTAACGGGCCGATGATAGCCCATCCCGGCCGATTCATCAACGGCCGGACGCATCCGGCTTAAGCGACGCTCATTTCAATGATGAATGATGAATTGTGAATGAAAACAGCCGCCCGGCGGCAAAGCATTTTTCATTCGTCATTCGTCATTCGTCACTAATTCCACACACCCAAAATCTCCGGCCCGCGATCCAGCTCCCAGGGATAGATGACGTAGGCGTCGGTGACGGCCGCGTAGTAGGTGGGCGAAAAGCCGGGATAGAGCGAGTAGGACGGCTTGTAGTGCAGCACGCACGTCTCGGGGGTTCCGCCGGCGGCGTCGATGCGGCCGGCGACGGTCACGCTGTTGCGCCCGGTCGTCCAGACATCATCGACCACCAGCACACGGCGGCCGCGCAGGACCTCTTCGTCCGGGAACTGGAGGAACTCGGGGATGGCATACTTGACAACCTCTGGTTGCATGCCGGGAAAGTCAGACGGAAAACGCACCGACGCGGTCAGGATATAGGTGATATCCAGCGCCTCGGCCAGCATCCCGCCGGGGACGATGCCCCCACGGGTGACGATCACCATTGAATCGAACCGCCCGCGAATTTGAGGCACGAGATAATCGATGAGTTTGTCGACGTCAGACCAGGTTAATACTTCGCGTCGCATGTTCCACTCCTCGTCACGGGCGGCGATGGTATCTCCGGCCGCCCCGCGTCTGTTTCAGATAGTTATCCGCGGATGATATTGCCTACTTTTTCCGCTCCGGGAAGCGCGTCAGAACGGTGGCCGGATCGGGCATGGGCAGCCGCCCGCCGGGGGAGACGCGCTCCACGGCCTTGATCGGCCGCGTGCCGCCGCCCAACTGGTAAATATGGAACGTCGTGCCCGGCTCGCTCATGGTCAACGGGACGTAAGCCTGTCCCAGCAGATAGCCCTCGGCGTCGATGGCGCAGCTGGTGACGCGGCCGACGACCTTGCCGCGACGGTCGAGCACCGGGTCGCCCGGCTCCGGCCGTCGCACGCCCTTCTCATTCATGCGGAAGCGCACCACCACGCTGTCGCGCTTGGCCTCGTGCTCCAGGAAGGCGCGGCGGCCGATGAAAAACGGCTTCCAGGTCTTGTTGAAGCTGCCGAAGCCCGCGTCGGCCGGGTTGAGGCCATGCTCGCCGGCCATCTCGTGGCCATAGAGCGGCAGTCCCGCCTCGGTACGCGTGCTGTCGCGCGAGGCCAGGCCGCACGGTTTTAGTCCCATCGGCTCCCCGGCGGCCAGCAGCGCGTTCCACAGCTCCACGGCGCGGTCGGGGTGGACGAACAGTTCGTAGGCGATTCGCTCGCCGGTGTAGCCGGTGCGCGAGATGATCAGGTCGAAGCCGCCCGGGGTGGCGGGATTGCCCGCGCCGCCCATGACCCCCGCCCAGGGTAACGCCTTCAGCCGTCGGGCGAAGGCCGGGTCGTTGCCGGCCAGCGCGTTGAGGATGTCGGCCGAGCGCGGGCCTTGCAGGGCGATGTCCACCCGGCAATCGGCCCCGTGGCGCGGGTCGCGCAAGTCGCGAATGACCGCCGGATGCTGAACGCGTGCCCACGGCCGATCGGGGTCGATGAGGACGCGCCCTTCGTTGACGGCATTGAGCCAGGCCCAGTCCTTGTCATTGTTGGAGGCGTTGACCACGACCAGGTAGTTCTCGGCGGCGACGCGATAGACCATCAGGTCATCGACCACCGAGCCGTCGGGCAGCAGGAACTGGGCGTATTGCGATTGGCCCACGCGCAGCGCCGAGACATCGTTGCCGACGACCGTCTCAAGGTAATCGAGGGCGTGCGGCCCGCTGACGTCCAGGACGCCCATATGAGTCACGTCGAACAGGCCGGCCGTTTCGCGCACGGCGGCATGTTCCTCGCCGACGCTGGTATACCAGACCGGCATATCGTACCCCGCGAAGGGCACCATGCGCGCGCCCATGCTTTTGTGGGTCTCGTGCAGGCGAGTCGTCAGGAGCGGCGGGTCGACCGGCTCCGTCCATTGGAAGGGCGGCAGGGAGCTGTCGGTGAGACGGCGGCGCTCACGGCCGATGAAATAGGGCTTGGTGTCGGCGAAGGCTGTTTTCCCGTCGCTTTCGGCGCCGTTGCCCAGCCGGGCCACGGCCTCGGCCACGCGCGAAAACGCCGCGCCGACCGCCTTGCCGAGGTCGAGCGGGATGACCTGCACGACGATGGGGCCGGGCAGCTTGGCGTAGGCGTCATCGAACTGGGCATAGCCGTCGGACAGGGCTTGCAGCCACTCGGCGGCCTCGGCCGCGTCTTCGTTGCGGCCGAAACGCAGGGCGTACTGGTCGGCGTCGATGCGGTGGAGCGTCGCGTCCAGGTCCAGGTCGGGGCCGTAGAGATGGGTCGCTTGCGATTGGCCGTCGGCCAGCGCGGCTACGTCGCTCGTCAGGGCGTAATTGAGGAAGGTCCTGGCCTCGTCGCCGCGAATCGAGACATCCACGCCGGGGGGCGATGGGGGCACGTTGCGCAGGCGGCGGACGATGGCCCGGCCGTGCTTCAGAGCGCGGTAGTCGACTCGCGCCCGCAATTCATGCTTGCCGGTGGTGGAGACGTACGGCCGCGAGCCTTTGAGTACCGTGGCGATAGCCTCGGCCAGCAGGTCGACTTCTTCGGGGCCGAAGCCCAACTGGCTGATCCAGACCGTGCCCATGCGGATGCCGGTGGGGGAGAGCGCGCCCTTGTCGCCGGGGATGGTGTTGCGGTTGACGACGATCCCGGCCACGTCGAGGATGCGCGAACCCATGTCGCCGGTCAGATGAACCCCATCCACGGTGACGCTCTTGGTGTCGATGAGCAGCAGGTGATTCTCGGAGCCGCCGGCGATGACGCGGATGCCGTGCTCCTGCAGTTTCTCGGCCAGACGAGCGGCGTTGTCGACGATGCGTTGCTGCAAGGCGCGGAACTGGTCGGTGTTGGCCAGCTTGAGGGCCACGGCCAGGGCGGCGATATTATTCATGTGCGGCCCGCCCTGCTCGCCGGGAAAGACGGCGCGGTCGAGCTTGCGGGCGAGGTCGCGCTTGTGGGTCATCAGCATGGCCCCGCGCGGCCCGCACAGGCTCTTGTGGGTGGTGGTCGAGACGACGTCGGCGATGCCGATGGGGCTGGGATGAAGCCCCGCAGCCACCAGACCGGAGATGTGGGCGATGTCGGCCAGCAGGTAGGCGCCCACCTTGTCGGCGATTTCGCGGAAGCGCTTCCAGTCGATGATCTTCGGATAGGCGGAGTAACCGGCGACGATGATCTGCGGGCGGCATTCCAGCGCCAGGCGCTCGATGGCGTCGTAATCCAGCACCTCGGTCTCGTGGTCGACGAAATAGGGCACGCCCTTGTAGACCTTGCCGGAGCGGCTGACCGGCGAGCCGTGGGTCAGATGGCCGCCGTCGTTAAGGTTCAGGCCCAGAATGGTATCGCCCGGCTGGAGCAGCGCGGTGTAGACGGCGCTGTTGGCCGGGGCGCCACTCAAGGGTTGGACATTGACATAAAGTTTATCGGCGGTGATGCCGTTGGCGGCGAACAGTTCGGCCGCGCGTCGCCGGGCCAGGGCTTCGATGATGTCGGCGTTCTCAACCCCCTTGTAGTAGCGAGGGTCGCTGTAGCGCCGGTAGTGGGCCAGCTCCATGTCGATGTCGGTGATTTGTTCTTCCGTTTGCTGCCGGCTCTCCTCGCGGGGGTAGCCTTCGGCATAGATGTTGCCGAAGCTGCTGCTGAGCGCCTCGGCCACCGATTGGGGGGCCTCGCTCTCGCTGGCGATGAGAATGATGGTCGAGGCCTGGCGGGCGTCTTCCCGGTCAATGATGGCCTGAACTGCCTCGTCTATCTCGGCCGTTGACCCACGGAAGATAAAATCGTTACTCATATTAAGAACCTCCAACGACCATCCGGATGCGCGAAAACCGCCCTTCGCGGGCCTGCGGTCGCCTACAGATTTGTGCACAAGCTGTTAAGTGGAATAATCGGGTTTAGGTTTGATCACACCGCCGGGAGGTTGCCAACCGGCACCCGGCGCGCGGCCGCCCGTAACAGCCCAAATTGTAACACAAGGTATCATGGCGACAATTTCGTTATAATGATCGCTGGATATGATGAGCAACGACGGCGACACGACGGGAAAACCGCTCCGGGAGATGCATATCGGCATCGTCGGCCTGGGGTTGATGGGCGGATCGCTGGCCCTGGCCTTGCGCGGCCGCGTCGCCGGGCTGTTGGCCGTCGAGCGCCGAGCGAACACGCGCCAGATGGCGCTGCGCGAGGGCATCGTCGACGCGGCCGTCGAGGCGTTGACGCCGGACACGCCCGCCGTCGATCTGCTGGTGCTGGCCACGCCGGTGCGGGCTATTCTGGACACGCTCAACCGCTTGCCGGCGACACGGCCGGGCGGCTGCGCGGTGCTCGATCTGGGCAGCACCAAGCGCGCGATCGTCGCCGGGATGGACGACTTGCCGCCGGAGTTCGCTGCTATTGGCGGCCACCCGATGTGCGGCAAGGAGTCGGCCGGGCTGGCCTCGGCCGCGGCCGATCTGTTTCGCGGGCAGACGTTCATCCTGTGCCCGACCCGCCGAACGACGGCCGCGGTCACCGACACCGCCCTGGCGTTGGTGGAGGCCATTGGGGCGCGGTCGATGATGCTTGACGCGGCCGCCCACGATGCCGTCGTGGCCACGGTCAGCCACCTGCCGGCGCTGGTGTCGGCCGCGCTCATGCGCACGGCGGCCGATGAACGGCTGTGGGACGTCAGCGCTTCGGGCTTTCGCGATGTGTCCCGGCTGGCCGGTACCGATCCGCGGATGATGCTCGATATCCTGATGACCAATCGCCGGGCCGTGCTCGACGCACTGGAGGCGTATCGGGCCGAATTGGACGGCGTTCGCGAGGCGCTCCTTCGTGAAGATGAGGAGGCCCTTATGGAATGGCTGGCGGCGGCGCAGGTAGGATATGCTGGGTTTCGCCGTTTCAAATCGGCCGAACATCTGCTGCCCGGCGTCGCCCGGCCGGCCGATCCGCAAACGGGCGAAATTGCTTGATCAATCGCCGCCGGTTATAATGCCGCGGCACGAATCTTTGGGGCCGGTATTTTATGTCTAGTGAATCTCGTGGGCCGCGTCGCGACCCCGGCATACGTTTACCCGTCTGGGCTTTGCTTCTTTTTTTGGGTCTGGGCATCCTGATCCTGATCATCAGTTCGGTGTGGCTCTTCCGCACCGTGCGTGGTATGGCGTCGGCCACCGACGGCGTCGGTTCCGAGTTCAACCCCGTCGCGGGACAGGTCAGCCCGGGGTCGGTCGCCCCCGAAGTGCTGCCCGGCACGGTCGAGGCGCCGGTCGGCGAGGTCGCCCCGGAGACGATCCCCGAATGGGCGGGCACGGAGCGCATCAATATCCTCCTTCTGGGCGTCGACCTGCGTTGCGACGAGGAAGGCCCCACCCATAGCGACACGATCATCGTGGCCACGATCGATCCCCTCAGCCGCTCGGCGGCGTTGCTCTCGCTGCCCCGTGACTTGTGGGTCGAGGTTCCCAACTACGGCGTCAATCGCATCAATCAGGCCTACTTCCTGGGCCAGGCGTATGAATATCCCGGCGGCGGGGCGGCTTTGGCCGTGGAAACGGTAGAAGACCTGTTGGGTATCCCCATCAACTATCATGTGGCCGTCGATTTCAAGGCGGTCATCGATTTCGTCAATCTGATGGGCGGGGTCGTCATCGATGTGCCGGAGCGTATCGAGGATATGACCTATCCCGACAACTGCTACGGCTACGACCCCTTCACCATCGACCCCGGACGGCAGAGGCTCGACGGCGAGACGGCGCTCAAATATGCCCGCACGCGCGCCACTTTCGGCGGGGATGTCGACCGCGCCGGGCGCCAGCAACAGGTGATTATGGCCGTGCGCGACCAGGCGACGCAGCTCGACACCCTGCCGCAACTGCTGTTCCGCGCGCCGCAACTGTGGCAATCGTATCAGGCCAACGTCGATACTGATCTGGACCTGAACACGGCGCTGCAATTGGCCAACCTGATGCGCAATATCCCCGCCGGGAACATCCGCAATGAGGTGCTTGGCTTCGATTATGTCTACAACGATACGACTTTCGACGGCCAACAGGTTTTGGTGCCCTACCGTGACCAGATACGCGCGTTGCGCGACGAACTGTTCGCGCCGCCGATCGTCCCCACCCCGGTCATTGAGGCGCTGCCGACTATGGTCATTGACGAGAACGCTCGTGTGGCCCTCTACAACGGCACAAGTTCCTTTGGTCTGGCCTCCGAGACGCAGAATTACCTGCGCCGCCGGAATATCATCGTCACCGAGATCGGCAATGCCGACTCTTCCACCTACACGACCTCGCAGATCATCGACTACGGTTCCCACCCCGGCACCGTGCAACAACTGGCGCGTCTCCTGAACGTGCCGCCGCTGAACATCAGCAACGGGACCAACCCGGCCGGCGACTTCGATATCCTCGTCATACTGGGCAGCGATTGGGAAGTGCCCTAGATCGGCCATGCCGGAGCTGATCGCCGTCATCCTCACGCGCAATGAGGCGCGTCACATCGTCGATTGTATCGGCAGCCTCGGCTGGGCCGACCGCGTCGTGGTGTTCGACTCCCTCAGCGACGACGCCACGGTCGCGCTGGCGGAAGAGGCCGGGGCCGAGGTGCATCAACGGCCATTTGACAACTACGCCGCCCAGCGCAACGCGGCGCTCGATGCTGTGACGCCGACCGACGGGCCGCCGTCCGACGGGCCGCCGTCCGACGGCGGGACGTGGGTCTTCTTTGTCGATGCCGACGAACGGGGCACGCCCGAACTGGGGGCGGAGATTCGCCGGGTCATCGCCGAGCGGCCGGAGAGCGGCTGGTATGTGCCGCGCCATAATTACATCTTCGGCCGCCTGACGCTGGGCGCTGGCTGGTATCCCGACCACCAGTTCCGGCTGCTGCGGCTGGGCCTGGCACGTTATACGCGACCGGTGCACGAGATCGCCGAGGTCGACGGGGCGGTCGGCTATCTGGAAAACCCGCTCATTCATTATAATTATCGCGATACGAACCAGTTCCACGCCAAGCAGCGCTTCTATGTGGAACATGATGCCGCTATCCTGAAGGCGGACGGGGTTCGGCCGAAGTCGCGCAACTATGTGCTGCAACCGCTGCGGCAGTTTTGGTGGCGGTTTGTTACGCTGAAGGGCTATCGCGACGGGCTGCACGGGTTGCGATTGAGCCTCTACATGGGCTGGTACGAATGGCGCAAGTATCGACGGCTGGCCGATCTGTGGCGGGCGGATGCGGCCGGGGGAGGTGACCATGCCGATTGAAGTGGATTGCACATTTGACGGCGACGGGCGGGTGCGCGTGCGTCGAATTCGACAGGGACGGCCGTGGCAGACGGTCGAGCAAGGCCGTCAGTGGGTTGACGCCGACGGCCGCCACGTGCTGATCATGCTGGCCGGCGAGGTGAGCGAGTTGCTCCTGAGAGCCGATACGCTGATCTGGGAACTGCGCCAACTGCCGGGCGCGCGACGATCGGCATAAGCGATCACCCTCAGCATCGGCGGCCGATGAGAATCTCGACGCATCATGTTATAATGATGTTGTGGGCATAGCGCCCCGTCGAAGGTCAACCATGACGTCACCATTTCCTGGAATGGATCCATATCTTGAAGGCGAATTGTGGCAGGAGTTTCACGAGACTCTTGCCGGGCAGATCCGTGCACAACTGCTGAAGGTTCTGCCGCCGCACTACGTCGCCCTGCTTGCCAAGCGCTACGTCCTGCACCGACCGGCTGTCGGCCTGATGAGTTTGCCCGAGGAACATCGGGTCATCTATCCCGACGTTCATGTCGCACACATACCCCGTATTGCTGAAGTTGCCGTTGCCTACGAAACCCAGGCTCTTACGCAGCCTGCGGCGCGATTGGCCAGCCTCGTTACCGAAGAGACGCCCGTTATAAGCGTCGAAGTGCGCGACGTCGCCAACCGGAGGCTGGTGACAGTCATCGAGATCCTCTCGCCGGTCAACAAGATGGGCGACGGTGCGATGGAGTACGTCGAAAAGCGGACGGCTCTGATGACAACCAGTGTCCACTTGTTGGAGATCGACTTGCTGCGGCGGGGCGGCCGGGTAATTTTCGAGACCGATCCGCCACCGGCTGACTACTATGCCTACCTCAGCCGCTTCACCGACCGGCCCTACACCGATGTCTGGCCTGTCGGCCTGCGCGACCGCTTGCCGGTGCTGCCCGTGCCCCTGCTGCCGCCCGACGAGGATGTGCTGCTCGACTTGCAGCGGGCCGTCAACGCTTGCTACGACCTGGTACACTATGAACGCCTGCTGGATTACACCGTCCCGCCGCCTCCGCCTCCGTTGAGCAATGAAGATGCGCTGTGGGTTGCAGAGCGATTGGCAGCGGCAGGTTCATAGGGCCTGGGATTTCAGAGCTACCAAGCTTGATCCCTAGGCCGTACTCGCCAGAACCTTGACCTCACGGTTAATTCGATCACCATTCTTGTGCTGTGCCACCTCCAGATCATAGCGTGCCTGGAGGCGCAGCCACACGTCGGGGCTTGTGCCAAGGTAACGAGCCAGACGCATAGCCGTATCGGCCGTAACGGCTCGCTTGCCGTTGACGATCCGGCTGATTCGCAGCGCGGGCACGCCAATATCCTTCGCCACCCGATACTGGCTTAATCCAAGAGGCTTCATAAAATCTTCGAGCAGCACTTCACCGGGGTGAACGGGCGGGAGTTTTTCCGTATTCATCAATAGCACCTTCAGGAATGATAGTCGACGATGTGATTGCCGACAGGTATCGATCAGCTGGGAGCCAATCCCGGTAAGATCCGCCACAGCGCATACAGCGACACCTCGCCCAGCAGGAGCGCCAGACCTAGCGGCAGCAAATAGCCCGACCGGGGCCACCGCCGCACGAGCGGCCGCAGCCAGTAACTCAACCCGGCCGTGAAGCCGACGGCGATGGGAATCAGCGCGGGGAACAGATAGCGTCCCTGATGCTGCACGAAGGTCAGGTTATAGAAGATGTGGAGGGCGAGGGTCAGCAGGAAGGTCAGGCCAAGGACCAGGATGTGGAGCGAGTGACGAGTGACGAGTGACAAATGACGAGTGACAAGGAATCCGTCGCCTGGCGTCTGGCGTCTGGCGTCCCGAAATGCCAATAGCAGGCCAACCACCGCGGCCAGGGTCACCATTGCCAGCAGCCCCACCACCCGGCCCGGCAGCGGCGCGGCCATCCAGCCGAACTGGCCCCAGAAGCTGATGAAGGTGGTGCGCAAGAAACGTCCGATCGTGCCCGCCAGCCCGTACTGGGCGATCCATTCGGCTGTGCGCGGCTGGCCGACGACGGCCGCGTCGTGGGCGGCCTTGCCGAACAGATCCCACGGGCCATAGACGGCTACGTTGCGCCCCCACCACAGCAGTCCCAGAGCCAGGGCCGGGATGAAGGTCGTCATGAGCGCCGACAGAACGGGCCGCCATCGGCTCATGCCTGAGTCGTTGTGTCGATCCCGGTCACCGGACGCGCCCGGCCCATAGCGGGCCAGGAGAAACACCCCGGCCACGCCCGCCATCAGGTAGGCCGTGCCCTTGGTCAGGAAGGCCAGGCCAAGCAGCAGTCCCAGTGCCAGGAGGCGCCTTCGCGGCGGCCGATCCGGCCAGGGGATGACCAGCAGGGCCAGGATGGCGGCGATGATAAGTTCGGCCAGGCTGTCGTTGTTGACCGAAGCGAGGATGGCCAGATGTTGCGGCGTCAGGGCGACGAACACGGCCACAGCCAAAGCTGCCCAGGGCGAGGCAAACAGCGCGCGGCCGATGAAATAGGCCAGCGCCACCACCCCCGCCCCCAACACGACCGACAATAGCCGCATGGCGACCAGCGAGCCGCCGGTCAATCCGTAGACGGGCGTTTGCAGCAGGTAGTAGAGCGGGGGCTGCCAATCCTCATAGGTCAACCGGCCGGTTGGAAAAGCCGGGTCGAATTCAGCGCTGACGATCTCGCTCAGATAGGCCTGATCCCAGTCGCTCGGCTCGATGACCGGCCACCGCCCGGCGACGAGTTGGCTGACGTAGTTGTAGTGGGCGGGTTCGTCCGGAGCCTGCCAGGCGGGAGTGCGCACGGCAAACAACGCGCCAAGCGCCAGCCAGACAACCAACAGCAGGCCCAGAAGGGCGTAATCCGTTCGCCGCATACGGCTAAACCTCGGCTGTCGCCCCGCCGCGACGATCGTCGCCCGCCGCCAGCAGACGGCCGCCCGGCTCACGGCCGACGCTGTGGGCGCCCCCGAAGTAGATGCTGCGCGTTGGCCAGCGGTTGACGCGATAGCCCATGCTCTCCAGCTCATCGACGGCGCGTGCGTCATAGCCCGCCTCGCAATGCAGCACCTCGCCATCGAGGTGGACGCGAGCGCGGTTGACGGCATCGCCTAGCGGCAGGCGATAGTCGAGGGCGTTGCTGAGCGTCTGCAGGATGGCGCTGCGAATGCGAATGCTGCCGCCGCTGCCGATGACCAACCGCGGGCGGCCGTTTTGCAGGACGACGGTCGGGGTCATCATGGTGGGGATACGCTGCCCGGCCGGGCGACTGTGAAACCCCTTGGGATGCAGATCCTCCTCGCCGAGCATGTTGTTGGGAATGTAGCCGGTGCCGGGCACGACATAGCCGGCCGACTCGCCGGCGGTCGTCGTCAGGCCGATGGCCAGGCCGTCGGCGTCGATGACACTGAGATGGCTGGTGTGGGACGGGCCGGGCGGTTCGGCGACGATGAGCGACGGCTCATCTCCTGCCAGGACATCGCGCATGTCCGCCACGTAGCGGCCGGTGAAGGAATCGGCCAGGAAGCGGGCGGTGGCCACGTCTTCCGGCTCCGCGTCCAGCATCGCTTCCCATTCAACCCGTGCCCGCGACGTGGCCGCCATCGCCTCGGCCAGCAAGCGCAGGTGGGCGGCCGAGCCGTGGGGCAGCGTGGCGACATCGAAGGCCGACATCAGCTTGAGCGTGAAGGCGGTCAGCACGCCACCGGCCGAGCAAAGCGGCGGCACCAATACCTCGTAGTCGCGATAGGTCACGCGAACCGGATCGGGTTGCAGCACCTCATAGCGCGCCAGGTCGGTGGCCGTCAGCAGCCCCCCGTTGGCGGCCTGGTCGGCCAGCAGGGCCTGACCCAGGCGGCCGGTGCGGGCATAGGCCTCGCCCTCACGGGCCAGGGCGGTCAGCGTCTCGGCCAGATCGGGGATGAACAGGCGCTCTTCGGCTTCGATGACGCGGCCGCCGGGGGCGAAGATGGCGCGGATGCCGTCCGTGTGAGTGTAGAGCGGGGCCAACAGCCGGCAGGTATCGGCCTGGAACGGAGCCAGCGTCACCCCGTTGCGAGCCAGATGCAGCGCCGGCTCCAGCAGGACGGCCAGCGGCAGGCGGCCGTAGTCGGTCGCGATGCGGCACAGCCCGGCGATATTGCCGGGCACGGCCACCGAACCACGCCCCAGATAGAATCGTTGCGTGGCCGCGCCGAAGTCGATGACCACCTCTTCGAAATCGAGCGCGCCCGGCGAGCCGCCCAGGCCGGGGACGACGCTAAAGAAATCATAGACGGTAGACCGGCCGGCGCGAGCGTCGTAGATCTGGGCGATGCCGCTGCCGCCCAGATGGACGACCCCGGCCTCGGCGATGAACGACACGAAGGCGGCGGCCACGGCAGCGTCAATGGCGTTGCCCCCGCGACGCAATATCCCCGCCCCGGCGGCGGCCGTCTCTCTGTCTCCGGCGGCGATCACTCCTTTGGTCATCGGTCTCCTCGCTCTGATGGATGTGGACGAATTATGGATGACGAACGATAAATGGCAAGTAAGGAAGGTGCGAGTGGATGACCCCGGTTCAATCCACCGGCTTGTTGACCTCCCGGAGCAGCGCCCCCGCCAGCAACCGGGTCGGGTCGATCAGCGGCAGTCCCTCGTGCTCGCTTTCTTCGAAAGCCAAAGGCATTTCCGTGCAGCCCAGGATGATCGCCTCGGCTCCCGATTGGTGCAGAAAAGCGATCCCCCGCTCCAGGCTGGCACGCGCCTGAGGCATCACCTTGCCGGCGGCCTTGATGCCGAACACGGGATCATAGACGGCGGGGTGAATTACCTCCGCCTGCAGGGTCTCATCGGGGACGACGACGCGATAGCCCAACGGTTCGAGCGCCATCGGATAGATTCGCGCCAGCCAGGTGCCCGTCGTCGAAAGAACGCCGATGGTCGTTAGCGCCGGATGGCAAGC
This sequence comes from uncultured Ardenticatenaceae bacterium, assembly GCA_964654505.1. Taxonomy (GTDB): domain Bacteria; phylum Chloroflexota; class Anaerolineae; order Promineifilales; family Promineifilaceae; genus Promineifilum. Next base: position 7,259 of record CAZZJN010000038.1, on the reverse strand, counting down.
GTGTAAATGGGCGGCCGTCTCCTCTATCATATGCAACAGTTGGGGCGGCCGCTCGAATTCAGCCACGCCGGCGCGAATGACGTCGAAGATGGCCGGGGCATGGACGGTGTTGCAGGGGATGCCGGCGACGGTGGCGCCCGCGTCGGCCAGCAATCGTAACTGATCGAGGATGGCATAAGCCGGGTTTTCGGCGACGCGGCCGAGCAGATACTCCGTCCGATCGGGGATAAGCCCCGGCCAGGAGACGCTGATCACCGGCGGATAGTCCTGGTCGCGGGTGGCGGTCGTTTGGTCGATGATCTTGCGCTGCAGGTCCAGCCCCGCGAGCGGACCCACGCCGCCAACGATGCCGATGATCGCCCCGGGGCGGGCGATGGGGTCAGGTTGATGTGACATTGGCGCTTCCTTACTGTTCGGGCGGGCACGGCAGCCTGCCCTATACTAAAACCGGTGGGTAGGGTATCATGCCCGGTAATCTCGCACAATCGGTTATTATCCGCCTGTCACGTCATGGAAACACCTTTTTCGCCCGACGATCTGATTCTTCCGCTTCCGGAAGATGCGTGGATCGAACGGCAATCGGACGGCGACCTGCTCTTCCGCTGGCGAGGCCCGGCGGAGCGCGTCGCCCTCTATGTCAGCGACGACCCGGATGTCCAAACCGGCGTCCAAGAGCTGACGGTCGGCCGACGAGTTGAGGATGGGCTGGTCGTGGCGGCCTCCGATGTGGCCAAGGCGATGGGACGGCCGCCGACCGACGACGCGCCCCGACCCTACTTCCGGCTGGAGCTTGACGGCCGTCGCCATATCGTGGCTGAGCGCTTTCTGCCGCTGTCGATGGGGGTCAACTTTCGCGATCTCGGCGGCTACCGGACGGTCGACGGCCGCGCGGTCCGTTGGGGCCGACTGTATCGGTCCGGCTCGCTGGCCGAGTTGACGGCCGCCGATGTGGAATATCTGGATCGTCTGGGCCTGAAGCTGTCGTGTGACTTGCGCTCGGTTGAGGAGGTGCACACCCATCCCGACAAGTTGCCGCCGCGAACGGCCGCCCTGCATCGCCCCATCGTCACCGAGGTCAGCCGCCTGCAGCGGATCGTCACCCTCGTGCGCCTGCGCCACCGGATTCGGGAGCTGCTGCAGAGTGTTTACGCCATCATGATCGACCAGAACGGCCCGATCTTCGCCGGGATCCTGCGCCTGGCGGCCGATCCGGTCAACCTGCCGCTGGTGTTCCATTGCACGGCGGGCAAGGATCGCACCGGGCTGGCGGCGGCGTTGCTGCTGTTGGCCCTGGGCGTGCCGGAGGAGACGGTGATCGCCGACTACACGCTGAGCAACCACGCCTACGAGATCCTGTCCGTGCGGATGCGAACGGAGATGGAGCCGCTCTATCGGCTGGGTTTCCACGAGTCGCGGCTGCGGCCGTTTCTGCTGGCCGAGGCGCGTACGATGACCGCCACGCTGGAGCGTTTGCGCCGTCGTTACGGCTCGGTGGAGTGGTATCTGCTGCGTTCGGGGCTGGACGAGGCGACGCTGGAGCGCTTGCGGCGGACCTTGCTGGACGGTTGATCGTCGCGCCGGCTCTTGCTTGCCACAACTTGCCCATCGCCCGATAATCTTCCCATGCGTTATCCCATGTTCAACAAAGTTCTCATCGCCAACCGGGGCGAGATCGCCGCCCGGGTCATCCGGGGCTGCCATGAGCTGGGCATCGCCGTCGTGGCCGTCTATTCCGACGTGGACGCGGGGGCGCCGTGGGTGCGCGAGGCCGATGAGGCCTGGCCGCTGCGGGGCAGCACGGCGGCCGAAACCTACCTCGACCGCGAGAAAATCCTGACCATCGCCGCCAATTGCGGGGCCGAGGCCATCCACCCCGGCTATGGCTTCCTGAGCGAAAACGCCGACTTCGCCGCTGCCTGTGCCAAACGGGGGCTGGTGTTCGTCGGGCCGTCGCCGGAGGCCATGCGCGCGCTGGGCAGCAAGGCGGCCGCCCGCTCGCTGGCCGAGGCCCACGATGTGCCGGTCGTCCCCGGCGTCGATGGGGCCGGCAAGAGCGACGCCGAGTTGGCCGCCGCGGCCGAAGCCATCGGCTATCCGGTGCTCATCAAGGCCAGCGCCGGGGGTGGCGGCCGCGGGATGCGCGTCGTAGGCGACGCGGCCGAACTTCATGACGCCCTGCGGGCGGCCCGGCAGGAGGCCCAATCGGCCTTCGGCGACCCCCATGTGCTGCTGGAGAAATATTTCACCAAAATCCATCACGTCGAGGTGCAGGTGATGGGCGACCGCCACGGCCATTTGCTGCATCTCTATGAGCGGGAATGTTCCGTCCAGCGCCGCCACCAGAAGATCATCGAGGAAAGCCCGTCGCCGGTGGTGGGCGACAACGAGGCCCTGCGGGAGGCCATAACCGCCGCGGCCGTGCGGCTGGCGCGGGCGGCGGGTTATTCCAACGCCGGGACGGTGGAATTTATCGTCGACGGGGACGGCCATTTCTATTTTCTGGAGATGAACACCCGGCTGCAGGTGGAGCATCCGGTGACGGAGAGCCTGACCGGCATGGACCTGGTGACCTGGCAGTTGCGCGTGGCCGCCGGCGAGCCGCTGAAGTTCTCGCAGGGGGACATCACCCGTCGCGGCCATGCCATGGAGTGCCGCGTCTATGCCGAAGATCCGGCGAGCGGCTTTTTGCCGTCCATCGGCGAGATCGCCCATTACGATCGGCCGTCCGGGCCGGGCGTGCGCGTCGATGACGGCATCGAGAGCGGTTCGACGGTGTCGCCTTACTATGATTCGATGCTGGCCAAGGTCATCACCTGGGGCGCGACCCGCCCGGAGACCATCCGCAAGATGGAGCGGGCGCTGCAGGAGACGGTTGTGCTGGGGGTGACGACCAACATCGACTACCTGCGCGCCATTCTGGCGGATCCCGCGTTCGTCGCCGGCGACACCAGCACGAGCTTTCTGGCCGAGCATATGGCCGGCTGGACGCCCCCGACCGGGATCGATGAGGATGAGTGGATCGCGGCCGCGGTGTATGAGGCGATGGGGAAGACGTCGGACAACGGTCGGGCGGCCGTGGGAGACGGGGCTGCGACCGTGTATGATCCGTGGACGGCCGCGCGGGGGTGGCGGAATGTGGGGTGAGGTGTATTAAGGAAATAAGGAATTATTGCTGAATGGTAGAAAATCAAGTAATCTCTCACAGGAGAGGTGTTGAAGATGTCCCTGAATATCAAAAACCCCGAAGTGGAAAGATTGCTTGACGACATTGTGGGGATGACGGGCGAGTCCAAGACCGAAGCGATTCGCAAGGCCCTCGATGAACGGCGGGAGCGCCTGCGGCTGCAGTCCGTGGCTCCTCGCAGCGAGGCACGGCTGCTGGCCTTCCTCGAAAACGAGATATGGCCTCAAGTGCCGCCGGAATATTTCGGCCGGACGATCACCAAGGAAGAGGAAGAAGCGATCCTGGGCTATGGGGAGTTGGGGGTATGATTCTCGACTCCTCAGCCGTTGTCGCCTTGTTCTTCAAGGAACCGGGATATGAAAGCTTGCAGCACAAGCTCGTTGAAGCCGAGGTGATCGCTATCAGCGCCGTCGCGCTTGTGGAGACAGCCATCGTCCTGTCGGCCAGATTGAAGACGGATGCAAGGGGGAGCCTGGCTCGTTTCATCGAAGAAAACGGGGTGGTCGTGATCCCGTTTACAGAAGGCCACTATGGAATCGCCGTGACGGCCTGGCTCAAGTATGGCAAGGGCCGCCACCCGGCCGCGCTCAATTTTGGCGATTGTATTGCCTATGCCACGGCCAAGGCGGCCGAGATGCCGTTGCTTTGCGTCGGGGATGATTTTCCGCAGACTGATTTGACGTTGGCCTAGGTAAACTCAGATAGACCTCCTTGCCCTTGGCAGCGGCCAGCAGGTCGAAACTCTCGCCACTGGATGTGGGGATGCCCAGTTTATGGGTTTTGATGACGTGATTGGCCAGGTCGATCGACTGTTCGCAAGCTCGAAGAACATTGAGCACGGCCGCATCCTGCCGGGTGAAGTTCGTGTCGAACTCTTTTGAGCCGGCTGCCAACTCCTCGCGCGCTCGACGAACACAGCGTTGGATGCTCTGGATCTTGTTGACAACAACATCATTCATACCGCATAAGCCTTCCCTGTCCGCCGGAACTCCGCCAGAATTTCCGACCGCTCCTCATTCAGCTTCTGGTAATACGACATCGTCAACATCTCGAACTCGTCTACCTCGTACTGGTTAGAACAGTAAATCAATTCGCCGTAGATGATTGCCATTTGAAAGACAGTCGAGACCAGGCGAGCGTTCAACAAGTCTACATCCCGACCCAACGCCGCCGAAAGTTCCAGTTGTAAATCCCCAAACGCCAAATGGCCGGCGTGTTCGGCCTCGTCCAACGGTAGCAGGAGGGCGATGTCTACATCGCTATCGGGCCGCTGGTCGGAAGTGCCGAAGGAACCGAAGAGATAGATGCCCTGAACACCGGGATAATGCCGCAACGTATCCCGAACAATGATTTCCTTGGCAACACGATTATCGAGATAAGCTTCGCGATCCTTTGTAACCATGCCTTGATTATAAACGATTTCAGGCTGGAATGATCAGCGCCTAGCAGTGTCTAAGGTCGCGGTCAATGTCTGCCACTCTGCCACCGATAGCGTCTCCGCCCGCCTCTTGCCGTCGATCCCCGCCGCCTCCAGCGCGGCCGCGATCGCCTCATCGCTCAACCCCAACCGGCGCAGGTTATTTTTCAGCTGCTTGCGCTTCTCGCTGAACCCGGCGCGGACGACGCGGAAGAACGCCTCCTCATCTCCTTTGCCCCCCTGCTCCCTCGCTCCCCCGCTCAAATGCCGCTCGTCCACATCGATCCGAATGTATGCCGAATCCACCTCCGGCCGTGGCCAGAATGCCCCGGCCTTCACCGCGCCGACGAGCCGCACGCTGCCATAGTACTGCACGCTGACGGCCAGCAGGCTCATTCGCGGCGGCTCGGCCGCCAGCCGGTCGGCCACCTCGCGCTGGACGGTCATCACGATGCGCCTCGGCCGCGGGCGGCTCTCCAGCAGGCGGCGCAGGATGGCTCCGGTGATGTAGTAGGGCACGTTGGCGACGACGACGAACGGGCTGTCGAAATGGGCGGCGATGTCGAAGGTCAGGATGTCGCCGTGGATGATCTCGACGTTGCTGAACGGCTCCAGCTCGTAGCGCAGCACCGGCAGCAGCCGATCGTCCAGCTCCACGGCCACGACGCGCCCGGCGGTCTGGGCCAGTTGGCGGGTCAGCGCCCCCAGCCCGGGGCCGATCTCCAGCACGGCGTCGCCCGGTGACAGGTCGGCCGCGGCGGCGATGCGCCCCAGCAGCCCCTCATCGGACAGGAAGTTCTGGCCGAGGCTTTGTTTGGGCGCGATGCCGTAGCGGTCGAGGAGTTGGCGTGGGTGCATGAGATTGTGTGGGGCAGGCCATTGCAGGTCTGCCCCTGCGTGCTCTTGTGTTCCGCGCAGACAGGAATGTCTGCGCTACTTGCGGCGGCGGAAGAGCAGCACCCCGGCTCCGGCGGCGGCCGCGGCCGCGCCGAGAGCGGCCACCGGTCGCCAGAGACCGCCGCGCCGGGCCTTCACGCCCTTGGACGAGACGGGTATGGTGGCCAGTTTGGCGGTCGATTCGCTCTGCACACGGGCGAACAGCTCCTGGTCAGCCCGTAATTGGTCGGCCAGCTTGCGCTTCTCGGCCACCATCTCATCGGTGACGTACTCGTCATGGGAGCGCAGTCCGGCGATCTGGAAACCGTGTTTCTTGAACAGGCGGTAGATCTCCTTGACGCGCTCCATGGTGATGTTGCGGCCGAGGGTGTAATCCTCGAAGCGCCCCTCCATGGCCAGCAGGGCCGTCTCGGCCAGGCAGGCGTAGGCCGTCTTGGGCGGCAGGCCGATGTCGTAGCCGAAGTCGATGTCGCCGGGGATGAGCACCTCGCCGCTCTCGATGACCAGCACGTCGGGGCGCAGCGCTGCCTCTTCCTTGCTGATGTCGGGCGGCCGGGCCACGTCGCAGATGACTGTGCCGGGCTTGCATTTGGTGATGTCGACGATGCGTTGGCCGAAGGCCGAGGTGGCGGTCACGATCAGATCGCATTGGCTCAGGTATTCGTCGGCTCGCGTGGCGATGGAGACGTGGGCGCCCGGCGTCTCCTCGTGGATGGTGCGCTTTAGCTCGATCAGTCGCTCCGGCTCGATCGACACCAGCACCACGTCGTAGATGGCCTGGGCCAGCAGCCGGGCGCAGACCGCGCCGATGGAGCCGGTCGCGCCGATGATCATCACCTTGCCCTTGGTCAGATCGGTGGCGCCCATCTTGATCACGGCTTGTTTGGCCGCTTCCAGCGTGGCGGCCACGGTCAGGCTGTTGCCGCTGGTGATGGCGATGTCGGTCTCGTGGGCCACGGTGATGCCCGCGTCGCCGACGACGCTGGTGAACGCGCCAAGGCCCATGATGCGCGCGCCCTTGCGCTCGGCGATGCGGGCCGCCTGGTTGAGCTTGTCATAGGTGAAGCGCTCGCCGCGGCTCATCATCTGGCGCGGCGTGGCCCCCAGCGTGATGAGATGGCCTTCGATGCGCTGGCCGGTTGTGGGCGAGACGCCGCCGGTGATGCGCGAGATGTACATCGGCGGCATGCGCGCCGAAAACGACTCGACCAGATCGTCGGGCAGCACCTTGGTCCAGCGGAAGCGCGGGTCGTTGTGGATGAATTTGATGCTCAGCGGATGGATGACGAAGGCGAAGCGATTGATGCCCGCCTCGCCCGGTTGCAGATAACGGATGGCAGGCGTCCAGTCCAGCCCGGCCATGAGATCGAGATAGGTGTCCTCGCTGAGGGGGGCGTCGGGGTCGGGGCGCAAGGCCACCATGATGGCCTCGATGGTCGCCGCCGACCAGCGGCCGAGTTCTCCTCGGCCGTCAAGCGCGGGCATCATCGTGACGACAATGTTGACGCCCCGCTCGCGCAGGTCGGCCAAATCTTCCTCGGTGGCCCAATTGACGACGACCGTCTTGCGTTTCAGATCGGCCGGGGCATAGCGCCGGATGGCGCCGATGTCGCCGGCCAGGATGTCGGCCCACTCGAACGCGGCCGCGTCGCGCGGCTCGGCCGGGCCGCCCGGCAGGGGGTAGAGGCTGTCGAAGGCGGCGTCCTTGAGCTGATCGAGCGTCGGCCCGGCGGCCTGCTCCAGCGTGCCGCGGCTGCCGAC
>CAZZJN010000037.1:0-23782 GCA_964654505.1 uncultured Ardenticatenaceae bacterium | reverse complement strand
GCATGGCCATCCAGCGGCGACCCAGGCGGCCGTCACGCAGTCGCCCGGCGATGAACCAGGCCAGGAGACAGCCCAAGAGGATGAGGTAATAGAAATGGAGGGGCGAGACGAACTCAAAGCCGCCGATGGTCGGACGGCCGATGTTCAGGATACCTTGCGCGCCGCCGATGACCGGCTTGAGCAGGTCGGAGCGCACCAGCACGCGGATGATCTCCCCGAAGCCGAGGGTGACGATAGCCAGATAGTCACCGCGCATACGCAGCACCGGAATGCCGAGGATGGTCCCCGCCATGGTGGCGGCCAGCACGGCGACGGGCACGGCTACCCAGAAGCTCAGACCCATCCCCAAGGTGCCGGTGGAAGTCATCAAGGCCGTCACGTAGGCGCCGATGGCGAAGAAGGCCACGTAACCCAGGTCGAGCAACCCGGCGAAACCGACCACGATATTGAGGCCGAGCGCCATCAGGATGAAGATGCCCACCTGATCCAGAACGTTAGTCAGGAAGATACCCAACACCCGCGGCAGCACCAGCAGGGTGATCAGCAGGAGGATCGTCGCTATTTTTTTCGATTGCTTGACCTGGGCAGGGGTTCGTGAGGCCTGTCGTTGTTTATAGGCTGCCTGCCCTTTCAGCGTCCAATAGAAGGCGGCGATCAGGGAGATAGCGAACACCAGGACGGCCGCCAGCGGCGTGATGCCCTTCGCGCCAAACAGGATGCGGACGGTCTTGCGTTCCATTAACTGGTTGGCGATGTTGAGCGGCACGTCGGAAAAGAGGGCGAAAGTGACGGTCACGATCAAGGCCGTCAATATTGGCTTGCTGAACCGATCGGGAACCAGATGAATGGCCGCGCCGACGAGTCCCAAAATCGCTATCTCAGCCACCAGCAGACCGATCCCCGAACCCATCGCCATTCCGGAGAGCAAAATTTCGTTGATCAGCTTGGGCGAGACGTTTACGAAATAGGTCCGGATGCCGGGCCAGGACGATGCCAGCAGGATCAGCAGAACGATAGGAACCGCTGCCAGCAATCCGGTTACCAATCCCCCAACCAGCCTCATGAGGGGTGCCCGATGCTCTCCGGCCGGAACGGACAGATACCCGCCAAAGAGAGCCGGAATAAACAGCAGCAATTGCCCCAACGTGAGGTAGCCGACGATGAGCGGGCGCTCGTTGAATGTTTCCACCATACCGATGACGCTGGTCATCAGGATCAACAGACCCATCAGGAGGCCGATCCGGACGATGCGACGCCAGTTTTCTCTTGTCATGAGATGCCTCCTTTAAGCTTTCTTCTCGGCCAGACGTTCGCCGACGATGCCTTGCGGCCGGAAGATGAGAACCAGAACGAGCAAGGTAAAGGCGGTGACATCCTTCAGCTGGTGAGCGCCGGGGATGCCCAACCCCTCCAGAAAGAGGGGCGGCCCCACGGCTTCGATAAGGCCCAGGAAGAGGCCGCCGATGGCCGCGCCGGGGATACTGCCGATGCCGCCCAACACGGCCGCCGTGAACGCCTTGATGCCCGGCACGAAACCCATGAAGAAGTGAGCTTGCTTAAACACCAGCGCCCACAGGATGGCGGCGATGCCGGCCATGGCCGCGCCAACGGCGAAGGTGATGGCGATGGTGCGGTCCACATCGATGCCCATCAGCGTCGCCACGTCCTTGTCCTCGGCGACGGCGCGAATGGCCTTGCCGGTTTTGGTTTTCATGACGAACAGATAGAGTCCGATCAGGGCCAAAATGGAGACGATGAACACAACCAGGCGCACCTTGAGGAAATCGATGCCCAGGACATTGACCCGCCCGTCCAAAATGGCCGGAACGGGGAAGGGTTTGATGTCACCGCCAAAGAGACCGCGGAAGAAGTATTGCCAGAAGAACGACGCGCCGATGGCCGTGATGAGCGGCACCAGACGGGGAGCGCGACGCAGCGGCCTGTAAGCGATTCGCTCGGTCAGCAGGGCGATGCCCATCGACGTCAGTACCGAGGCGAAAGTCACAATCACCAGATAGATGATCGGCTGTTCGTTCATGAAGCCCGAGCGGCTGAGCGTGGAGGCCACGAGCATGGTCGAGGTCATCGCGCCCGACATAAAAAATTCGCCGTGGGCGAAGTTGATCATGAACAATACACCATAGACCATGGTATAGCCGAGGGCAATGAGCGCATACAGGCCCCCCTGGGACAGGCCGGACACAGCGAAGTCGAGCCAGTCCCGGCTCGTATATTGCGTCCCCACCCCGAAAAACAGCTTCCGGACCGTGCCCACCACAACAAGAAGTATGATGACTGCGCGAAACACCCACAGAGCAAGGCCGATCCAGTCCAGGTCTTTGAGGCGTCGTGATGATGTCATTGTCTAGCCTCCTGCTTGCGCCGGATAAACCGACACAACGATCATTATATGCAATAGGCCCCTGTGAATCAGGTCGCCAACTCAAATCGGAGCCTGTGACAGTTGGGAAAGATCGATGGGCCGGCCTTCCGAATCGGAAGGCCGGCCCGTTAACTTACGGTTTCAGACTAGGGCCAGATGCGGACGAATTCGCCGTTCTGGATCTCGCTGACAGCGATCTTCGGGTCGGCGCAGTCGCCGAACTCGTTGCAGGTCAGCGTGCCGGTGATGCCTTCGTAGCCGGAGGTGGCGTAGATGGCGTCGCGCAGCGCCTGACGGCCGATCAACAGATTGCCGTCGGCGTCTTGCTGGGCGACCTTCTCGATCGCGTTCAACAGCAGGTTCGTCGCGTCAAAGGCATGAGCGTGGAACGGCGCGGTCGGCGCGGTGCCGTAGTCAGCCTCGTACATCGGCAGGAACTCGTCCTTGTAGAACGTGTTGCTGAAGGCCAGGTCCGGGCCGGAAACGACCATGCCCTCGCCCGTGCCGACGACGTTCTCCAGGAAGCTGGGCGACTGGACGCCGTCAGCGGCGGCCAACTGAACGTTCTCCAGGCCGGGGATCGTCTTGGCGGTGTTGACGATGAGCGAACCCAACGGGATGAACACCGGGAAGTAGAGGAACTCGGGGCTGGAGGCCGCGATGGTCGTCAGCAGCGGCTCGACGTTGGTCGCGTCGGCGGCTTCAGCTTCGAAGGCCACCATCGTGCCACCCTTGGCGGTGAAGGCATCGGCGAAGGCCTTGGCCAAACCTTCGGTATAGGGGTCGCCGTCATGGATGGCGGCCGCCTTGGTGAAGCCCTTAACGTCATAGGCATAGTCGGCCATGGCCGCGCCCTGAACGAGGTCGTTGTGGGCCGTGCGGGCATATCCGGGATGGAAAGCCTGCGCCGGGTCGGTCAACGCGGGGGAGGTGTTCGACGGGGAGATGGTGACATAGCCCGCATCCGAGGCAGTCTGGGAGAAGGGCACGCCGGCGCCGGAGCAGCTCGTGGCGATCGCGCCGACGATCTGCGGGTTGGCGACGATCTTCGTGGCGGCCGTCTGGCCACCCTCAGCACTGCAACCATCATCCTCTTTGATCAACTCAACCTTGTGGCCGAGCACATCGCCCTTCATTTTGATGGCGATCTCAACACCGCGCTGGGAGTCGAGTCCCAGGTCGGCGTTGGCGCCCGAAATAACCAGCGCCGAGGCGATCACGATCGGATCACCGGCGGCGACTTCGACGCAGCCGATGGCGTCGGTGCATTCAAAAGGAGCCGCAGCCTCTTCTTCGGCCGGGGCGGCTTCTTCGGCCGGGGCGGCTTCCGTCGCAGCCGGCGCGGCCGGCTCGCTGCCGCTCGGCTGGCAAGCCACCAGAGCCATAGCTCCCAACAGCAAAACAATCAACAACAGTGACAGACGTTTCATCGTTTCTTCTCCTCAATTTTCAATTTTGAACGTAATGTCTAATCATATATTAGACGCGAGCGCGGGAGGGCCACTTCCTCCGGCGCATCTCCTAACTGAACCAACTTTCGGACAGTACCACGTGTGGCGTTCGGCTTTCTTCTATCTCATCACCTCCTCGGTGTATTTTTCCATTGCCAAATCTTCCCAAATAATATGGGCTATGGGGTTGGAATTCTAGAGGTACATGGGTTGGTTGTCAAACCATGTTGATTTTGAACTTCCATCGGCTCTCGGCGCCCTTTGGTCATCAACTTTCAGGGCTTCGACCCGTCCCGACCGCCAAAATATGACATGTTTGGCCGGGTCGGCAGTTCCGATTCAGATCATAAAGCCCTTAGTCCTGTTCAGCGGTCTCATCGACCGATTGCTCCAGCACATGGGAAGAACGCGCGTCGAAGGCGGCGCGCAAAGCCTGATACGCTTCGGCGGGCATCGGCTTGAGATTGATCGTACTTTGTCGCAAGGCCCCGGACAGCTTGGCGGCATGGACGGCGGGAATGCGCGACTCCTTCACCTCAAGGCTATCGACGTTCTGAGCGGTGAAGACGATGATAGGGATGATGGGCACATCGGCCGCCTGGGGAGCCGCCTCATCGATGAACGCCTCCAAACGGGCGACGGCTTCATCGGCCTCACGGCTGGGATTACCCAATCCCTCGCGACCCATCATGCCTCGCAGGCCCAACCCCTTCTGCTGCCAGACGTCGCCGCTGGCGGAGATGCGCCCGGTCTGGAATTTGGCCACCAGCACAATGACGCTCGTCGGCAGCAACAGCACGTGATTGGCGGGCAACATGTAATGATAGAGCCGGCCATCCTTGCGAGCGAACTTGCCGGCCGCCTTGTCCAAAGCCTGATCCATGCGCGGCCTCCGCAGATAGCGGTGGGCGAAGTGGAGGCCAAACTGCGACAGAATGAAACCGATGACCAGCGCGACCATCTGGTAGATGAACACATTGGCGTTATCGGTGATGAAGATCAACAGCAGCCCGGCGATAAGCACGCCGAGACCGGCAAAGCTGAATATTTGCGCCAATCGGCCGAGCCGGGCGATTCGTTTATCGTCTCGTATGACAACCATATATTTATTGAAGTCCGTTGTGATATTTTCCCAACACCAGGCAGGCGTTTTGCCCGCCAAGGCCGAAAGAGTTCTTGAGGGCGACGTTAATCGACGCGGGGCGCGGCGCGTTGGGCACATAGTCCAGGTCGCACTCCGGGTCGGGCGTCTCATAGTTCCAGGTAGGCGGGATGATGCCGCGGCTCAGGGCCAGCGTGGTGAAGATCGACTCAATCGTGCCCGCGCCGCCCATGGCGTGGCCCATGGCCGATTTGGTGCTGCTGACCGGGATGCCGTAGGCGCGCTCGCCAAAGAGGCTTTTGATGGCCAGGGTCTCGGTGGCGTCGTTCACCGGCGTCGAAGTGCCGTGGGCATTGATGTAATCGATGTCGGCCGTCGTCATCGCGGCATCCTCAATCGCCCACTTCATGGCCCGGATCGCCCCTTTGGCTTCGGGATCGGGCGCGGCCACATGAAAGGCGTCCGACGACGTCGCATGACCCAGCACTTCACCATGGATGCGCGCGCCGCGTTCCAGAGCCTTGTCCAGTCGCTCCAGGACGACGATGCCGGCCCCCTCGGCCAGGACGAAGCCATCGCGATCCTTGTCGAACGGGCGGCTGGCGCGTTCCGGCGTATCGTTGAAGTGGGTGGTCAGGGCGCGCATGGAGCCAAAACCGGCGATGGCGGCGAAATGGATGAGACCTTCCACGCCACCGGCGTACATGGTGTCGGCCGAGCCGCGCCGGATGAATTCGGCCGCCTCGCCGATGGTCTGGGTTCCAGTGGCGCAGGCGGCGACGATGGTGCTGATGGGGCCGGTAGCCTGGGTCATCAGGCTGACATGGTGCGAGGGCATATTGGCCAGGAACATGGTCATGCCAAACGGACTGACGCCGCGCGGCCCACGCTGGTGAAAACTGTCGATCTCCGCGAAAGCGCACTCGATGCCGCCGACGGCCGTGCCGACAAGCACGCCGGTGCGCTCGGGATCGAGCGCGTGCTCCGGCAACCCGGCATCGGCCAGGGCCATCGTCGCCGCGGCGACGGTCAGTTGGGACGCGCGCGACATACGCCGGGACTCCTTGAAATCCATGTAGTCGCGCGGGTTAAAATCCTTGACCTCGCCGGCGACGCGCGTGTTAAAGACGGCGGCGTCGAACTGGGTGATCGGCCCGACGCCGGACACCCCGGCCAGCAGGTTTTCCCAACTCTGCTCAACAGAGTGGCCGAGGGGGCTGATCATGCCCATCCCCGTTATGACAACGCGCGGCCGTCCGCGCGCATCCAGATATTCTTGACTCATATTCGTTCCTTATCCGTAGAAACCGGGTCGCCGGCGGCCGGATGGCGCAAGCGCGAAGCCTGTTCGCCCCGCTGGTTCGATAACGCTCGGTCGGTCAATTCGCCGGAGCCTTGGCCAGCCTCTCGGCGATAGTCTTGACGATTCCTTGCTCTACGTTCCGTCGCGCCTGGCCAATGGCTTGCTGAATCGCATAGGCGTTCGATCGGCCGTGAGCAATGATGACAACCCCGTTGACGCCCAGAAGTGGCGCGCCGCCAACCTCGTCGGGGTCGAGTTCACTGCGCACGCGACGCAGCGCCGGGCGAACCAGCAGGCCGCCGATCTTGGTCAGTGTGCCGGCCATGATCTGCTTGCGAATGGCCTCGCCCATATACGCGGCCACCGCCTCGGCCGTCTTCATCATGATGTTGCCCGTGAAGCCGTCGACGACGGCGACATCGGCTGCGCCCGCCACAAACTCCTTGGGTTCGATATTGCCGACGTAGTTGAAGCCGGCCGATGCCATCAAAGGAATAGTCTCCTTGATCAGCTGGTTGCCCTTGCCCTCTTCCTCGCCGTTGGAGATGAGGGCCACGCGCGGGTTGGCGATGTTGTGCATGCGCTCCATATAGATCGCGCCCATGTGGCCGAACTGGACCAGATATTCGGGGCGGGCGTCGGCATTGGTACCGTTATCGATGAGCATGGGCCGCGTCTCAATGGGAAAAACGACGCCCAGGGCGGGACGCAAGATGCCGGGGATGCGGCCGAGACCGGTCTGCCGCAAGGTGGCCACGGCCAGAATGGCCCCGCTGTTGCCGGCGCTGACGAAGGCATCGGCCGCGCCTTCGCGCACCAACTTGAGGCCCACATGCATGGATGAGTCTCGTTTATCGCGTGCCGCGGCCGAGGGGGAATCTTTCATCCCGATAGCTTCCGGGGCATGGACGATATCGATGGACAGCCCTTTGACATCGTGGCGGGTCAACTCGTCGGCGATCCGCGGTTCGTCCCCGACGAGGAGAATGGGGTCGCCGAACTTGCGCGCGGCCATCACCGAACCGGCCACGTCCGGTCCGGGATGATCATCGCTCCCCATTGCGTCAACAACAATTCGCATACGTCTCTCGTTCATCAGCGGGATAACGGGAGCATTTTATCACAATCAAAGGGCAGATTGCAGAAATTGCTGATCAGGGCACCGAAAGTCACACGACCTATGTCCGATCTCGCCTGACTATCCGGTCAGGGCCTGCCGCAGATCAGCGATGAGGTCGCTGGGATGCTCGATGCCGACCGACAGCCGTATCAGGCCCGCGTCAACATCGAAACCGGCCGCCAGCGCCTCCGGCCCGGCAACCGATGCATGGGTCATGGCGGACGGTATCTCGATCAGCGATTCCACACCGCCCAATGATTCGGCCAAAGTGAAGAGGCGCGTCCGCAAAGCCACGCCGTGTGCGGCCTCCTCCCCGCCCCGCAGGGTGAATGACACCATCCCGCCCGGACCGGCCATCTGGCGACGCGCCAGCTCGTGTTGCGGATGGCTCTCCAGTCCCGGATAGAACACGCGCTCTACGGCCTGATGGTCTTCCAGAAATTGAGCCACGGCCGTCCCGTTGTCGCAATGGGCGCGCATTCGCAATCCAAGCGTCTTGATGCCCCGCAGCGTCAGGAAGCAGTCCATCGGCGCCGACACCGCGCCTACGGCCTTCTGCAGAAACTTGAGCCGCTCATGGGCTGCCTCATCGTTGAGGATGATGGCCCCGCCAATGACGTCGGAATGGCCGCCGAGATATTTAGTGGTGCTGTGGACGACGAAGTCCGCGCCGAGAGCCAGAGGCCGCTGGAGGGCGGGCGAGGCGAAAGTGTTGTCTACGGCAACCCAGGCTCCCGCGGCATGAGCGGCGCGGCTGATGGCGGCGATGTCGGCCAGCCGCAAGGTGGGATTGGTGGGCGTCTCCAGCCAGACGAGGCGAATGGGTTCAGCGTTTTGAGCCGCGTCGGCTAACTTCGCCACCACGGCGGCCGTATCGGATGTATCCACAAAGATGAAGCGCAAGCCGTAATCGGCCAGCACCTTATCAAACAGGCGATAGGTGCCGCCGTAGACATCGTTGCCGCAGAGGACGATCTCGCCCGGCTTTACCAGCCGCATGACCGTATCGATGGCCGCCAGCCCCGACGAGAACGACAGCCCGAAACGCCCCCCTTCCAGCGCGGCCAGCGCGTTTTCCAGCGCCGTGCGCGTCGGGTTGCCGGCCCGGCCATAATCATAGCCCTTATGCTCGTTGATGCCGGTCTGGACGAAGGTAGATGATTGGTAAATGGGGGTCATGATCGCGCCGGTCGTCGGGTCCGGTTCGACGCCGGCATGCACGGCAATTGTTTCGAAGCGATCGTTTTGGTCAGGTGTCATTTGAGCCTCTCCTATTAGATGATCGAATGGGATTGTATCACATCGGCAGGATACGAAGATTTATAGGGAAGTAGCATCCATCCGCATGCCGCCCTCTCCGGGTATAATAGGCCCCCATGGAAGCGGATACAGTGCCTCAAACGCGGACCGGGCCTCATTCCCGGCCCTTTTACCTCCTTGCGGCGGCGGCCGTCTGCTTCTTCGTCGCCGGGCTGGCCTTGTCGCGCCTGCTCTATGAAGGCTTGTTTCCAGCCTGGGGCTGGATGGGTCGACCGATCCCCGTGCTGGCGACGGCCGCTCTGATCGCCTTGGCGGGTACTTGGGGCGCGCAACAAGCCATTCGACGTGGGGGAGCAGCCACTGCGCTCGCCGGTACGCCCCTGTTGATTAACCTCATCTGGCTGCTCGATCCGGTCGTCGATCCGGCGCGCGCCCGCTTTCTCTTCGCCGCCGGTTGGTGGATGGCGGCAGCTGTCCTGGCTCATCTGATCCTCGATGAGGCCGACCGGCGCTGGCGATGGCTTGGCCCGCTGTTCGTCACTGTCGCCCTGGGGCCGGTCTATCTGCTGACCATGTCGCAGGCCGTGGGCGCGGCCGATGCCTTTGAATTTCAGGTCGTCGCGCCGCAGCTGGGCATCGCCCACCCGACCGGCTATCCGCTCTATCTGCTGCTCGGGAAACTGTTCTCGCTGCTGCCCTTGGGCACGATGGCCTGGCGAATCAATCTCGCCTCGGCCGTCTATGCCGTGCTGGCAGCGGCGGTTGTCTTCCGGCTGGGGCTACGGTTGCTGGGTCAGCCGTTGGCAGCGTTGGCCGGCGCGGTCATCCTCGGCCTGCTGCCCGTCTACTGGAGCCAGGCCATTATCGCCGAGGTATACACCCTCCACGCCCTCATCGTGGCGTCGGCGTTGCTGCTGATTCTGCGATTGATAGACGCCCGCCATAACGCGACCGCCGTGAGCACGCAGAGTGGTGTGTCGGACGATATGCGGCATGTGGCCGGGGATCGCAAGACGATGGTCGCGCTGGCCTTCCTGCTGGGTTTGGGGCTGACGAATCACCTCACGACGGTGTTTCTCCTGCCGCCGGCCGCGCTGGCCATCGTGCTCAATCTATGGCCTCATTACAAACGGAAACGCCCCGACATCAGTCGTCGTCGGTCGCTATTACCGTTAGCCTTCCAACTTCTGCTCGCCTTCGCGCTACCTCTGCTGCTCTATGCCTACCTGCCGCTGCGCTGGGCGGCGATCAACGGCGAGCCGATGGGCATCGACCGTTTCATCGACTGGGTGGTGGCCGGGCGCTTTCAGGGCGCGTTGCAGTGGGAGGCATGGCTGCGTGACCCAGCGCGGCGGCAGATCATCGCCCGTCTGTTCCTCGATGCCTGGGGCCGGCTCTACCTGATGTTGGCGGCTGCGGGGCTGGCCTGGCTGTTCGCGCGGCAATGGCGGGCGGCATTGGTCTTGCTGATCACGGCCGTGGGCTTCACATTCTACGCGCTCAACTACTACGTGCCCGACCTGGCCGTCTTTCTCATCCCGGCTCACGTGGTCGTCGCCATTTGGGTGGCGGCCGGGTTGGCCGCATTGGTCGATCTGATCGGCTTGCTGCGCCCCACCCCGAAGCTGAAAACCATCACATCGCTCCTGTTTTTGTTGGCCATGCTGCCGGCGTTTCTGTCGGCCGCGACGCGCTGGTCGGCCGTCGATCAGTCGGGGCGCGACGGCGGCGAAACCTGGGCCAGGGGCGTTTTGGCATTGCCGCTTGTCCGCCGGGCGGCCGTGCTGGCCGACAGCGAGAAGATCGCGCCCCTCTACTATTTGCAGCAAACGGAACAATTACGGCCCGACCTTGACATCATGGTTCTACCCGACGAGGCCGCCTATCGCGCCGAACTCGATGCGCGGCTGGAGGCGGGGCAACCCGTCTATCTGGCTCGCTATCTGCCGGGCCTGGAGGGCATCTATCACCTGCGGTCTGCCGGGCCACTGGTAGAGGTGAGCCGAGAGCCTTTGACGATGATCCCCGGCGGCGTTACGATCGCCGATCAGGTCATCAACCCGTTGCGCCTGATGGGTTATCGGGTTGATCCGGTCGCTGCCGTCGATGCAAACGCGGCGGCGATCACTCTCTATTGGACGCTCGACCGGCCACTGGCCGAGGGCGAGCGGTCGCCGGTAATTTATCTGCGTTGGGTGGGCGACGAGGTTGCCGTCAACGGGGTGCATCCGGCCAACGATACCTATCCGGTCAACGCCTGGCGGCCGGGAGAGGTGGTGACCGACTTTCACCTCCTGCCGCTGCCCGACCCTCACTGCGATGAGCCGCCTTGTGAAACGGCGATCGAGGTCGCCGTCGCGCCACGCTTCACGGCCGCAGCCGATCTCGCCTGGCACACGCTCGCTACCGTCCCCCTCACGCCACGACCGGGGCCGGTTGGGCAGCCACGACGGGCCTATTTCGACGGCTTCGCCCTGGACGGCATCGACTTCCCGATCCGGGCGAGAGCGGGGACGACCCTGCCGCTGCGCTACAGCGGGTTTGGCGACAGCCCCACATTCATGCTCGTGCCGCCGCACGCCCTCAGCAGCCTGATCTTCGCCGCCGACGCCGCGCCGCCGATGCGCGCTAAACCGGATTGGGCGATCTCCCGCTCGAACGGCATCACCCTGGAAGCAGCCACGGAGGAAGGCAAGTATGTGGTAGTCGCCCTGCCTCCGGGCGAACTGAGTGCCGTCTGCGGCTGGCTGAGAACGCCGGCGACGGGTTGCGTGGTGGCCGAGATCGACATTAGCGGCATCCCCCTGCCCGACGGCGCGACCAACTTCGACGATCGGATCGCCTTGCTGGATTTGGAAGTGGATTGGGGGAAGTTTGGGCCGGGTGGGCAGCTGCCGGTGACGCTCACGTGGCAAGGGCTGGCCGGGATGAGCGAAGACTACACCGTGTTTGTGCAGTTGCTGGACGCGGCCGACCGGATCGTGGGGCAAGTGGATGCCTGGCCGGTGCAAGGGACGCGGCCGACAAGCGCCTGGCAGCCGGGGGAGGTCGTCGTCGATCCCTACATTGTGCAACTCAATCCCGACATCCCACCCGTCTCGCCGGGCGACGTCTACCGACTGCACGTCGGCCTCTATCTGCTGTCGACGGGACAGCGATTGCCGGTGATGGATGAAGCAGGAAACGCGGTCGACGACAAGGTGCAGGCGAGGATCGTGTTCGATTAGGCGATGCGAGCCGCAAGCGCAGCCAGGGCTTGAGGCGTGTAGAGGTCGTCGGCCGAGGCGTCGATGGCGATGACCGGCGTGTCGATCGCGCCGTCGAGCCACTCGGCAATGAACCGATCCATCAAAGCCAGATCATCCTGCTGGGCGATCTCCAGTATGCGGCCGCGGCGGGCGTACCGTTCCGCGATTACGGCCAGCGGGGCGGTCAGATGAAGGATGAGATCGGGTGGGCCGAGGAGCTTCCGCAGGTTCCCGTGGAGCCGCGCCAGCAACGAGAATTCAGACTCGTCCAGATAGCCCCGATGGTGGAAGAGGCGGGTGAAGCCGTGGAAGTCGAGATCCAGGCCGCCATCGATCACGCCGTGGGCCGGGTCGTCGCGCAGGGCGCGCTCCTGCTCCGCCCGCAGCAGCAGGAAGTCGACCTGGTTGGCGAGAGCGTAGCGAGACGGCTCGACGGCCGTGAGAGCCTGGAACGGACGCTCGCCAAGAGGAGGCTCCACGCCGGTGATGAATGGACCGACTTGGCACAGCGCGTGCGCCAGCGTGGTCTTTCCCACTCCCGAATTGCCGACGATGGTGATGATCTTGCCCATGCAGCAAGATTCTACCGCGACAACCGGGGAAAAGCCGAGACCGGGATTGGGGACACGAACCACGAACGCCGATCAGGCGCATCGTGCTCGTATCTCCAATCCCTACTCTCATCAGAGGCCAAAGTAGATAAAGGTGTTCAGAATGGTATCGAGCGCTTCTTCGTCGGCCTCGCCGGCCATCTGGACCTGGAGAATGACCAAAACGTTGCGCGCATCCGGCTCCACCACCAGGACGATGAAGCGATTGCCTGAGCCGTCGCAATTGGAATAGGAATCATACGCACCGGTATACAGATCATCGCTATAGGCAAAGCGGCCGTCATAGGTGCAATTGCTTTCCAGATTGAACTGATCCAGGAAGGCAGTGTAATCATAGGTAGCCCGCAAGGATGTTGATGCGGCCAGGAATGCGCCCGGAGTCGTCCAGTTGTTGAAAAAACCGTCGATATCGGTCGATGCCAGCAAGGACGGGCCGGCCTCGGCATCCTGGAACGTCCACGGCGTGCCGTCGATGTCGCTCCATTCGACAGGAACCGACATTTGCAGCATTCCGGAATCGTCGCGAAGAGAGACATACTCACTGTAGCTACCGCCGCCTGTGTCGCCGCCTGTGCTACCGCCGGTCGTATCACCACCGGACGATCCTTCCCCGCCACCCAGCGTCTGGACTACTTTCAGGGAATCGCCATTCACCTGCCCGGCCAGGATTGTAGCGTCGGACAAGCGGAGCACTTCAATGGACATGGTGTCGGTCATATTGTGACCGCGCAGGATATCGCAGTAAGAAGCCATCGTGCCGTCGGTGGCCAGCACCAGGCCTTCCATTTTGGTCAGAATATCACCCGGTTTGATGCCCGCCTTGTCGGCCGGGGAGCCAGACACAACCGACGACACCCAAATGCCGAAAATGCTCTCGCCGTCGGTCACCGCCCGTCCGTTGATCCCCAGAGAATTTACATTCTCCCCGGCGCGGAGTTGTTCGATGACAGGCTCAGCCTCGGCGCGAGCGATGGAATAAAATTGGCTGGTCTCGTCGTTGCCGGCATAGTTGACGCCCACGACACGGCCGTCTGAGTCAACCAGAGGCCCGCCGGAATTACCGGGGTTGATCGTGGCATCAATTTCCAAAACGCTGTCAACCGAGGCCCAGTTCGTCTCGCCGACCACATGGGCCTTGGAGACGATGCCGCGCGTTACGGTAAACTCCTCATTGCCGAAGAGAGGAAAGCCGGCGACGTAGATCTCCAGCCCAACGGGGGCGGATTCCTCGCGCCACTGGAGCGCCGGGAAGCCGTCACCCTCGATATCGATGACGGCCAGATCTGAACACTCGGATACGCCCAGGATTCGGGCATTGCGCGGCTCGTCTTCGCCTTCCACATAGACCTGCAAAAAGGCCGACCCGGCGACGACGTGGTTATTGGTCACGGCAATGCCCGACGGATCGATGATGAAGCCCGATCCCTGACCGGCGACATTGGTCATTTGCCCGAACTCCGGGTCAACAAAACTGCCCTGGGCCTGAATACGGATGGTAGCCTCGCGAACATCTTCCAGAGATGTCACCGAGCCGGACGCGCCGCTTGTGGTCGCCTCGGGGGCCTTGGTAGCGGCCGGTTCGGCCGTCGGCTCCGGCGCGACCTGAGCCACTTCCCCATTGACCTTGATATCCAGGGTCTGGTTCAGTTCGCCGTTCAAATAAAGCTCCACCTTGTAGGTACCCGGCGCCCATTGGCCGCTGGGGGTCAGATCAAATGTGACTTCACCGCTGCCGGTTTCCAGCTCGGCTTCGTCGATTCGGGTATTGGCCGGGGCTGCGCTGCCCACATCGACGGCATACCAGACAGCTTTAACCTTGGTGGCATCAGGCGCGTTGCCGAGATCGACGATGAGATAGAATGGTTCATTCACCTCAAATGTCGTTGTCGGCTGGCTGCCGGCCTCGTCCCGGGCCAGGGTGGCATTCTTGATGTTGGCCGTGCTGGCGCTAAATTCACAGGCGGTCAACATCAACATGACAGAGAGCAGCAGGGGGAATAATAGAGACAACGGCCGCTTCATCGATCTTCTCCTTTTTCTACGCTGACGACGATAATGTGACTGTCGGTGCTGCCGTAACGAGGATATTTTATGTGGCCGAAGCGTTTTGATGGAGCCGTTAAGCAAGAATAAAAACACCCAATATTACGGCTAACCAACACAGTTATAATAATGGATTCCGTATTCGATGTAAACTGCTAATTCAACATTCCGTCCGATCAGGCCTTGCAATCGGCGGCCGAGTGACTATAATATCCATCTGGTTTTGGTGCCATAGCTCAGTGGTAGAGCGGGGGACTCATAAGCCCTAGGTCGATGGTTCAAATCCATCTGGCACCACTCAAAACTCCCCCACCGAGAGTCGCCTTATCGCCCAAACCCACGCGCCTGCCAAGCAGCATAGAGCAGAATGGAGCCGGCCACGGCCGCGTTGAGCGATTCGACCTGCCCCCGCATGGGCAGGCGGATGATGAAGTCGCAGCGTTCACGCACCAGACGGCGTAGTCCCTCCCCCTCGTGACCGACGACGATGCCCAAGGGCATATCGAGGTCAATACTGCCCAATTCACGGGCGTCCTCGTCCATGTCCATGCCCGCCAGCCAGACGCCCGCCTCCTTCAACGCGCGCATCGTCTGCACCAGATTGGTCACCTTGGCGATAAGCAAATGTTCGGTCGCGCCCGCGGCATACTGGACGACGGACGGGGTGATCTCCGGCGCGCGCCGGTCTTGCAGGATGATGCCGTGGACGCCGCAAGCCTCGGCCGTGCGCAGAAGCGTGCCGATATTTTGTGGGCCATGGAGCAGATCGAGCAACAACAGGAGGGGCTTCTCGCTCCGCCGCTCGGCCAGCCCCAGCATCTCGTCCACATCAGCATAGGGATAAGACCCGACCTCGAGCAACACGCCCTGATGTTTGGCGTCGGCTCCAAACCGTTGAGCCAGCCGGTCGAGCGCAGGTTTGTCCTCGGTCGAGACGGGCACCTTCGCGGCGCGTGCTGCCTCCAGTATCGGCCGAAGTTCGCGGTCGTCGGCGCGATTGCCTTTCGGCCGCTCAACGTGCAGCCGATAGATCGTCCGTCGCCCGGCCCGAAGAGCCTCCAGGACGGGATGGCGGCGGGTCAGCGCTTCAGCCGAGTTTCCAGATGGTGCCATCGGCCCGATCTTCCAGCACGACGTTCAGTTCCTTCAGCCGATCGCGGATGGTGTCGGCCGCCGCCCAATCCTTGTTGGCCCGCGCTCGATTGCGCAGGTCGATCAGCAAGCGCACCAGCCCATCTTCACGCTCGGCGTCGGCCCCCGCTTCCTCGCGCTCCGGCACAACGCCCAATATCTCGCCGCCCAGCTCACGGAACAGCGCATCGATGGCCGCCAACGTGCCTTGCGTCTGGGGGCCTCCCTCATTGATCAGCGTATTGACCTGTCGCGTCAGGTCCTGCAACACAGCCAGGCCGCCGGGAGCATTGAAATCGTCGTCCATCCGCTCCAGAAATTGCTCGCGGGCGGCCGCCAGCATGGCCGCAACTTCAGGGGAGACATCGCCCGGTTCAGCCTGTCGCAATTGCTCGCGGGTCAGACTGACCGCGCCCCAGATGCGCTGCCAACCCTTAAACGCCGCCTCGACCGCCTCATCAGAAAAGTCGATGGGGTTGCTGTAGTGGCTGGACAGCACAAAATAGCGAATCGCCTCGCCTCGCCAGCGCTTCAGCGCGTCGCGGATGGTCAGGGTATTGCCCAGGCTCTTGCTCATCTTGACGCCGTCGAGGGTCAGGGAGCCGGTCAGCATCCAGTAGCGCGCGAAAGGCTCCCCGTGGGCGGCCTCGCTCTGGGCGATCTCGCATTCGTTGTGGGGAAATATATTCTCAAGTCCGCCGCCGTGGATGTCGAACGTATCGCCCAGATACTTGGCGGACATGGCCGAGCATTCGATATGCCAGCCGGGGAAGCCGTCGCTCCACGGGCTGGCCCAGCGCAGGATGTGTTCGGGTTCGGCCTTCTTCCACAGGGCGAAATCAGCCGGATGACGCTTGTCCTCACGCACCGCCACACGCGCGCCCTCTTCCAGCTCCTCCACGACGCGGCCGCTCAACTTGCCATATTCCGGGAACGACGCCACGCTGAAGTAGACCGAGCCTTCCTGGACATAGGCGTGGCCGGCCTCGATCAAACGCTCGATCATGGCGATCTGCTCCGGGATGTGGCCGCTGGCCCGCGGGCTGATATCCGGCCGGCGAACGCCCAGCGCGTCCATGTCGGCAAAATAGGCGCGGGTATAGGTCTCGACGACCTGCATCGGCAGCGCCGAAGTCTGCCGAGCCTTCTTCAGGATGCGATCCTCGCCCGTGTCGAGCATATGGCCGACGTCGGTGATGGTCTGGACATACAGTACGTCATAGCCCAGGAAACGCAGATAGCGCACGACCACATCGAAGCTGACATAGGTCTTGGCGTGCCCGATATGGGAAAAATCGTAGACCGTGGGGCCGCAAACGTAGATATTGACTTTGCCGGGTGTCAGCGGTACGAACTCTTCCTTCTGCCGCGATAGCACATTATAGATTCTGAGCGACATGCTTCACTCCACTGATTTTCAAAAGGTATCTTTCTGATTATAGCTTGGCGAAGATCATTCGCCCGGCCGTTGTCTGCAAGACTTTGGTCACCACCACGTTCTCGGTGCGATTCAATACCCGCAGGCCGTCTTCGACCACGACCATCGTACCGTCATCCAGATAGCCGACGCCCTGGCCGTACTCCTTGCCCTCCTGGATGATCGTCACTCTCAACTCCTCGCCGGGCAAGAGCGACGCCTTGACCGCGTTGGCCAGGTCGTTGATATTAAGAACAGTGATGCCCTGCAACTCGGCGACCTTGTTCAAATTATAGTCATTGGTCATGATGGGACAGTTCAGTTGCCGGGCCAGGAGCACCAGCTTGCTGTCGGCGTCGCGCGCCTGGTGTGGGTCCATATCGGTGATGCGTACCGGGACGGGCGATTCGTTTTGCAGCATCCCCAGGATGTCCAGCCCCCGTCGGCCGCGATTGCGGCGCAAGCTGTCGGCGCTGTCGGCGATGTGCTGCAACTCCTTGAGGACGAAGTTGGGCACCAGCAGCGTCTGGCGAATGAAGCCGGTGCGACCGATGTCCAGGATGCGACCATCGATGATGACGCTGGTGTCGAGCAAGATAACATCGGCGTTCTCGCTTTCCTGGGTAACAACCGTGGCTTTATCATTTCCGCGCGGCAGTCGAATATTACCGGCGAATTCGCGCAGGTCGCGATAGCGATTCATCATCAGCACCGCGCCCAAATAGCAGAAACCGAGGGCCGTGGCCAGCGGCAAAATCTCCTTGAGCGGCGACGGCAGTTGCGACAGGGGGATGGCGAACAGCGCCGCGGCGATTAGCCCCAGAAAGACGCCGATCAGCAGGGCGACCAGTCGCTCCAGCGGCATGGCCGACAGGACCTGACGAATGTGGCTGATCGGCCGCACGGTCAGATGAGGGGTGAACAAAAAGCCCAACACCGCCCCCAGGATTCCCCCGCCCACGCCAAAGGCGATGCCGTAGCGAAGCGGGTCGAGGTTCAACATGTTGGCCGCCTGGACGCCCACAATGGCCAGCGCGGTGGCCAGCACCACCGCCCCGATGAGTCTCGCGATGAATTCGATACGTGATGATCCCATGATGAATTAATGCTCCCGGAATAAAACGAATGATTGTTAACCTGCCCAAAATAAATGAACTGTCCCGCAAAATAAAAAATGGCGAATGCTTACAATGCATCCACCATTCAAAATCGGATCGGCCGACCATCTCCGTGGCCGGTCGTTGCAGGTCTATCGACAGGTTACGCGATCAGTCGTCGTCAACGCATATTCGTGGCGGGCCGCCGGAAGAAAACAATGACCGGCGTCGGCGAGAGAACCGAATCAACGAGATAAACCATACGCGCACTAATAAAGAATTAGACCTGCAAATAAGATAAATGAATGAAGGATAATGCTGAGATAGTAGCATAGCGCTTCGGAATGGGCAACCGGGTGTCACCCCACCTGGTCATCACTCATGATGCACAATGGGTCGGACGAGGCCAGCGGCGCGACGCCTGATCCCTTCGCCCACCCATCGCTCGCCTGTTGTCTCGACCTCCGATTTCCCGCCAGAATTCCCGACCATTCCCAATACATTCCCGATCGCCTGGGACAATTGGGGATTATGCTGTCTTGGGTAGTCGTTCGTGACCTTCCATCCATGCAATATGAGGAGTAATGATGAAGCATCGAATCAGTTGGAATCATAGAATATGGCCGATCCTGGTCATGGTGATCATAATTCTGTCGGCGCTGGCTGGGGTCATCCTGGCAAAAAATCAGGTGGATGACGTCCTGCCCCCATCAGCCATCGAGGACATAGCCTCGACGACTGTCGCTCTCGGCCCCGACTTCGCCTTCCAGGGACAACTGGCCGACGAAGGCGGCGCCCCGCTAAACGGCCAATGCGACCTCCGATTTGGTCTCTATGACGCGGCCACCGGCGGATCGAAGCTGGGCGAAGTGCTGCGCGATAACGTGCAGGTGGTAAGCGGCATATTTGCCGTCAATTTGGACTTCGACCCCAAACTCTTTTCCGGCGAAGGGCGCTGGTTACACATGGAAGTACGCTGCCCGGCCGGAGGGGGCAGCTTCAAGCCCACACCGAGCCGACACCAGCTGGCGGCCATGCCTTACGCTCTCGGCCTGCGGCCCGGCGCGCGGGTCATCGGATCCGTCCCTTCCGGCCCGTCGGTTGATGCCGGCATCAAGGTCCTCAACAGCAGCACCAGCTTTCCCATCGGCCTCTACGGCATCGTCAACGCACCGGCCGGCCCGGCTATCGGTGTGGCGGGTAACAACAGTTCGCCGGATGGTTTCGCCATCTATGGCTACTCCAGCCCACAAGGAACGGCCGTGCGCGGCGAGGCCACCAACGACACCGGCGTGTGGGGCAGCAGCGTCGACTGGGTCGGCACCTATGGCTACAGCGCCAAGGCGATCGGCGTAATGGGTGAAAGCCCCAACGGCGGGGGCGTCTTCGGCAAGAGCACGAAGTGGCGCGGTGTCACCGGTGAGAGCGTCGATGAGCACGGCGTCTACGGCACCAGCACCAACGGCGCGGGCGTGGCCGGCATCAGCCAGAACTGGGTCGGCGTGCGCGGCGTTACAGGCAGCTCCAACGCCGCCGTCTCCGCCCAGAACACCGGCAACGGTCCCGGCATCTACGCCACCAGCGCGGGCGGCCCGGCGGCCGTCTTTGCGGGGATCGCACGCACCGAGGTATTGCAGATCACCGGCGGCAGCGACCTGGCCGAACGCTTTCAGGTCAGCGACGGGGCGACGGCCGAACCGGGCACAGTCATGGTCATCGACCCCGCCAACCCCGGCCACCTGATGATAAGCACGGCCGCTTATGACCGCAAAGTGGCCGGCGTGGTCAGCGGCGCGGGCGATGTGGCCACGGGGCTGGTGTTGCACCAGGACGGCGTGCTGGAAGGCGATGCCGTGGTGGCTATCGGCGGCCGCGTGTACGTCAAGGCCGAAGCGCTTTCCGGGCCTATCCTGCCCGGCGACTTGCTGACGACCTCGGATATGGCCGGCTATGCCATGGCCGTGACCGACTTCGATCAGGCCCACGGCGCGATCATCGGCAAGGCCATGACCGGGCTGGATAGCGGCACGGGGCTGGTGCTGGTGCTGGTCAATTTGCAGTAAGCAATAACGGGAGAGATGTAATGAAACACTTACGCATCCTGCTGTCACTCGGGCTGCTGGCGGTTATCCTGCTGTTAATCAAAGGGCTGCAGCCCGGCACCGTCGTGGCCGAGAATCAACCAGAATCAGCGCCCGGCGTAGCCGTCTCGCTAAAGTACGACCCACGGCCGAACCCTTACCGCGTGGAACCGCCGCCCGGCGCGCTGGACGGTACGCCGCGAAGCGCTGACGCCCTGGCTATTACAGTCAACTACAATCCGACGGCATCCTGCCCGAACGTGCATCCGGACGATCCCAATCCGGACTCACCGACATGGGTGCGTGCAGCCTGGCCCGCCGGGGCGCAAACGGCCATGAACGCGGCCGCGCTCATCTGGTCAACGCTGCTCAATGGCTCGCAGACGGTTGTTGTCGACGCGTGCTGGTATGCGACGCTCGACGCGAACACGCTAGGCCAGGCACGTGCCAACCTCACCTATCGGGACTTCAAGAACGCCCCGGTCGAGAACACCTTCTATGCCGTGGCACTGGCAAACCAACACGCGAATTCAGACCTGAATGGCGCCTTGCCGGAAATCAATGCCGAATTCAACGGAAACTTCTCCTGGTATTTCGGTCTGGATGGCCGGATCCCGGCCGGGCAGACCGACTTCCTGACCGTCGCCCTGCATGAAATCGGACATGGCCTGGGTTTCTCCGGCAGCGCGCAAGTCGATGACGGCATGGGTGACGACGAATGCAACGGCACGGCCGGGGACGGCTGTGTCAAAGACCCGCCCTGGATATACGATCGCTTCACCTACAACGGTGCTACCAGCATCCTGGACTATGGCAATCCTTCAACCAATCTCGGTTTGGCCCTGACTCATAACAACTGGTTCTTCAGCGGAGGCAACACGAACCCGGCCAACGGCAACAAGCCGGCGCGCCTCTTTGCGCCGGCCACATGGGATCCGGGCAGCAGCTACTCGCACCTGGATGAAACCACCTTCAACAACACACCCAATGCCTTGATGACGCCCCAATTGGCGCAGCAAGAAGCGCTGCACCATCCGGGTCGGGTTGGGCTGGCGATTTTGGCCGACATTGGCTGGCCGGTGAACAACCGCGACCAGGTTTATGTTAGCCAGCAAGGCACCGGTCACGAGACGGGCACAATCGTCGACCCGTTCAACACAGTGCGTGAGGGAGCAGCGGCGGTCAATAATGGCGGCACCGTTTGGATTGATTCCGGCTCGTATTTAGAGCCGGGTGGGCTGACTATTGCCCGTCCGATGTGGCTAAGAGCCTATGACGGAACCGTCTATATTGGCAAGTGAGGGCGCAATGACAAGACGAACCAAACACACGGTTAGTATTCTTATCCTTACCGGCTTGGCACTGGCGCTGCTCCTTACAGCCCTGCCGATTCTGGGTCGGGACACGGCCGCGCCGGCCTTGCTCTGGGGCAACGTCTCCAGCGGCTACAGCAACAGCACGGGCGACGGCTTTCGCATCGCCGCCACTGCCGGACAGGTAGACGGCAGCTTACCCGCCGCCGGCGATGGCTTCCGGATCACTGGCGGCGTGTGGGCGTTTATTGAGGAGCCGCCCCCGGCCCCGCCACCCTCCGTTCCGGACCACGACCTCTATTTGCCGGTCACGATACGATAGGTCGATCGGGATCGAATATCACCGAGACGCAGCGCGTTCCCGCCGGCGTCTCGGTTGATTCGCCCACCCGTTGCCCGTCAAAACGGGATTATCCTTTGTCCTTTTCCCGCTCCGTCCCGACATCTTCCCGATCGCCCGGGACAATCGGACGCTATGCTCTTCCTCAGGTGGACTTTCGTGACCACCCAATTACACCAATTTGAGGAGTAGATCATGCAGCATACAAACCGTTTCAATCACAGAACCTGGTCGATCCTGGCCCTGGTCGTCATCGCCGTGCTGGCGCTGGCGGTCGCCTGTTCAGGTTCGGGCGCGCAGCAAGCCGCCGCGCCGGAGCCGACAGCCGTGCCGCCGACAGCCGTCCCCCCGACCGAGGCCCCGGCAACGGCGGAAATCCCCGTCGTCACCATCGAGGCCAAAGATGGCGCCTTGAACGTGCCCGAAGTCGTCCCCGGAGGCATCGTCCGAATTGACGTCACCAACACCGGCAGCGCTCCTGCCGCGGTGAGCCTGCTGCGAATAAAAGAAGGTCACACCCGGCAGGAATTGAATGAGTTCAAGGCCGTGGCCGATGCCAACCCCGAAGCGTTCTTCGGCCTTTTTGAACTGGCAAATATGATCCACAGCGTTCAGGACGTTGCTCCCGGCACGACGAGCAGCTTCCATGTCGACCTGCGCACGGGCGATTTCATCCTGAGCGACGACGCCAACCCGGCCAACGACCTGACCTTCTTCACGGCCAATGAGATCGTCGGCACGACCGAGCCGGAGGCGGCCGTCACAGTCGATATGGTTGACTTCGCCTACGCCATGCCCGACACGGTGCCGGGCCAGGGGTTGTGGGAATTCGTCAATTCCGGCGACCAGTGGCATCTGGCTGCCCTGACGACATACAATCCCGACGTGACGCCGGAACAGCTGCTGGGGCTATTCAGCGAGGAAGGCGGACCGCCGCCGGCCGACGCCCCGGTTCAGGTAATGGGCGGCTTGCCGCCGATGTCGCCGGGCGAACGGGTGTGGGTCGAGATGGACTTGCAGCCGGGCCAGTATCAGTTGGTATGCCCCTTGCCGGACCTCGTGGCCATGGCCGCGGGCGAAGAGCCGATGCCGCACCTGCTCCACGGCATGGTACATATGTTTACGGTTGAGAATTAGCACAAGTTAAGGACTGGACAACCGGCGCATGAAAAACCCGGCCGCCGGTTGTCTGTTCCGCTATCAGGAGGTTAATCATGAACCATTCACCTCTTTACAAAACAGCCATCATTCTGTTCGCGCTCCTTTGCGTACTCACCGTTGTGACATTCATACCCGCGTTGCTGGGCGGCCCTGATAACCAGAGCGCGGTCGCCGGTATCCCCCAGGTAATCATCATCTTCGCCACGCTGGTATCTGTGGTTGGTCTCGTTGCCGCCTATGGCGCCTGGCAGGGGCAGAAATGGGGCAAATGGCTGGTGATTATCCTCTCGGCCGTCAACGGGTTGAGCGCGTTGCCCGGCGTCACGGCCGCGCCGAGCGATTTTGCGCGTATTTCATCCATCGTCACCGTTTTGGTTTCCGTTTTCGTCATCGTCGTTCTGTTGCTCCGACCGAAGATGATCGCATCATAAGATCGGCCCTAGAATAGAAACCGGGTTTTCCCGATTAGAAACCGAGTTTTTTTCGAAAACTCGGTTCCTACAGGTTGATTTCCTACAGGAATTACATCATGAACCATTCACCCCTCTACAAAACAGCCGTCATCCTGTTTACTCTCCAATCGCTCTTCAACGTCGTGGCAACCATTCCCCCGCTGTTGGATGGCCCGGAAAATCAGGGCTATGCCGCCGGCGTTCCTCAAGCCGTCATCCTCCTGGCCGCCGTGGGCGGTGTGGCCGGCCTCTTCGCCGCCTATGGCGCG
>CAZZJN010000036.1:17977-23836 GCA_964654505.1 uncultured Ardenticatenaceae bacterium | reverse complement strand
GACAGCGTCCCCTATCAGGCGCTCAACCTCGTCGGCGGGGCGCTGGTGCTGATCAATTCGTTCTACCACGGCGCGATGCCCTCGGTGGCGGTCAACGTCTTCTGGATCGCCATCGGCGTGTTCGCCCTGAGTCGCGCGTTCCTGGGGCGCAAATCCGCCGGCCGCGAGTGACGCCGCTTACGGCAATGACAGCCCGCCCCGCCCCGCCCGCGCCAACACCTCATCCACCCCCCACAGCGACACCGGCAGCAGGCCCTCGGCCCGGCTCACATCCATCGTGCAATCCAGAGGCCAACGCCCGCTCTCGTCCGGCGCCGGCGATAACGTCTCCCGCTCGGCCACGCCCCACCACTCCAGCATCCGCAGCCCGAACTCGGCTCGCGTCATCGCCTGCCGCCCGGCCACATTAAGCACGCCGCGATAGTCGCTCGCCGGAGAGGCCGAACGCTCCGCCAGCGCCAGACAGGCCGCGCCGAGCGTCTCCACCCACACCGGATTGCGCCGCTGGTTGGTGAAGAGCGTCACCGGCCGCCCCTCGCGCAGCGCCGCCGCCATCCACGCCGTGCCTTTGTCCATCTCCTCCAGCCCGTAGATGAGCGACGTGCGCACGATGACCGCGTCGGGGTGGGCGGCGACGATCGCCTCGGCCGCCGCCTTGGCCCGCCCGTACTCGTTGAGCGGCGCGGGCACGGCCGTCTCGTCATAGGGCGCGTGCGCCCCGTCGAACACGGAATCGGTCGAGAGATGCACCAGTCGCGCCTCCACGGCCGCGGCGGCGGCGACCACATGGCGCGTCCCCTCCACGATGACGGCGGCCATGTCGGGCGTGGTGTTGGAGCCGGCGGTGTGGATGACGGCGTCGGGGGCGAAGTCAGTCACGAAGCGGGCCACGGCCGCGCCGTCGCGCAGATCGAGCGTCGCTCCTTGCGCCGCGCCTTGCGGCAGGCCGAGCGGATCGGCTGAGAAGGTGGTATAGGCAAAGGAACCGGAATATTGGGCGGCCGCCCGCCGAACCAGATGCCGCCCCAGGTAGCCGCTGCCGCCGGTGATGAGCAGTCTCATGGGCAGGTTATGATGAGGTCAATTTCACGATTCTTCCGTCTCCGCCCGCGCCAGCGCCTGAGCCGCGGCGGCCTGGGCGGCGGCCTGCTTGCTGTGGCCGCTTCCCTCGCCCCATGATTCGTCGCCCACCAGCACCTGCACGGTGAACGTCTTGTCGTGGTCCGGCCCCTCGCTGCCCGTCACCTGATAGCGGGGCGTCCTGTTGAAGCGCGCCTGCGCCCACATCTGGAACTCGCTCTTGGCGTCCTTGTGCAGCGCCCCGTCTTGGACCTGCGCCAGCATCGGCTGAATGAAGCGTTCGACAATGGGGCGCGCGGCGGGCATGCCCCGGTCGAGATAGACCGCCCCCATGACGGCCTCGAACGAGGCGCACAGCAGGGGGATTCGCCGGCGGCCGCCGCTCTCCTCCTCGCCATAGCCCAACCGCAGATAGCGGCCGAGGTCGATCTCTCGCGCGAATTGGGCCAGCGTCTCCGCGCGCACCAGTGCCGCCCGCAGCGCCGTCAGCTCCCCCTCGTCCACCTCCGGGAAGCGGTGATAGAGATAGCCGGCGACGATGAAATCGATCACCGAATCGCCCAAAAACTCCAGCCGTTCGTTGTCTTCCAGCGCGGAGTCGGGGTTTTCGTTCAGGTAGGAGCGATGCGTCAGGGCGCGGGACAGGAGGGAGTGATCCGTGAATGTCACGCCCAACCGCTCGCTCAGCTCCAGCAACTCATCCATCAGGCGTCGAATCGTCGAATGACGGTGACGGCGTTGTGGCCGCCGAAGCCGAACGCATGGTTAAGGCAGACGCGCACGCGGCCGGGGCGGGCGACGTTGGGCACATAGTCGAGGTCGCACGCGGGGTCGGGCGTGGCGTAGTTGATCGTCGGCGGAAGCATCTGGTCGCGGATGGCCAGCGCGCAGAAGATGGCCTCGATCGCGCCGGTCGCGCCCATGATGTGGCCGGTCATCGACTTGGTGGAGCTGACGGCCAGTTTGTAGGCGTGTTCGCCCAGCGCGGTTTTGATGGCCGCCGTCTCGGCCGCGTCGTTGAGCGGTGTGGCCGTGCCGTGGGCGCTGATATAGTCCACATCTTCCGGCCGCAGCCCAGCGTCGGCCAGCGCCTTGCGAATGGCCCGCGCCGCCCCGGAACCGTCGTCCGGCGGCGCGGTGATATGCCAGGCGTCGGTCGTCTGCCCGTAGCCGGCGATCTCGGCCAGGATGACCGCGCCGCGGGCCTGGGCGTGTTCCAGACTCTCCAGTACGAGAGCGCCCGCCCCCTCGCCGACGACCAGCCCGTCGCGATTGGCGTCGAACGGCTGCGGCGTGTTGGTCGAACGGGTCGAGGTCGCCCCCGCCCGCTCGAAGCCGCCGATGGCCACGGAGGTCATGATGCTTTCCGTGCCGCCGGTCAGGACGGCATCCAGCTCGCCATAGCGGATGGCGCGATAGGCGTGACCCAGGGCGTCATTGCCGGCGGCGCAAGCGGTGGTGATGGTCGTCGACGGGCCGCGGATGCCGTAATCGATGGCCAGCATCCCGGCCGCGCCGTTGGGCATGATCATGGTGATGGCGAAGGGGCTGATCCGGCGCACGCCGCCGCTGTGGAGGATGGCCTCTTGCTCGACGATGGTGCGTATCCCGCCAATGCCCGTGCCGAAGGTGATGCCGACGCGGTCGCGGTTCTCATCGGTGATCGTCAGGCCCGACATGCGCATGGCTTCGCCCACCGCGGCCGTCGCCAGTTGCTGGCAGCGATCGCGCCGTCGGGCGTCCTTGCGATCCATGTACTGCTCCGGATCAAACCCCTTGACCTCGCACAGACCGCCGATCGAGTGTTTGGAACCATCGACCAGCGTGATGGGGCCGATGCCGGACGTGCCGGCCAGAATCGCCGCCCAGGTGTCGGGCACGTTGTGGCCCAGAGGCGTGACCGCTCCGACTCCTGTAACTACCACTCTGGAAAAAGTCGACGCTCGCTCTTGCGCTTTATCTTCATGGTTCATAAAACGGACTCCGTTATCATTCATTGGCTGCCGGTAGGTAATGGCCTTCGACCCACAGGCTCCGGCCGGCGCCCACCTCTTTTTTCCAGACCGGCACGATCTCCTTCAGCCGGTCGATGCCGTAACGCGCGGCCTCGAACACGCCCACGTCGCGATGTGCCCCGGCGCAAGCCACCAGGGTGGTGTTGCCGCCGATGTCGACGCGGCCGAGCCGCTGCACCAGCGCCACCCCCCGCACTTCCGGCCAGCGCGCCCAAATCTCGCGCGCGATCTGGGCCATCTTCTCCTCGGCCATGGTCTCGTAGGCCTCGTAGTCCAGATAGAGCGTCTCTTCCGGCAGGCCGTCGCGCTGCGTTCGGCCGCGCACGAAGCCGGTGAAGCTGACCACGGCGCCGATCTCCGGGCCGGTCAGGCGGGCATGGATGGCCTCGATGTCGAACGGCTCGAAGGTGACGGCGAAATAGGTCGGGTGCGGCGATCGCTCGGCACCCCCGCTGACCGGCGGGAAGATAGCCACCTCGTCGCCCGCGGCCACGGGCGTATCCGGCCCGGCAAAGGCGCGATTGACGGCCACCAGGCTGGAGCGCAGGGCCGGGGCGAGCGCCGGATAATCCGCGCCCACCGCGTCCAGGAGGGTGGCCACGGTCGAGGGGTCTGACGGCAGGCTAACCTTGATGTATTCGCTCTGAACCCGATCCTTCAGGGTGGCGAAGAGGCGGATGGTTATCTCCATAAGCGGCTGTGATGCTGTCCTTGTCGATTATCTTAACAATAACCCTCAACTGCCGGAGGGGATGCGGCACGGCCGTCGGGCTTGCCCGATCCTAGCCCTCATCGGGGGCATGCCAGTCGCCGCTGCGGCCGCCGGATTTGCTGACGAGGCGCACGTCGGTCAGGCGCATGCCGCGGTCGACCGCCTTGGCCATGTCGTAGATGGTCAGTCCGGCGACGGTGACGGCCGTCAGCGCCTCCATCTCCACGCCCGTCACCCCCGACACGCGCACCACGGCCTCGATGTCGACGCAATCGTCGTCGGGGTTGGGCGTGCAGGTGACGTCGACCTTGTTCAGCAGCAGCGGATGGCAGAGGGGGATGAGATCGCTGGTGTGTTTGGCGGCCATGATGCCGGCCACCTGGGCCACGGTCAGGACGTCGCCCTTCTTTATGTTGCCTTCGATGATGAGGCGCAGCGTCTCCGGCTGCATGGCGACGCGGCCGCGGGCCACGGCCATGCGCTCGGTCACGGCCTTGTCGCCGACATCGACCATGGCGGCGCGGCCGGTCTCGTCGAGATGAGTCAGGCGCTTGGTCATGATTATGGTATTATACTCATTGTGGCCGCCGCGACCTAACCGGCCACCCCAGCTACGCGGCGTTCACGATCAATCTATAGAAGCCGGAGCTTGGCGAATCACACGATCAATCATGAGTCATCTGCACGCCTATTACGATCATCTCTATATCTCGCCCCACTTCGATGACGTCGCGCTATCCTGCGGTGGCCAGGTGTTTCGCCACACGGCCGTCGGGGATACCGTCCTCGTGGTGACCGTGACTGCCGAGGAGCCGCCCGATACCCTGTCGGCGACGGCCGAGTCGATCCACCGGCGCTGGGCCGACAGCCTGGGCGAATCGCCTGTGTCCATGGTGGCCCGGCGACGAGCCGAGGATCGCGAGGCGTTCGCCCTCTTGCGCGCCGATGTCCTCCATCTGCATTTCCTCGATGGCATCTATCGCCCCGGGCCGGACGGCGTATTGCTCTATCCCGGTCCGGTGGATATGTTCGGGACGGTCAACCCGGCCGATGAGGGCTTCCTCGACGCGCTGGTGAAGGCCTTTGCCGCCCTGCCGGAGGCCGGCGCAACCTACCTGCCGCTGGGCGTGGGCGAGCATGTCGACCATCAGCTGGCGCGTCGGGCGGGGGAGCGGGTCTTCGAGGGTGTCGGTTACTACGAGGATTATCCCTACACCATGAAGCCCGGCGCGCTTGAGGTCGTTTTGCCCTCTTCCGGGCGCGGCAACTGGGCGGCCGAGACGACGTGGTTGACCGAGGCGGCCATGGTGGCCAAATTCGCGGCCATCGGTGAATACCGCTCGCAGCTCAGCTCGTTCTTCATCGATCCGGCCGATCTGGAGGCGAAGGTGCGCGCGGAAGGCGCCCGCGTGACGGCCGAGGCCCGACAGGACGGCGCCACCCCGCCGGACTGGGCTTGCGGAGCCGAGCGTATCTGGCGTAAACGCGCTGCTTTTTCGCTTCCTTTAATTTGAAGGATCGGACTGACAGGTTCTATAATAATCAGACGCAAGCCATCGGCCGTCATCGTGTGATCGTTGTCCAGTTCCGGCTCATCGCGTGAGTTGCGGCCACATCAGTAATCAAACTTTCTTCAGGCAACCATATGGAATTCGGCACGAGAGAAATGCCACCCGTCGAGCGGGAAAGCGAAAGCAAGCCACTGCATCCCCAGGGCGGCGGACTGCAATCCGGCACGGTGCTCCAGGGGCGCTACATGATCATGGGCGGACTGGGAGCCGGCGGCTTCAGTTCGGTCTATCGGGCGCGCGACCTGCGATTCCCCTCGGTCACTCGTCTCTGCGCGGTGAAGGAGATGCACATCGGCACGGCCGACCCGGAGATGCGCGAGCTGACGATCAAGTCGTTCGAGCGCGAGGCCAGCATGTTGGCCATGCTCAACCACCCGGCCATTCCCGACATCTTCGACTATTTCACGGACGGCAACCGCAGCTATCTAATCCTGGAGTTCGTCCCCGGCCAGAACCTGCAGCAATGGCTGGATGAGACGGA
>CAZZJN010000036.1:0-17877 GCA_964654505.1 uncultured Ardenticatenaceae bacterium | reverse complement strand
GGCGAGGCGACGCCGGCCGTGGATGTCTACGGGTTTGGGGCGACGCTCCACCACCTGTTGACGCGGCAAGACCCCCGCCAGGAGACGCCCTTCACCTTCAGCGAGCGGCCGATTCGCGCCGCCAACCCGTCCATCTCCCGCGCCTTCGAAGCCATCATCATGCGTTGCCTGGCCTACGATCCCAAGGATCGTTTTCCCGACGCGATGGCGCTGCGCGAGGCGTTGCTGGTTCTGTCGCAGAGCGACATCGATGAGGCTGATCTGGAGCACCGGTTGGGCCTCACAGAAAGCGGCCGTCTCGTCGACAGGTCGGACGGGGCAAGCGCGCCGGCGGCCTCGCTCAAGGCCGGGATTAGCCGGATCAAACCGTTGTGGGTCTTTCGCTGCGAGGACGAGATACGCACTCGCCCGGCCGTGGCCAAGGGCATCGTCTTCGCCGGAGCGTATGACCATAATCTCTACGCCGTGACCGCCGACAAGGGGGAATTTCTCTGGAAATATCCCACCGGCGGCGGGATCGGCAGCTCGCCCATCGTCCATGAGGACGCGGTGCTGATCGGCTCCGCGGATCATTCGCTCTATTCGCTACAATTGCGCAAGGGGCGGCTCAACTGGCAGTTCAATGCCGAGGGAGCGATCTACTCCACGCCGGCGGCCCGTTTCGACCATGCCTTCTTCGGGGCCGACGACGGCTTTTTCTACGTCGTCAATCTGATGCGCGGCCTTCTCTATTGGAAGACCAACGTCTACAGCCCCGTTCGTTCCACACCCTATGTCTCCGACGAGATGGTCTATTTCGGCACCGAGGCCGGGCTGGTTTTGGGGCTGGAAATGTCCGCCGGCAAGCAGAAATGGCAGGCCACGGCCAAACGGGCCGTCACCTCGTCCCCCAAGATAGCCGACGACATCCTCTATGTCGGTTCCTCGGACGGCATGGTGTACGCGATGGATGCCGGTTCGGGCTGGCCCATCTGGCGGTTCCAATGCCAGGGGCCGGTCATATCCACGCCGGTCATCTTTGAGGATACGCTCTATGTCGGCTCGGCCGACGGCTATCTGTACGCTATCGACACCGCGCACGGCCGCCGCCTTTGGGCCTATCCGACCAATGGCCAGATCGTCTCCGCGCCGACGATCTGGGGCAACACGGTCTATTTCGGCTCGACCGACGGCAGCGTTTACGGGTTAAGCGCGCGACGCGGGGAGCTTCAATGGCGATTCGACACCGGCAGCCCCATCATCGGTGCGCCAACCATCACCAACAACATCCTCTACATTGGAGCCACCGACCACTGCCTCTACGCCCTGCCGCTGTAGCGATATGATGAGTTTCAACGGCGCCATAGAGATCGACAGCGGCTTCCGATGCGAGCGGGGCGCGGTGCGCGAGCGCAATGAGGATTCGTGCCTTGCCCTCACGGCCGTCTACGGCGGCCACTTTCCGCTCAATCCCCTCGGCCTCTACGTCGTCGCCGACGGCATGGGGGGCGAGCGCGAGGGCCATGTGGCCAGCAACACCGCCACCCGCGCCTTCGCCGAGTTCGTCCTGTCGGGCCTCTACCTGCCGCTGTTGAGGCAACGGCCGGAGCCGCCCGAGAGGGATATGCTCGATCTTATCGAGCGGGGGGTGTTTGCCGCCCACGAGGCGATCGTCGGCCCTGATTCGGCCGAGCCGGGATCGAACGGCGGCACCACCCTGACCGCGGGATTGGTCTTCGGCCGTCGCCTGTACATCGCCCATGTCGGCGATTCGCGCGCCTACCTGTACACCGGCGGCCGGCTACAGTTGCTGACGGAGGATCATTCGCTGGTCAGACGCCTGCAAGAGACCGGGCGGCTTTCGATGGAGGACGCGCAGCATTTTCAGTATCGCAACGTCCTGCTGCAGGCATTGGGCCAGAACGGATCGCTGACGGCCGACACCTTCTCTCTCGACTTGCCCGCCCGGGGCAAGCTGCTGTTGTGCAGCGACGGCCTGTGCGGCATCATCTCTCCGGCGCAAATGGCCGGCATCCTCGGCGGCGACGGCCAGGCCCAGGAAATAGCCGATCGGCTCTATGCCGCGGCGATGCGAGGCGGCGGTTACGACAATATAACCGCCGTGGTCGTCGATATCGCGCTCCAGGCGACCGTCTCCTGAGTGCGGCTTCGACTCTTCCCGGCCGGTGCTGTGTAACCGGCAGTAAGTCATGGATCAGAAACTGACCGATCTGTATACCGTCCTCGGCATCGACCGCGCCGCCCGGCCGGACGAGATCGAGGCGGCCTTCATGGCATGGAAGGCGCGCGCCAACTCGGCCGAGCCGATCGATGACGAGGCTTGGGAGCGCGTTCGATACGCCTATGAGGTGTTGAGCAGCCCGCAACGCCGGAAGACCTATGACTCGCTGGTGGTCGAGGCCGCCGGCCCGGCACTGGAACTCGACATAACATTGAGCGCCGAGAGCATCCCCCTTCTGGACACGCCCCATATCCTGTACGCCCTGCTGACGCTGCGGCCGCGCGATAACCGCGCCGCCACGGCCGACGCCGATCGGCCGCTCAATCTCGGTCTGGTGGTCGACCGCTCCACGTCGATGCGTGGCGAGCGGCTGGAGAAGGTGACGGCGGCCGTCGGGCTGCTGCTCGACAAGCTGGGGCCGGGGGACAGGCTGTCGCTGGTCAGTTTCAGCGATCGGGCCGAGGTCGTTTTGCCCGCGGCGACGATCGACACGGCCGCCACTAGTCCCGACTCGGAGACGGCCGCGGCCTGGCGCGACCCCCGACGGCATATCGAGGCCATCGTCGCTTCCGGCGGCACCGAGATCTATCAGGGGCTGCAAGCCGGGCTGGCCCAGGTGGCGCGCCCCGCGGCCAGAGGGTATATCAGCCATCTCATCCTGCTGACCGACGGCCATACCTATGGCGACGCGGCCGACTGCCTGCGTCTGGCCGAGCAAGCGGCGACCCACGGGATCGGCATCACCGCCTTCGGCCTGGGGGCGGATTGGAATGACGCCTTTCTGGATGCGCTGGTGGCTCCGTCCGGCGGTCAATCGCACTATATCGAGCGACCTGATGACGTGTTGGCCCATCTTGAAAGCCGCTTGCAAGGTCTGGGGGCCATCCACGCCCGCAATCTTGCCCTGACCCAATCGTGGCCGGACTCATTCACGCTGCGCAGCGCCTTCAAGCTGGCGCCGTCTCCCCAGCCTTTGTCCTCTGATTCGCGCCCCATCCCGATGGGCGATCTGGAGGGGCGGTCGCCGATGACTGTGCTGTTGGAGTTCCTGGTGGCGTCGCAACCCGTTGCGGCGCGATTCCGACTACCGTTTGAAGTCCGGTTCACGGCGGCCAACGGGATCGCCCAGGTGGCGGAGCGCAGTGTGCGGCTGATCGCCGGCGACGTTCAAGCCGGCGATGGCCAAACCCCACGGGCGATCATCGAGGCAGCGCGGTGGCTCAATCTCTACCGGATGCAGGACAAGGCCTGGGAGGAGGCTCAATCGGGCAAGCCGGACACGGCCGCGGCGCGCATGCGGAAGCTGACCGACCGCTATATGGAGACGGGCGATCTGCGGCTGGCGCGACAGGCCCAACTGGAAGCGCAGCAGCTGGCTCAACAGGGCGCGATGTCGCCCGAAGGCCGCAAGGTGCTGAAATACGGAACGCGCTCCCTGATGAGGTCGGACAAGTCATGATCGTCTGCCCTGAATGTGGCGCGCAGCATTATCCGGGGACGTTATTTTGTGACGCCTGTGGCGCGGCCGTCCACCCGGAGGCGCGGGCCTTTCTGGAAGCGAGCCAGGCGGCCGCCGGTCGCCAATCATCCATCAGGAAGATTAGCACGCGCCATCGGGAATCATCGCCGATCACGGCCGAAGCGCCAGGCGGAGAAAATCTACGGCCACCACCGGCCATGCCGCCGACCCTGCGCGTTCGGGTGATCCAATATGAGGCCGACGTGGTCCTGCGCGGGACGCAGTTCAACATCGGCCGGACCGATCCCTTCTCCGACTTCGTGCCCGAGTTTGACGTGACGCGCTTTGAAGGGCAGGAGCGGGGCGTCTCGCGCCGACACGCGACCATCCGGTGGGACGACGGCGGGTTCGTCATCCGCGACAATGACAGCAGCAACGGCACGTGGCTCAACGGCGAGCGGCTGGAGCCGGGGCGCGAGTACCCGTTGCCGGCCACGGCGGGCGTCCGCTTCGGGGGTTTACTGGTACAACTCACGATCGCGGATTAAACTACAGGGAGAAAGCGACCGCAGCTTTCACAAACTTTCAGAGTATCAGCAGATGCGACAGGCGGACGGCTGTTCAGAGATGAGTCTCCGACCCGCAACCTGCGTTCCGCGCAAGAGATAGCTATGATGCGATTATCGGCCGTCATTCAATTGATAGGCGAGGACCCGATCATCGGGGAGCTGGAAGGCATGCCCGATCCGGCCTCGCAGTTCGTCACCGTTTATGCGCCACGCCGCCGCGACGGCCGCGCCGTGGGATATCTTGACGGCAATGCGGATAAGGTTCTCTTCGCCTGGCATCGCATCAGTCATATCCAGCTCCTGCCGGCCGTCGATCTGGAGAAAGCCATCGGCTTCGTGCGTGAATAGGAATATCATGGTCGAAAAAGTCCCCGAAAACCTGGAACCAACCGCCCCGCAGATCGTGCTGATCGTCGATGACGAATTGCGCATGCGCCGCTTCATCCGCATGAATCTGGAACTGGAGGGCTACCAGGTCATCGAGGCCGAGAACGGCGTGCAGGCTCTGGATCGCGTGCGCCAGTTCACCCCCGATCTGGTGATCATGGATGTGATGATGCCGGAACTGGACGGCTTCGAGACCCTGAAGATGTTGCGAGAGATATCCACCGTGCCGGTCATATTGCTGACCGTTCGCAGCGATGAGGAGGATATCACTCGCGGGCTGGGGCTGGGGGCCGACGATTACATCACCAAGCCGTTCAGCCCGCGCGTGCTGACCAGCCGGGTGGGGGCTGTGTTGCGACGGGCGCAATGGCCCGCGCCACCGCCGCGCACGGTTTTGAAGATCGATGACCGGCTGTCGATCGATTTCAATCGCCATCAGGTCATCGTCAACGGCGAGCGGATCGACCTGCGGCCGACGGAGTATCGCCTGCTGAATCACCTCATCCAGAACGCCGGGTGGGTCGTGCCCCACGACACGCTGCTGGCCAAGGTGTGGGGATATGAGTACCGCGACGAGACCCATTACTTGCGCCTCTACATCAACTATCTTCGCAAGAAAATCGAGGAAGACCCGGCCAACCCCAAATATATTCTGACGGAGCGCGGCGTCGGTTATCGCTTCGTCGATTTCAGGAAATAGCCTGTCGCCGGGGCGGATTTCAGCCTCATTGCTCATAGGAATTTGGCGCAATCTGCTAGGAGATCGCCGCGTTTCAAGGTATAATGAGGGGATATACCTATAGATATTGCTACCTGCCCGTCCCACTCGGGCATCTTTAGGCGGTCTGGTGGGTATCCATTTTCATATGATCGAGAGCGAACCCTTAATTGCCGAAGCCCAGCGATTATTTACGCTTATTGATGATTATTTAAGTACGACCGATCGTCTTCAGGTCATGAAAGCGTTCGAGTTTGCTCGCCGGGAACATGGCGCCCAACGCCGGAAGTCCGGCGAGCTTTTTTTTTACCACCCACTGGAGGTCGCGATCTACCTGGCGGAATACAGGCTGGACGCGGATGCCCTCTCGGCCGCCCTCCTGCACGATATCGCCGAAGACACGCTCATACCCCTTGAGCGAATCAGCGATGAATTCGGCCCGCAAGTAGCCAAACTGGTGGATGGCGTCACCAAACTGAAGGAGGTGACGCGCGGTGTGGCTCAGGAGAGCCGCAGATTGTCGCCGGAGGAGATTCAGCAGGCGACGCTGCAAAAGCTGCTCAAGGCCATGACGGCCGATGTGCGCACGGTCATCATCAAGCTCTTCGACCGCCTGCACAATATGCGCACCATCCATGCCTTGCC
The DNA here is from genome assembly GCA_964654505.1 of uncultured Ardenticatenaceae bacterium. Taxonomy (GTDB): domain Bacteria; phylum Chloroflexota; class Anaerolineae; order Promineifilales; family Promineifilaceae; genus Promineifilum. Next base: position 11,878 of record CAZZJN010000036.1, on the reverse strand, counting down.
GCCCCACAAGCAGAAAGCCAAGGCGGAAGAGACCCTGTCGGTCTTTGCGCCACTGGCCTATCGGCTGGGCATGTGGGTTGTGAAGAGCGAGTTGGAGAGCCTGTCGCTGAAGGTCATCAACCCCCACGCCTATGAAACCATCCAGGCCGAGCTGGAGCGACTTCGCCGGGCGCAACAGCCGCTCTTCGAGATCGTCCGGCAACAGATCATCGACTGTCTGACGGCCAACGGTCTGCCGGTTCATGACGTCAAAATGGCCCCCGAGAACATCTACACCGTCTATAAGGACCTGGAAAGGCAAGACGCAAGCTATCGGGATATGGACCGAATGTTGCGCATCACCGTTCTGCTGGAGGACAGGATCCATTGCTACACGGCTCTGGGTCATATCCACCACCTATGGTCGGTCGTGCCCAATCGTTTTGATGATTACATCTCCGTCGGCCGCGAAAACCTCTACCAGTCCCTCCACACCACCCTCGTCCATTCCGAAGGTCAACCGCTGAAAGTCCGATTACGCACGGTCGACATGGAGCGTATTGCCCAGATCGGCGTGCTGGCAAAATGGTACTATTCGGGGACGCCACTGTGGTCGGTCGGCCTGGCCGAGCGGATCGATGAGTTCTTCGCCAGCATATCGAAGAGCATCAACGTCGCGCCGCAGGACGCCATGCTGGCCGTGCGCAGCGCGATGACCGACGTGCTGGGCGAGCAGATCCGCGTCTACTCCAAGGACGGCGAACCGTTTGAGTTGCCGCGCGGCAGCACGCCCCTCGATTTCGCCTATAAAATCCACACCGAATTGGGCAATCGTTGCCGCGACGTGCTGGTTAATGATTTGCCGTTTCCGTTGAACAAGCCGCTGAAAGATGGCGATCAGGTGCGCATCATCGATGATACACGCGCTCAACCGAGGCGGGCCTGGCTGGATGAAGACCTGGGCTACCTGACGACGACCTACGCCCGGTTTTACGCCCGGCGCTGGTTCCGCAAGCTGAGCGATCCGGAGGCGATCCGGCAGGGACATGAGATTCTCCTGCGCGAACTGGAGATGCTGGGGTTGCCCCAATTGGCCCATGAGGATATCGCCGCGCTGTTCGGCTACGACGACGCGACGGGGTTGTGTTACAACATCGGCCGGGCTGAATTGCTGCCGACGGTGCTCTCGACGCGCATCATGGCCGAGCGGTGGGCCGACGGCCGTTGCTTGCCGCTGGGCAATGTCGTCGCCGCGGCTGACGGATCGACGTATGTCATCACCAATGCCGGCAAGAACAGGCTGCACCTGTGCGGTACCTGTGCTCCGCGACCGCGCGACGGGATCGTCGGGTTCCTGCGTCAGGACGGCATCCTGACGGTTCATCGCGAGGGTTGCCCCACGCTCAATGCCGCTCGTGGTCGCCCCGAAGTCGACTCTCGCCTGCTCAAGCTGGGCTGGGGCGAGACGGCTCCGCGGGAGATGCGGATCGTCCCGCTCTATGTCGATGTCTATGACCGACCGGGCCTGTTGCATGAGATGACTCAACTGATGGTGGAAAAGGACGTCAACATCCGCAACATCTGTACCTTCCACGACAAGAAAGACAGCGAGTTGGGGATCGACATGGAGCTTGAGGTGATTGGCCCCCGCCAATTAGTGCGCATCCTGCACCAGATCGAGGCTCTGGTGAACGTCAAGTCCGTGCGCTGCATGGCCGAAGGCACCAAGTACCCCACCCGGATGGGCAAGAATTCCTCCGTGTTTTACAAGCCGGAATAACGGATGACCGTCTCCTCGGGCGATCGGCCGATCGCCCGCCGTTTTTGTGATAATTGGCTGAGAGAATGACGGTAATCGTTGTGCCCTTTTCACCTGGCGTATTGACAGCCCACCCCCTATTCTTATAATCAAATTGGCTTTCCACGTGGCGAGCCGGTCCAAATCCCGACGTTTTTCCAAATTAATTGATTAAGGAAACGAACTACCTGTTAGAAGGAGATTTTGCGATGTTGAAAAAGAAGTACATCAAGACGAAAGACGAGTATGAAGTGACCTTCGAGCTGCCGACCGAGGCGGGCGAGGTTACGCTGGTTTGCGAAGCCAACGGCTGGGAGCCGGTGGCGATGAAGAAGGGCAAGGGCAAGTTTGCGGCCAAGCTGCGTCTGCCGGCCAACGGCAGCTATCAGTATCGCTATCTGGTCGACAACTCCGTGTGGGTCAACGACGAGGCGGCCGACAGCTACGTCCCCAACGAGCACGGCACGACCAACAGCGTGGTCGAGACCTACAGCCTTAACTAGTCGAAGAAGCCCTGTGTCCGAGATAAAGTACTTCCCTGATTGGGAACCCCAGGTCGCTTTTGTGCCCGATGGCCCCAAGCCCAATTTCGTGGTGGAGAATGACAAGGTCAGGATCATCATGGCTGGGCTGGAGGCGGGACAGAAGATCCCCGAGCACCCGGAAAAGATGGCCGTCTATCATTTTCTGACGGGCAACGGCTGGATGATCGTCAACGGCGAACGCATGGCCGTCTCCGCCGGATCGACCATCTACATGCCCGAAGGCACCGTCCGCGGGATGGAAGCCGAAACCAGGATGGCCTTTTTGGCCGTGCGTGTCGCCTAGGGGCGACAGACGCCGCACCGCCTGAAATAACATGGGCCGGCGCATGACGGACCTGTCTGATGACGGGTTCCATGTGCCGGCCTTTTTTGATCCGGTGGTTGAATCCGGCGATTGGCCGACCGATCAGGATTTGAGGTTCTCGATGGCCACCGGCTCGATATCGCCGGCCGGGCTGAAGCCAAAGACGCGGCCGTAGAAGTACAGCTCCGCTTCCATCGCGCGCTTGATGTTTTTCGCCTGCCGGAAGCCGTGACCCTCACCCTCGAAGGCGACGTAGGCCACCGGCAACTTTCGCCGGCGCACCGCGGCATACATCCGCTCGGATTGATTGGGCGGCACGACCTCGTCGTCCAGCCCCTGGAACAGGATCAGCGCCGCCGTGCAGCGGTCGGCGGCGTGGATGGGCGAGCGCTCCACATAGATGTCTCGTCGCTCCGGATAGGGGCCGATGAGATTATCAAGGTAGCGCGACTCAAATTTGTGAGTTTCCTGGGCCAACGCTTCGGCATCGCTGATGCCATAGTGACTGGCGGCGGCCTTGAACACATCGCGATTGGTGATGGCGCAGAGCGTGGTATAGCCGCCCGCGCTGCCGCCGCGAATGATGAGCCGATCGCCGTCGACCAGTCCTTGCTCCACCAGATAGCGCGCCCCGTTGGCGCAGTCATCGACATCGACGATGCCCCAGTTGCCGTTGAGCCGTTGGCGATAGGCGCGGCCGTAGCCGGTGCTGCCGCCATAGTTAACATCCAGCAGGGCGAACCCCCGGCTTGTCCAGTATTGGCGCGCCAGGTTGAAGTCGGCCGTTGTGGCCGATGTCGGCCCGCCATGGCTGAGCACAACCAGCGGCGGCCGTTCGCCATTGGGGGCGACGTAATCCCGATTGCGCGGCGGGTAGTAATAGCCATGGGCTGTCAGGCCGCCCTCGGTAGGGAACTCGATCGGTTGGGCGATGGAGATATAGCCTTCATCGATCGCCAGATCGGTCGAGCGTTTCAGGACTTCCGACGCGCCCGTCGCCAAATCATGGCGGACGACGGATCGCGGCTGGGTGGGCGAGGCAGCGATATAGACGACAAAGTCGTCCCCGGCGACGATGCGCGAGTGGGAGGGATAGAGCAGCGTGCTGGACACACCCAGCGGCGACAGGACTTTCGTGTTCGTGTCGAGACGGGCCATGAAGCTGTGGCCGCCCTGCGTATAGGAGCATATCAACTCGGCCGGTGATGTGAAGATATAGGTTCCCAGCCCGAAGACCCACTGCGCCATCCCAAAATCGGCTTCCATAGGGGCGAGGGCGTAGGCCGCGTCACCGTTCAGGCGATAGAGGTTCCACCAGCCCGTGCGGTCGGATATGAAGTAGAGGACTCCGTCGGGCGACCAGGCCGGCTGGAAGACGGACTCGGTCGGGCCGCCGGCCACCAGCCGTTCGTTTCCGATGGAGCCGTCCCCGGCCACGTCGGCCAGCCACAGCTGCGTGCCGTCCCAGGGCATATTGGGGTGATCCCATGTCAGCCAGGCCAGGCGGCGGCCGTCGGGGCTGAGGCGTGGCGTGGCGTAGAAGTCGTGGCCCTCGGCCAACACCGTTTGCTCGTCGCCGTTTGTCGGAATGGCCACCAGCGTGTTGATCGCCTCGCGGCCCTCCGGCCGATGATCTTCGCGGATGCAGATGAGGCGATTGCAGACCGGGTCGAAGATGGCGTCGGCATAGCGCAGCGACACAGCGGGGGTGATGGCTTCGGGCGCGCCGCCTATGGGTTGGCGATAGAGCCTCTGGTCGGCGAAATTGGAGAAATAGACGACGCCGTCATGGACGGTGTAATCGCCGCTGCCGTATTCATGGACGCGCGTGCGGGCATTGAACCCGGCCGGGGTCACGTCCTCTTGTCGCCCGCCCGCCAGGCGGACGATGACGTTGCGGCCGCCTTCGCTGGGCCGTCCTTCGACCCAGTAGATGGCGTCGCCATCGACCCAGGGTTGAGACAGGGAGATGGTCCCGCCCACGAGCAGGTCGCTTGTGATGGGTGAATTCCACGAGCCGTAGGGAGCGATAGCTGGTTTTGACATGGGCTAATGATATTCGTCTTCGACCGCAACGCCAAAGTCAGCGACCGGCGCGTTCCGCCCATAACGACAGGATCTCCCGGTTCCAGGAGATGTTCCCGAGATAGGACTGGCGAGAGTCGTCGTCGAGAGTTCCGGCTGATGTTTGCAGCTCGTCATGGGCACGTGCCAGAACGGCCGGCGCGCGCGGGTCGCCCGCCTCGTCCAAAACCCGATAAATCGCCAGCAGCATCCGCAATAGCTCCTCGGTCTCCTCCATCCGCCCGTCCACCAGAAAGTCCAGGACGGCATCTGCTTCGGCCACTGCCGCGCCGAGGTCGCCCTCGGCCGCCAGGGCTTGAGCCAGGTAGGCGCGGCTCTCGGCCACCAGATGGGGTTGGCCGAGTTCAAGGCGCAGCGCGATGGCCTGTCGCAATAGAACAATGGCTTCTCGCGACCGGCCGCTCCACAGCAGAGCCACGCCGATGCCGTTCAGGAGGAAACCCTCCAGTGGTCGGTAACCGGTCGCCCTCGCCCCGCGCAGCCCCTCCTCAAAAAGCTCGAGGGCTTCGTCGCTTTGATCCAGGCAGATCATGACCCCGCCCAGGTTGAGCAGATTGATGTCTACCCCGGCCTGGTCGTTGATATCACGAGCGACCTTGATGGATTCCTCAAACAGGCTTCGGGCGCGGTCGTATTTGCCAAGCAGATTGGCCTGGACGCCCAAGTTTCCCAGGACGACCCCCTCGCCCGCGCGATCGCCGATGGCTCGAGCGATGATAAGGGAATCGGCGAAATATTGCGCGCTGGCCTTAAAATCGCAGCGGGCTTGCGTGGCTACGCCGAGGCTGTTGAGGGCGCGTCGCTCGCCCAGGCGATCGCCCAGCTCCCGGGCGATGTCCAACGCCTGGTGATAGCGGTATTGCTGGGTGGAAAAATCGCCTTGCTCCTCGGCTATGACGCCCAGCGCCCGCACGGCTTCCATCTGGACGCGACGGGCCTGAACCGAATCCGCCAGCTCCAGAGCTTGCTCCAGATATCCGCGGGCCTCGTCGAAATCGCCCAGAAACATGGTTGCGTTGCCTCGATATAATAAGGCCTGGGCTTGCAAGGGGATGTCGCCCGCTTCCTCGGCCAGTCTCAGGCCCTCGACGCTGAGAGCGTCGGCTTGCTCATAGGCGCCGGTGATATGAAAGGTGTGAATGCACTCCACAGTCACTTCCGCCCGGCGATATAAATCGCCCGACGATTTGGCTATCTGCTCCATCTCGGCCAGGTCGGCCATTTCCGGCTCGCGCTCGCCCAACAGATGATAAGTCTGCCGGCGGAGCTTGAGCAGTTCATACCGTTCGGGATCGTCCCTGGGGAGCAGCTCCAGGGCGCGGCTGAGGGCGCGAACCGCTTCGGGGGCGGCGTGGCGAACCACCGCGCCTCGCCCCGCCCGCCCCTGCCATTGGGCCTCGTTGCGGGCGTCCTCAGCCAGGGCGAAATGGGCGGCGATCTGACCGGCATATTCATCGACCCGGGAACCGCCGGCCTTGATCAGCCATTCGGCCGCGAGGCGATGATAATCGCGCCGCAACAGCCGCAGGATGCTTTGATAGGTGACATCCCGCAGGAGGGCGTGCTGGAAGACGTACTCGTTCGTGCCCTCGAAGGCCGTCTCTTCCCGCCGGTAGACCAGCTCGCGCCGGCGCAAGGTGGGCCACAACGCGGCGAAGGTCTCCTCGACGTTCGACGCCTGGTCGATGTAGTCCACGGCCGCATCCCAGAAATGCCGGCCGATGACCGAGGCATGCTGCAGGGCAGTTCGTTCGGCCGTGGGCAGGCTGTCCAGGCGAGCCTGGAGCACGCCGGTCAACGTCGCCGGCACATGAACGGCGGTGAGCTTCCCCGACTGAATGGTCCAGTGTTCATCATCGATGACGATGACCCCTTCGTCAAAGAGCATCTTGATCAGCTCTTCGACGTAGTAGGGGTTGCCCTCGGCGCGGCCGGTGATCATCTCCCGAAGCTGGTCGGGAACGCGCTCCGCCTTTTGCAGGATTTCCGTCACCAGTTCGTCGCTGGCCCGGGCATCGAGAAAGGACAGGTCGATTCGCCGGTGATAGGGGCGGTCACTCATCCAGTCGGGATGGCGTTCGAAGAGGGTGGGACGCGCCGTGCCCAGGAACATCGCCGGCCGCTCGGCCAGGGCGGTGGACAGCGAGGCGATGGCGTCGAGAGAACTGGTATCGGCCCAATGCAGATCTTCCAGGAGGAGTAAAACGGGACTGCGGTCGGCTGCGGCCTTGAAGAAGGCCGACATATAGAATAACGCCTGGTTGTGCAACTGGTGGACATCATCGGTGAGAGACCGAACTGATGGGTCGTCGCTGAAATCATAACCCAGTAAGTGGCCGACGATATGGGCCTTGCGGGTCGTTTCCTCATCCCGGCCCAGCACGTCGTGGAAGACGGCCACCAGCTTGTCGCGCACAACTTGGGCCGGGTCGTCGTCGAGGATGCCGGCGCGGAAGACAAAGATGCTGCGCAACAAGCCATAGGGCAAATTTTGCGTCTCCAGCCAGGCGCGGCCGCGAAATAGCTGGGTCGAGGTGGGATCCAGGTCGGCCCAATGTTCAAACTCGAAGAGCAGGCGAGACTTGCCCAGCCCCGCCTCGCCGACGATGATGGCCGACACCCGGTCGTGTTTGTCGAGCATCTGCTGAAACAGCCCCTGGAGCACAGCCAGTTCAGCGTCGCGGCCGATCATCCGCGTATCGACTCCCTCCACGCCGCGGCGCCGGGTGCGGAAGGAGCGCGCTTTGCGGCGTAACACACGATAGACCGGCACGGGTTCGGCAAAGCCCTTGGCCCGAATCGGGTCAAGCGGCTGGAAGTCAAATACGCCGCGGATATGCTGATAGGTATGGTGGGAGATGAGGATCGTGCCCGGCTCGGCGGCGCTCTCCAGGCGGGCGGCCAGGTTGACCGGCAAACCGGTTACGGCGTCCTCACCCTCCGTGCCGCCGCCGATCAGCACCACGCCGGTATCGATGCCGACGCGAACCTGAAACCCGGGCAGACCTCGCTCGGTCTCCAGTTCGGCGGCGATGACGGCGGCCGTCTCCAGGATTTCCAGCGCCGCCAGCGCCGCGTGATCGGGATCATGTTCCCGGGCCACGGGCAGCCCGAAAATGGCTTTGTAGCCGTCGCCCTGATAGCGGACGACGCGGCCGCCATGCTGTTCGACAGGCGCGGACAGGCGCTTCAAGGCCCCGTCGATGAGATCCATGATCTCTTCCGGGTCGCGACCCTGGATCAGGGTCGTGTGGTTGGCCAGATCGATGAAGAGGAGGGTGGCCTGGGCGCGGCGGGATTCGGGGGCGGTCGGTAGATTCAGCGTGGCCAATTGAGCGCGCAAGGCGGCTATCGTGGCGTCAACGATGGTGTCGTCAATGGTTCCGCGCAAGCTTTCCTGCACGGCGATAGCCTGTTCAAGTTGCGTTCGATCGACCATGTACACCCATATGTCTCCGCGGGTTGCGAGATGATGAGTTGTTAACCCGGGGGCGGTTTTGAGGCCCGCCCCCGTCATAATCGTTAGACCCAACCGCGGGCGCGGACGGCCTCGGCCACGCGATTGACGGCCACCAGGTAGGCGGCCATTCGCGTCTCGACGCCCCGCTCCTCGGCCATGTTGTGTACGGCGTGGAAGGCGGTGGTCATCTTCTGGTCCAGGCGCTCCTGCACCAGCTCTTCGGTCCAGTAGTAGCCGTAGGAGTTCTGCACCATCTCGAAGTAGGAGACCGAGACGCCACCGGCGTTGCACAGGAAGTCGGGGATGATGTAGATACCCTTTTCCTTCATAATCCGGTCGGCTTCCGGCGTCGTCGGGCCGTTGGCCAGCTCGGCCACGATCTTGGCCTGGATGCGGTCGGCGTTGGCGCCGGTGAGCTGGTTCTCGATGGCGGCGGGGATGAGGATATCGACCGGCATCTCCAGCAATTGCGCGTTGCTGATCTCTTCGCTGCCCGGTGTGCCGCCGACCTTGCCGGTGCGACGCATCTGGGCGCTGACGACGGCCGGGTCGAAGCCGTCGGGATTATAGATGGCCCCGAATTCGTCGCTGAGGGCGATGACCTTCAGGCCGAACAGGTCGTGGGCCAGCTTGTGGGCGAAGCTACCGACGTTGCCGTAGCCCTGGATGGCCGCCGTGGCCCCTTTCAGGTTCATGCCGAGGAGCTTGGCGGCCTCGCGGATGGTCACCATGCCGCCCATGGCCGTCGCCGGGGTGCGCCCGGCCGAGCCGCCGAGCAGGATCGGCTTGCCGGTGATGACGCCCGGCTCGTGGATGCCGTGGATGGTCTCGTACTCGTCCAGCATCCAGGACATGATCTGCGGGTTGGAGCCTACGTCGGGAGCGGGCACGTCTTGCTTCAATCCGACGAAGCGGGCCACACCGCGCATGTAGCCGCGGCTCAGGCGCTCCAGTTCACCGGCCGACAGGTTGCGCGGATTGCAAACCACGCCGCCTTTGCCGCCGCCCAAGGGCACGTCGCAAACGGCCGTCTTCCATGTCATCCAGGCGGCCAGGGCGCGGACGGTGTCGATGGTTTCGTCGGGATGGAAGCGGATGCCGCCCTTGGCCGGGCCGCGAGCGTCGTTGTACTGCACGCGGAAAGCCCTGAACGTTTCCGTGTGGCCGTCGTCCATACGCACGGGGATGCTGAAGTGAAACTCGCGCATCGGCTCGCGCAGGAATGCGTGCATGTCGGCATCGAGTTGAAGGATGCCGGCTGCCTTGTCCAATTGGGCTTGGGCAATTGCAAACGGATTCAGATTTTCAGACATGATTGGTTCAAATCTCCTATAGGAAATAGTGGTGGTTTCTTGTTTCAACAGACACAGTAACTAAAATCGCCAGACACCGATGGTCCCTGGCGATAATCCATTCAGATCGTAATGTGCGCGGCACGGCCGACCATGCCGGATCAGCGGACGGCGAAAAAGTGACGCCCCCACGGGGCCAGCTCGACAAACAGGCCCATGTTTAATACTTCGTCGCCATTCCATTCGTAGGTTGTGTCGTCCATGACATCGACGAACAACCAGTTCTGCCCGGCCAGATCGGGCCACGGCAGTTGCACCCGCGCCTGGGAGGTGGTGGATGACAGATTGACCACGATCACCCGGCGCTCGTCGCCCGCCTGCCAGCACCACGCCACCAGATTATTATAGCTCTTATTATCGGGCCAACCATTTAATGCGCACAGCAACCACCGGCCTTCGCGAAGCGCCGGGCTTTGGATCTCGTTGGTCAGCCGGCGATAGAAGGCCAGCAGGGCGCGGTCGGTTGGTTCGTCGGGGCGGCGGGTCAGAAAGACAGGGATCTGGGTTTTGTAGCCCTCAAATTGACCCTGATAGAACAGCTTGGCGCCGGGCAGAGTATAGGCGGCGATGGCCGCCGCCAGCGCTCGCCCGGCCCGGAATACGGCCGCGGCGCGAGGCTCGTCGTGGTTTTCGATGAACCGCACCAGCCGTTGCTGATAGGATACGTCCGCCATCAGATGCCCGCGCACGGCGGCGGCCGTCTCATGGGCCAGCCGGTCGTAGAGCCGCTTGTCGTAGCAAAAGTCGAACCCTTGCTGCTGCATTTCCCATTCCATATCCCAGTAGACTTCGGCGATGAAGCGAAAGTCGGGATAGCGCTCATGCACGGCGGGGATGATCTCGCGCCAATACTCCTCTTCCGGCGGCGAACCGGCGCGCGCGCCCCAGGTCTTGCTGAATGTGGCCGTGGTCATCAACATGGCCATGTCGCAGCGCACGCCATCGGCCTGGTCGGCTATCTCGCGCAGCGTGTCCACGGCCGCGCTGCGCAAGCCGGGATGAAAGCCGTTGAGCTGGGCCACATCGGGCCAGGCCGCGAGGTTTGGATCGCGGCCGTTGGCGATGACCTGCCCATTGGCCTCGAAGAACTCTTTGGGCGCGGCGGCCAGGTCGTCGGACGTCCCGTGGATGAAGTACTCGGGGTGGCTGCCCAGCCAGGGGTGGTCGGGGGCGACGTGGTTGGGCACGAAGTCGAGGATGAGGCCCATGCCACGCTCGGCCAGTTTGGCCCGCGCCTGCGCCAGCCCCTTGCGGCCGCCGAGCGCCTTGGCGACCTTGTAGTTGCGGATGCAATAGGGAGAGCCGGCGATATCTTCCGGTTTGGCATCGGGCAGGGTGGAGAGGATCGCCTGCTTGCGCCCCTCGTCCTCCAGGGCCATCGCCAACCCGACGGGGCTGAGTTCCCAGACGCCCATCAGCCAGACGGCGTCGAAGCGGAAACCGGCCATGGTATCCCAGACGTCATCCGGGACGTTGGCCAGGGTGATCGGCCGGGCGTATTGTCGGGTCAATTCACGGAGCCAGAGCCGGGTGTTGATCTCGTAGATCATCGGTCGTGGCGGCAAGGCGATGCCAATCGCCTTACGATCTGCATTCGCGGGCTGAGCGGTTGGCGACATGATGGGCGCTCCTCATGAATACTGTTAATTTTGGCTCATGAGCGATGATTATGCAACCCCGCAGGGTTTTCAGCGGGGCGATGAAAAAGCCGGCGTCACGAATGGCGCGGGCCAGGCGGGCTAAGGTAAAAACCCCAGACTTTCGAGCAGCAGCCTGAGCAGCGCGTCGGAGGCGGGAGACACATTGCGCAGCAAGGCCCCGCCGCCGAGGAGCAGGCCGCCATAGAGCAGGGGCAGCGCCAGAGAGCGACGGCCGCGAAAGCCATGGGCTTCGGCCACCGCCAGCCAGGTGATGATGATCGACAGCAGGACGGTGATGGCGGTCACCATGGGGTCGAGCGCCGGAACCAGCCGCAATAATCTCAACAAGCCGGCTGTCTGGGCGAAGCCCATCGCGCGAAAGGTGTGGGTGAACGTCCCCTTGCCGCGCAATACATGAGCCACGCCATGCATGATGAGAACGGCGACGAGCCACAGGCCGTAATAGCCGGCGAAATGCATCAGGAACCCGCTCCCGGCGGCGGGTGACGTGCCTGTCCTCATATGGACGAAGGTTGTTGCCGCCACGCCGGCCAGACTGAGCGCGACGGCCGGGCCGGTCATCAGGCCCGAGGCGGCTACGGCGCGATAGGTTGCGCGGTCGAGGAACAGCGTGTTGGCCGCCAGGGCTGTCCATTCTCGCACCTTGCGTAGCCCGGCGACCAGTTCCTCCCCCGCACCGAGATCGCGCGGCTCG
>CAZZJN010000035.1:0-24215 GCA_964654505.1 uncultured Ardenticatenaceae bacterium | reverse complement strand
GTGTGAAGATAGCGACAGGGAACGGAGATGCAACCGGCGGCGCTGCCCGGCCCGGCCACCTGCATTGAGCGGGCATCCGTTGAACCATGCTCCAGCACTTCCATTTGATAACTAATCCCCGCCTCCGTGGCGCGTTGGCGCATGAGACGAACGAGGCCGGGATGGGCGATCATGCCGCTATCCTTGACCTTGATCGCCGGGCCGCCGCCCAGACGCACATCCATCGGCCGCGCCTCCGGTATATCGCCCGTGCGAGTCACATCGAGGGCGATGCTGACGTCGGGCAAAATACCATTGGCCGCTACCTCCGCGCCTCGCGTACCGACTTCCTCCTGCACGCTGAAGACGAAATAAAGATCATGCTCAACCGCATCGGGCAGGCGGCGCATGGCTTCGATGGCGATGGCGCAGCCGATGCGATCGTCCATGCTCTTGGCCGTCAGATGTCGTCCGCGGGCCTCGAACGGCCGATAGAAGTGGGCGGCATCACCGACGCGCACCGGACAATCCTCGCGGCTGGTCGCGCCGACATCGATAAAGTGCTTGTTAAGCGGGTGGATTGAACTCATATCATCCAGTTGGTCAGAGCCAATGACGCCCGTCGTGCCGTTGGCAAAGCGCACCCGCCCGGCAAGCAGCGTGTTGGGGAAGACGCCGCCAATATTGGTGAAGCGCAAAAAGCCCTTCTCGGTGATGTGGCTCGCCATGATGCCTATCTCGTCCATGTGGGCGGCGACCATGACCTTGAGCGGGTTCGGTTTTCCGCCTTTGGCGCGTTTGTGCGCGATGAGATTGCCCATGGCGTCAACGCTGATCTCGTCGGCCAGTGGCTCCACAAGGGGACGGATCAGGTCGCGTACCTCGTCTTCAAAGCCGGATGGGCCGTAGGCTTCAGTCAATGTGCGAATGAGTTCGTTCATGTTATTTCTGTCTCTCCGGAAATCGGCCGCTCATTCGCGGCGCAAGGTGTCGGGCGTCAGGCCGCGCAGAACGGCGTCGGCCAGGCGGATCATGTTCTCGTAATCATCAAGGCTGATCATCAATGACGGCGTGTGGGCATAGCGGCCGGGAACGGCCAGCGTGGCTGCAGGAATGCCGGCTCCGGCGCGCTGGATAGCCCCGGTGTTGGTCCCGCCACCGCCGGGCTGGCGAACCTGATATGGGATGCCGTGGGCGTCGGCCGTGGCCATAATATGCGCTACCAGCCGGGGGTCCTGAATCGTGCCCGAATCCATCACATAGACCGAGACGCCCTTGCCCATGACGACGTTGGAGCTGACATCCCCTTCCTTGGGTTGGTCATAGGCGGGCGTGCACTCCAGCACCAGGGCCACATCGGGCCGGACGCCGGCAGAGGCAACTCTCGCCCCGCGCAGGCCAACCTCCTCCTGGACGCTGAAAGCGGCTACGATGTCGAAGGGATACCGCTCGCTGCGCAACAGTTCGATGAGTGCCGCGCACCCGGCGCGATTGTCGAACGCCTTCCCGATGGCCGCGCGGCCGCCCTCCAGTTCCTCGTACTCAGTGACGAAAGCGGCGCGGTCGCCAACTTTCACCTTGCTTCCGGCGGACTCCTTGCTCCGGGCACCGATGTCGATGCGCATGGCGTCCTGCCGGACCACCTTGGACATCTCGCCCGCCTTGAGGAGATGAACCGCCCGCGCGCCAATGACGCCGGCCACACCGTTGGGGCCGACCTTGACGATCTTGCCCAACAGGGCGCGGTCGTCGAAGCCGCCGATAGAGACAAAGCTAAGCATGCCGCTGGAGTCGATATCGGTGACGATCAGGCCGACCTCATCCATGTGAGCATCGACAAGAACGCGCAGATCGTATTGCCCCGTGCCGCGTCGAGTGGCCAGCAGGTTGCCCATCGTATCGACCGACCACTCATCGACATGGTCGACGATCAGGTCACGAATCAGCCGCCGGACGTCGTTCTCGTCACCGGAGACGCCGGCCACTTCGGTTAGTTGCTTCAACAGGTCGTTCATACCCATCAATCCTTCGCCTGATTCGACTCCTCGCCATTGCGCGGCCGCATCAGTTCATCCCTGATCCCCGGCAGGAAGTCGTCGTCCATCCGGGCAATCGTCTCCGCCAGCAGGCGGCCAACTCGCTCGATGTCATTCAAATCGGCCGTTTCGACCATCGTGTGCATGTAACGCAGCGGAATAGACACCAGCCCGGTGGGGATACCCCCGCCCGTGATCTGGATGGCGTAAGCGTCGGTTCCACTGGCGCGGCCGTGCACGCCGGTCTGGACGCCCATCTCCATCGACCCGGCCGCCTCGCGCAAGGCTTTATAGAGGCCAGGATGGACGTTGACGCCGATGTCGAGGATCGGCCCGCCGCCCAACTCCGCCAGATCGCTGTCGTTGGCCCCGGGGCCTTTGGCGTGGCTCACGTCAATGACGATGGCCGCGTCCGGCCTCCGGCTATAGGCGCTGGTATAGGCTCCCAAAAACGTCTCCTCCTCCTGCGCCGTGGCCACTGCAATCACGTCCCACGAATGGCGACGCTCCTGCAGTTGTTCCAGGCAGACGGTGACGGCGGCGAGGGAAGCGCGATTGTCAAGCGCCTTGCCGGTGACGCGGCCGTTCTGCAAGCGGCGCAACGACTGACGAAAAGTGACGAAATCCCCCACCGACACCAGTTCGCGCAATGTATCAGCCGGCAGGCCGACATCGAGAATCAGGTCATCCCAGGTGATGGACTGGCCCCGTTTCTTCGGGGGCAGATAGGCGTCGGGTAGCGTCCCCAGCACGCCTGTCAGCGGTCGGACTCCATGAACGACGGCCGCTTGTCCCATGAGCTGCCGTCGATCAACCCCGCCCAGATTGATCACCCGCAGAAAGCCGCTGCCCTGATACTCGACAATTCGGGTGACCATAAGCCCCAGTTCATCCTGATGGGCGGCCAGGAGAACGGACGGTCGGGGGCGGTCGTCGGGGCCGATACCGCGCTTGATGCCCACCAGGCTGCCGACACGATCGGCGATGACCTGATCGACAAACGGCCGCCAAACTTCCTCAACGACGGCGGCGATGCCGCGTTCATCCCCGGTAGGGCCGGGGGCTTCGGATAGTTTTTTCAGAAGATCAAATGTTTCCATAGCGTTGATTCAATCGGCATCTTTCACAGCCAAAATGGCTTTATCCACGGAATCTATTTCATCGTCGCCCGAGATCAGGGCGTGGCCGTTGCCTCCGGCGTGGCGGTTTCGGTGGCGACCCCCGTTCCCGTCGGTGTCGGGGTCTCGGTTGCAGTAGGAGTTTCCGTCGGAGTCTCCGTCGGCGTCGGGGTCTCGGTGGGTGTGGCTGTCGACGTCGCAGTCGCCGTGGCCGTCGGGGTTTCCGTCGGCGTCGGGGTTGGCGTCGGCGTATCGGTTGCCGTCGCCGAGGGATTGGGCGTCGGCGTAAACGTAGGCGTGCTGGAGGGCGTGACGGTGATCTGGGGCGTGGGAGTTGTGGGCGGCGTCACCGAGATAATCGCCGGCGGCGGCCGGGTGCCTTCATCGGTAGGTGTGGCCGTCGGCTCTCCAGTCGACGTCGGCGTCGGGGTAGCCTCGAGCCGCCCGGGCGCGCGAGATAACAAGGCAATGCCGGATAAATAGCACGGGACGGTCAAAAGGATGATGCCAACCAGGATGGCATAGGTCCGGCGGCGTGTATCCATAAAATGCAATCATAATGAACTACCCATGAAATGACAAATAAGTTATGGGCTGTTATACTGTTCCACGACCTGACATAATGACGAATAGCAAGGGGCTATTCACAGGTGGCAAAGAGGGAAGACGGACGTCAATGCTGAATGATTTGTGGGGAGTCGGTGAGAGTTGGGGTTTCACCTGGCCCAGTGGGCCGGCGGCCGTGGCGCTATTAATGCTAACCGCCATCCTGACCGCCTGGGTCTGGTGGCGCGCAGGGGGCTGGCGACCGCTACGGGCCATGAGTCGCGGCCAATGGGCTATCTTCGGCGGACTTTGCCTCGCCTCGATCCTGCTGAGCCAGCTGCTTCCACTGGCGTTCCCTTGGGGAGATCCCCTTTTAAGAAGCCATCCGGCGACGGCCGCTACGGTGTTATTCTCGGCCACGCCGTATCTGCTGGCCGGTGTAATGCTCAACACCCCGGCGGCTATCCTTGTCGGGCTGCTGGCCGGGGCTGGTCGCGCGCTGGGTCAGACCGGCACCCCGACGGACATCTTCATGATGGCCCTGACGGCTGGCGCCTCGGCGTCTCTTCTGCAACAAAACTATGCCGGGCGCATGTTCGCCGCCTTGCGTCAACCCGTCGTGGCCGGAGCGCTGGGCAGGTTGGTGATGGTTATCTCCACGGCACTGATTGTGCTGACCCAAACCTTGCCTCGAGCCGGCTTCTTCGGCGCGCTCGATCTGGCGTTGTTTGTCGCTTTGTGGAGCACACTGCCGCTACTGGCCGAGGGTGCCATCGGCGGTGCAATCGCCTCGGCTGCCCTATGGATCGTGCCTCAATGGCGGCTGGATCGCGGGGTTGTGCCTTCGCCGCTGGATCGAAGCTTGCAACGGCAGATGGTGACGGCCTTCCTGACCTTCGCCGCGTCCGTCGTCCTGCTTAGCGCATTGACAGCGTTTTACTTCTCGGCGCGGTCAACCGAACAAGCGCTGGCCGAGCAAATGGTCGATAGCGCCGACGCCGCGGCTCAACGACTGGGCGCGCTGCAAGGCGAGCTGGCAGGCACCTTGACCCAATTCGGCCAGGACCCCCGCCTGGCAGCCGGCGATGTATCCGCCAAATCAGCCGTGCTGGGTCGCATGCAGACGACGCCCCAATTCAGCGCCGTCCGGCTGATGGACGGCGCAGGAACGATCATCTCCGCGCAGTCAGGCGAGACCGGTGAGGCAGTCCCAAGCGAGCTAAGCGCGGCCGAGATGATGATCGCGGGCGAAGTCCTCAACCGGGCCGAAGCCCGCTGGGCGGCCGAGAGCCACGACGGTGACATAACCATTAGCTTGGCTGTGCCTCGCAAGGACAATAGTGGCGCGCGCTCCGTGCTACTGGCGCGCATCAATCCCGATGTGCTGGCTGAAGCCATTGCCGGCCTCCCCGCCACGGGCGACCTGGGCAGTGGTCTGATCGTGGACGAAAGTTCGCGCGTAGTGTTGGCCACTGGCGCCAAATTTTTGGGTGACTGGACGGCCCCGGCGGCCGGACAATTGACGTCCTCACTGAGCGCGCTGACCGGCCGTAACCTGTACTCAAGCATCGATCCGGCCACTGGCGCGCGGCAGATGGTCTATCAATCGGCCGTGCCTGAGAGCGGTTGGAAAGTCGTGGCCGTCACGCCCAACGCCGCCGTCCTGCGCCGCAATCTGAGCATCATCGGGCCGTTGGCCGGGCTGCTGTTGGCCATCAGTGGGTTGTTCTACGTGCTGGTGGCCGCGCTGGGACGGAATGTCACCCGCCCCATTGCCGAGATGAGCAAAGCGTCGCGGGCCATCGCCGACGGCGGCGGGCTGGAACGGACGGTGCGCTCTGACCGGGCGGACGAGATCGGGCAATTGAGCCTGGCTTTTTCACAAATGCAGCGCGCCCTGCGTCAACGTCTCGATGAATTGTCTCTGTTGCTCAGCGTCAGCAACGATGTAGCGGCGACGATCCATATCGATGAAGGCATGGCAGCCGTGCTGCAAGGCGTGTTGCGCGGGACGGGAGCTGCCGGAGCGCGCGCCATCGTGCGCAATCCCAACGCGCCCGCCCCGCTGTCCTTCGCCGAAGGACCGGCAGCCGAAACCATGGCCGTGCTGGATCGGGCCGTGCTGCTGGCCCTGCGTTCCGTCGACGAGCTGGCCTACGGCTCGGCGGCCGAGATCGAGGCCGGACTGGGCGTGGCCAACCCACCGGGAATGGCGTTATTCGCCCTGCCCTTACGACCGGCGGGTGAATTCCAGGGGGTGCTCTATCTGGTCTACCGGCAACCCCATTATTTCGACAGCGACGAACGCAACCTGTTGCGAACTCTGACCGGACAGGCGACGGTGCTGGTGCAAAACGCGCACCTGTTCGCCGCGGCCGAGGGTGGCCGGCGACGGCTGGCGGCCATCCTGGCCAGCACAACCAACGGCGTCATCGTGACCGATCAGACCGACCGCGTGCTGCTGTTCAATCCGGCGATGGAACGGGCCTTCGGGCTGCGCTCCAAGGATGTAACCGGGCGGCCGGTGGTCGACATGCTGGCGGAATTGGACAAGGGCGGGGCATTGGCCCGGCGCATGAGCCTGGGGATGTCGTCGGCAACGGGCGAGGCGGCCGACGGCAAGCTGGAAGTAGAGGTGAACGGCCGGACGTATCTGGCCGGTATCTCAACGGTCTACAATAGCAACAGTCAGACGATGGGGCGAGTGGCGGTGCTGCAGGATGTGACGGATCTGAAGGATCTCGACCGGTTGAAGTCAGACTTCGTGGCCGGGATTTCCCACGACCTGCGCAGCCCGTTGACCATCATGCACAACTACGCATCACTGCTGCCGATGGTAGACGATCCCGCGCTGGAGCGGGAGTATGCCGAAAAGATCCTGGCCGGCATCGAGCGAATGAAGCGACTGGTGAACGACCTGCTCGATCTGGCCCAAATCGAAGCGGGGATGAATCTGCAATTCGATCGGGTCAAGCCGGATGAGCTGCTGGCCGAGGTGGCCCAGGAGTACGCCTCCATCGCCAAAGAGCGCGGACTGGAGATCGTGGTGGAAGCATCCGGCACACCGCCGACAGTGGCCGATCCGGGTCTCTTGCGTCGAGCGATCACCAATCTGGTAGTCAACGCGATCAAATATGCGCCCGACAGCGGGCCGTTGACGTTGCGGGCTGAGGCCATTGGCAGAGAGATCGTCCTGAGCGTCCGTGACCGCGGTCCTGGCATCGTAGCCGGCGATCAGTCACACCTCTTCGAGAAGTTCTATCGCGGCCGAATGTCGACCGCCGACCGGGCCAAGGGGTCGGGGTTGGGTCTGGCTATCGTGAAGTCAGTGACCGATCTCCACGACGGCCGCGTGTGGTTCGAGAGCGTGCCGGGCGAGGGAAGTACGTTCTACCTGGCCATCCCGTACAAAACCTACCCTTCGTAAGTGTGCCGGTCGACAACCCGGTCTTTGCCCATGAGGCGCACGCCTATCCAGGCCATGGTCATGGTGGGAATGGGTTGGGTAAAGGGGATGAGCGACTCGACGGTGGCGATACCGCGCAGCCCTTTCAGCCCCAGGCGGTCGAGAACGATCCAGGCGATTGGGGCGGACAGGAAGTCCAGGGCCAGGTCGAGCACATCCAGAAAAAGGACGACCAGTAAAGGTGTATAGAACAGGGTCTCGGCGAAGCCCGCGCCGGGCGGCACATGGATTCGCCGCACCTGGATGAATATGATTGCCAGAAGGAGAAGCGCAACGATAAGCGCTACGGACATGACCCCGAGCAGAGCGAAAACGAAGTTCTGCAGGAATTCTTCCATAATGAACCCTACGGGACCTGCGTGGCGGTAAGGAGGATAATCGCCAGGCCACCCACCAGTTCGACGACTGAACTGATTCCCCAGCCGACGACGCCGCCCAACGCAACCCGAATGGCCGGCCGCCATTCCTTAAAGCGCATGTATTCGGCCAGGATGATCCCCGCCGCGTAACCGATAATGGTGCCGAAGATCGGGATGGGGAGGAGGAAAGTTCCGGCGACGGCCCCCAGAAGGCCGACGAGGAGCGTTCGCCATGACGCGCCGGTGGTCTTGGCTCCCAAAGCTGCCAGCCAGATGTCGGACGTGCCCGCAACCATGGCGATGAGCGTTATAAGGACAAAGACCCAGGGGGAAAAGACGCCGAATCCCACCAGCACCGCGGCATAGAAAAGCGATGCGAACCAGATAATGATGACGCCGGGGATGATGGGCAGCAGCGCGCCGATGAGACCGACGATGAAGGCGAGAACGACGACCACAGTACCGAGCGAATAAACGAGTTCTTCCATTTCTGTGACTCTATACGATTGGGTGAATCATGGGTTGCGGCCTTGCTAGAGGTTGCGATAGGCGCGCAGGAAACGGTCGAACACGCCGGCCAGATAGTGGCGCATGCCGGCTGTGGGGGCATCACGATAGCGGCCGAGTTCGGTGTCGTTGAGCCGGTTGACATGCTGCCAGAAGTATGGGTCAGGCAGGTCGGTGGCCCAGGTTGCGAAGAAGGGAAACCAAGTCAATATGACATGCAGGCAGCGAGCCGCCGGCAACGCTTCGCGGAAGGCCCGCGACTCGGTACGGCCGCCCAATTCGGTTGCCAGAGTCAGCAGATAGGTATCGACGATGGTCTCCTCCACCAGCGGGGTCATGGAGCGCAGGCGCAAGACCGGATCGCCCGAAACGCCACGACCATCGACCGGGCGCTCCTGAACCAGCGGGTAGCCCTCGATGAAGGCTATCAGGTCGAGAACGCCGGGACCTTCCTGAACTTCACCCCAATCGATCAGGTATTGCTCGTCGAACAGGGTCAGCCGCCAATGGCAGGGGTGAGGCGAGCCGTGAAGCAAGGTAACCGGCAAATCGAGCAACGGCCGAAGCATGGGCACGGGGTCGTCCAGCAGATCGGCGACGGCGGCCATCTGACTTTCGCCCAACACGCCCGGCCAGCCATGGAGGCCGCGCATTACAGCCAGGCCAGACGCGGCCCGAACGAATAGCGGAGCCAGCCGACCGGCAGCCCGCAGGGCATGGTCGGACAGATAGTCACCGCCGGCCGAGAAGTCGGGGACGAGCGCGGCTGCGGAGGCATCGGACTGTTGCTCGCCGTCGGAGAGGCGGTGAAAATGGGGGATGGCCGGCTCGGCCGCGGGCCAATCATCGGATCGCCGGTCGGCATGACCCCAATGAGAGTCCCAATGGGCGGCATGAAAACGAGCCAGCGTGGCGACAACTTCGTCGAGCTGCCGCGGCGTCCAGGTGGCGGGTGGAAAGTTATCGGGCACGTCGTCAAGAATAACGAAACTCTCGTCGCCGTCATGATGGACATAATGGCAGGCGGGCATGGCCGTTGCCGGCGGGCGGCCGCAGAGTTCGTAGAGCGTCGCCTCAGCGGCATTGGTTTGTTTGGCGATGAAGCTGATCGGATCGGTAGTGTCGGCCAGCGTCAGGATGTAGCGACGGATGTTGTGGGCGGGTTCGGAGGCCACCCGGCCGGGCGGAATGACGCTGAGACTGCTCAACGGTTCGGCCGTGACGGCGGTGACGATGACGTCATCGGTCTCGGGCGAGCCGTTGAGCAGCGCCGTCCATGCCGCGGGGTCGCGGCGCCGGAGCTGGAAAATATCGACGGGCAGCGGTTCCATTGCGGCGGAATTGTAATGGGGAATGGGATGTGGGGCAAACGGGTTTTTGATGCCTAAGCCGGTTTTTCGGGTATCATCTACTTAATAATGATCATCGGCATTCATCACGTTCAAATAACAGTCGCCGCGGAGGACGTGGCGGACGCGCGCAATTTTTATTGCGTTGTGCTCGGTTTGCCGGAGATCGAAAAGCCCGAGTCGCTGCTGGGACGCGGGGGATTTTGGGTGCTGGCAGGCGACCGCCAATTGCACATTGGGATCGAAGAAGGCGTGGAGCGAAAACGTACAAAAGCCCATGTGGCCTTTCAGGTGGACGATCTGGCGCTCTGGCGCGAGCGGCTGGCAGCCGCGGGCGTGATACCACTGGAGAGCGTGCCCATTCCCGGGCATGATCGATTCGAGTGCCGCGACCCCTTTGGCAATCGTCTGGAATTTATTCAACCTTTATGACCGATCAGAACGCCATGGTTCCTGCCGGCTGGCGCATTGAGTGGGACATCGGCACCGCTTACGACTTTTTCATCAGTCTGTGGGCCTTGCACGACCCGGACCATCTGGGGTTGCGTGGCGCCTGGGCCGCTGGTGTGCGCTCGCGCTTGCCGGGACCGGAGCGCGAAATCCTCCAGCGGGCCACACCGCTGGTGCGGCCGCTGCCCTGGGTCCATACCTTGCCCGCGCCGAAGGACGTG
This sequence comes from uncultured Ardenticatenaceae bacterium, assembly GCA_964654505.1. GTDB lineage: Bacteria > Chloroflexota > Anaerolineae > Promineifilales > Promineifilaceae > Promineifilum. The sequence goes on along the minus strand of CAZZJN010000035.1, from coordinate 14,184 downwards.
CCGGTGGCGCTTAAGGCACTGAGGGCCTTGTCGGACGAGGAGAGGCTGATAGCCCTGATGCCGGGCGTCGCCGCGCCAATCGAATCGCTATGGCGGTCTGTGGCTCAACGCGGCTCGTGGACCGAAGACGACCATGAAACACTGGTGGATGCAATGGCCCAAGGGTTCCGCAAGAAGCAGCCCAACTCGGTTATTCGCAAGGAAGCGGCCGTCTACCTCGATCTATGGCGCGATCCGGAACTCACATCCAGGACGATGTTGGCCGCCTACGAATGTTACTACGAGGTGTTTTTCATCGAGGAAGAGGTTCGCATCCAGCCGGCATTGGAAGCCGGCCTGGCCCGCGCCCAAAAGCTGGCTGAACAACACGAGCGATGGGAAACCCTGCTGGAGGAGATCTCTCAGGGCGTGCGCGTGGCCAAGGGCTGGGAGCGCAAGAGGCTGATCCTGGCCCCATCCTATTGGGGAACACCGCTGGCGATCATGGCCGAGTTCGAGCCGGACAACCTGCTGTTCGTGTTCGGGGCGCGGCCGGAAAACGAATCGCTCATCCCCGGCGATCTGGTTCCCGACGCGCTCTATCAGGCGTTGAAGGCGCTGGCCGAGCCGACGCGGTTACGCATCCTGCGCTATTTGAGTGAGGAACCGCAGACCCCGGCCGAGCTGGCGCGGAAGCTGCGCCTGCGGCCGCCCACGGTCATCCACCACCTGGACGCCTTGCGGCTGGCGCGGCTGGTGATCGTGACGCTGGATACGGAAGGCAAGCGCTATGCCATTAGGCCGGACGCGGTGGCCGGGGCATGGGATTTACTGCAGCAGTTTCTGGATGTGGGAGAGGAATAGGGGTCCGCGGCCTTCCACCGATTCGGGAAGGCCTCTTTATGGCCGGCAACCAGCTGCCGGCAACGAATTCGCTGGCGGAGAGGGCGGGATTCGAACCCGCGACCCCTTGCGAGGTACACGATTTCCAATCGTGCGCACTAGACCGGACTATGCGACCTCTCCGTTCGTCAGTTCATTATTATATCCAACCCCCCATCGCCTGCAACCTGTCCATCCCTGGCTCACAAGGCAATCACATGAAAAGATCAATGGGCGAATAGAACGTGGATGACACGGATTTCACTGATTTACATGGGCAGGAATAACCCTTGCGATTCGACAAGGCGGGCTGAGACCAGGTCTCCCACATCGCAGCCACCCGTCATATCCGTGCTCATTCGCGTTAATCCACGTTAATTCGCGTTCCAATATTCTTCATGCGATTGCCCTGCCTTGGCTCAAGGTTCATCAGCAATTCACACTATTAGGTCACCGGATTCCAAACCTGCGCCTGGCAAGAGTAATCAAAACCAGGAGTTCAGCTAATACGGGAAAAAGCCTGTTTTCTCAACCAATATGATGCAGTGCGTCAAAATTCCGTTATAATACCCGGTAGAACAATGCCGGACAGAACGACGGCCGCGCGCAATTTGCCTCAATCCTCCCATGCGCTAGACTTCCTGAAACCGTTCAGCCGGTAATCCCAAAAAATCGCCGCGCGCCCACCCACATCGGCGGCACATACGAGGGGAAAGCACATGCTATCACCATTCGAACGAATCATGTTCCTGCTATTGGTGGCCATCTGTATGACGGCTGTGGTCAACACCTTCAACCTCATGGCTCGTGTCATTGGCCGCGGCACTCGCTCGCTCTATCTGGACGAGCTGCCGCGCCGGGTCATGGCCGGCATCACCGCGCTCATCACTCAGGGCCGCATCATCCGCCATCGCAAGCTGACCTCCCTGTTCCATTACGGCGTGGCTTTCGGCTTCATCTTCTACGGCCTCGTCAACCTGGTCGACGTCATGGAAGGACTGATTCCCGGCTTCCGCTTCCTGCCGGGCAGCATCCTGGGCGATCTGTTCCGCCTGGCGGCCGACCTGTTTGGCGCAGCGGTGCTCATCGGCGTGGCCTATTTTCTGGTGCGACGTTTCGCCGCCAAGGACCCTGCGCTATCGATCCGCGATAACGTCAAGCTGATGGACAGCGTGCGCAGCGGCGGCATCGCCGTCGACTCCCTCATTGTCGGTCTGTTCATTCTGACCCACGTCGGCTCGCGCCTCCTCGGAGCGTCATTTGCCATCGCCCAACACGGTCCCGACCCCTGGCAACCCGTGGCCGGTTTCATCGCCGGCACCTTCCTGGGCGGACTATCGCCCGACGCTCTGACCTTCGGCTGGCATCTGTTCTGGTGGCTGGCCATCGGTCTGATCCTGATCTTCTTCCCCTACTTCCCCTACACCAAACACGCCCACCTGTTCATGGGGCCGCTCAACTTCACGATCAGTCCGGAGCGCAACTACCTGGGGCAGATGTTCAAGCTCGACCTCGACGACGAGACAGTGGAACAGTTCGGGGCCAACACCCTCTTCGATCTGCCCAAGAAGCACATCCTCGACGCCTTCGCCTGCATCATGTGCAATCGTTGCCAGGAAGTATGCCCCGCCTACAACACCGGCAAGGAACTGTCGCCGTCCGCGCTGGAGATCAACAAACGCTACTACATCCGCGAAAACATGTCCGCCCTGGCGGCCGGTAAAGAGGAAAGCACGCCTCTGCTCGATTTCGCCATCAGCGAGAGCGCCCTCTGGGCCTGCACCGCCTGCGGCCATTGCATCGAGGTCTGCCCTGTGGGCAACGTACCCATGCTCGACATCATGGAGATGCGCCGCGACCAGGTGATGATGCAAAGCGAGTTTCCCGAGCAACTGAAGGGCGCGTTTGTGGGCATGGAGCGCATGGGCAACCCCTGGCAGGCGCAGGGCAGCCGCATGGAGTGGACCGTGCCCTTGCCGTTCGAAGTGCCCACCGTGGCCGAGAACCCCGACTTCGAGTATCTGCTGTGGGTCGGTTGCGCCGGGGCCTTCAACCCCGACGCCCAGAAGACCGTCCGCGCCCTGGCCACCATCATGCATGAGGCGGGCGTCAGCTTCGCCGTCCTGGGCGATGATGAAGTCTGCAACGGCGACCCGGCCCGTCGCGCCGGCAATGAACCGCTCTTTCAGGCCATGGCCGAGACCAATATCGAGACGCTCAACGCGGCCAAGGTCAACGAACGTCGCATCGTCACCAGTTGCCCCCACTGCTTTACCACTGTGGGCAAGGAATATGGCGAGTTTGGCGGCCATTACACCGTCTTCCACCATACCCAACTCATCTCCGACCTCGTCGGCCGCGGCCTGCTCCAGTTGAACAACAAGATCATGGAGGATGTGACCTTCCATGACCCCTGCTACCTCGGCCGCCACAATGGCGTCGTCGAGGAGCCGCGCACGACACTGGCCGCGACCGGGATCACCCTCACCGAGATGCCCCGCCACGGCCGGGACTCCTTCTGCTGCGGTGCGGGCGGCGCCCAATACTGGAAGGAAGAGGAACACGGCGTGACGGGCGAGACGGTCAACATGACCCGCTACCGCGAGGCCAAAGCCACCGGCGCGAACGTGCTGGCCGTGGGTTGCCCCTTCTGCCACACGATGATGAGCGACGCCAATCGCGAGGAAGGCGACGGCATGAAGGTCATCGATGTAGCCGAACTGGTGGTTGAGGCGATGGGCGTTCCGGCCTCGACGAATTAGAGAACTACAGCACGGGTGGCGAAGTTCAAGCGGGTTACTCCGATTTAATCCGCTTGATCCGCGCCACCCGTGTTCGATCTTCCCCTGGTCGATTGCCGGAGTCGCTTACCGGAACAATCGACTCCATGACAGCGACCGGATCGTGACGCCGGTCAGGAAACCGGCTCCTCGCTCACCAGCCGCGTCGCCGCCACAGCCATCCCCAGCGTCATCCAGAAGAGGGTGACGGCATGGTGGAAGTCCATATTGAACAGATAATGGTCGAATACCCCGGCGACAAGCGCCCCGAACAGGGCGGCGTGTAGCCCCAGCCAAACGGCATCCCGCCGTTCGTCGGCCCGCGCCGCCTTGCGATGCCGGAAGGCGTAGCCAAACACCGTCCCGATGACGCCGAAGAAAGCGGTCAGGCCGAACAGCCCCATGCGCCCGGCGATGGTGAAGTAGACGCTGGCCACGGCCGTGTAGAGATCGATATCGGGCGACCCGGCGAAACCGACGCCAAAGACGGGGTAGCGGGCGATGAGGCGCAGCGCGTCGCGGTATTCGCCGAAGCGCATCTGCGTGGCCAGGTCAGAACCCTGGAATCCGGCCGTGAAGCGTGCGATATACCCCTGGGTAATGGGCAGGAACAGCAGCAGCAACGCAGCCAGAGCCATGTAGGGCAGCAGACGGCGATAGCGAGCGACCGTGACCAACCCCAGCCCGGCGGCCAGCCCCAGCATCGCCCCGCGCGAGAAGGTCAGGACGAGAGCCACAAGGATCAGGAGGGCGATGGGCCACAGGATGCGGCGGCGGAAAAGAGGTTGCGTCGTGACCAGTTGCGGCCCGACCAGCGCGCCCAGCATCAGCAGCAGGCCACCCAGCGAGTTGGGATCGACGGACGTACCGATGGCCCGCTCCGATAGCTCGGGGTTTTCCTCGATATAGCGGATGACCCAGCCGCCGGGATAGCCGAGGCGGGTCAGTGCGTTGAGGGCGCTATTGGCGGTATCGTCGGGCAGGGCGTACAGGCCGATGGCGATGATCGACGCTACCGCGCCCATGAGCAACAGGAATTTGACCAGCCGCTCCAGCCGCAACCAGGTGCGACAATAGTCGATGACGATGATGACGAACCCCAGGCTGATGAGCAACTCGGCGAATTTGCGCAGCAAGGTAGGCGTCAGGGGGCCGTTGGCCAGACCGAAGATGAAGGCAAAGACGGCCACGATGAGAAACAGCACCAGCGGCAGGGCGACCGGGGCGGTGATGAGGCGTCGTTGCTTGCCGGTGACGATGCCGAGGAGCCAAACCGCCACGGCCGCCCCCAGAGCCATATCGAGAAAGGTCGGAGTCAGGCCGATGTCGATGGGCAGGGTGGCGAAGGGCAGCAAGGTGGCGACGGCGATGACGCCGAAGAAGCCCAGCTCGATATTGCGCAGGACGAGGATCGTGGCCAGGCCGCCGAACACCACGCCCGCTCCGGCCACGGGACCGCCAAAGGCCAGGACGATGCCCGCCAACACGGCCGTCGCGCCCACGAGCAGACCCAGGCTGAGGGCGGAATCGGCGGGATTAAGCTTGCTCTCGTTCTTCATCATGACGCGTCCACCCTCACCAGGGTCAGGATCAGAAAGTCATCGGTGAGGCGGCCGTCGGCGGTCACCTGTTGCAGGCGATCGAAGCCGCCGTCGGCCGTGCGCGTATAGAGGCCGACGATGAGCGGATAGGCGTCGGGCGGCGTGGCCGGATCGACGGGCAGTGAGAAGCGAAGTTCGACGACCTCGCCCGTCTGCCAGCCGCTGGTAGGTTGCGCCGGAGCTACATCGGCGGCCGCGTAGCGTGTGGTGTCGGGACCGACGATCTGGGCGAAGAAGGTGAAGTCAGCAGGCAGAGGTTTGGATGGCCGCCAGAAGGTCGCCAATTCCACTGTCTCGCCGGCGCTAACACGACGCGGCTCGACGGAGAACCCTACCAGTTCCAGCCCATGCTCGAAGAAGAGCGAGATTGGGTTGGGGTACGGCCCCTCCCCGGCGGCCAGCAGGATGGTCTGCAAGCTCAGGGCGTCGCGACCGTCGGGCAGCAGCAGCCGCTCCCCCGTGGCGAAGTCATACAGGCCGACGACCAGCTCCAGATCGGCCGGAGCAACGGCCGTCGGCGGAACAGTCAGCACGTACTCGTCGATGACCGTCCGGCCCGGCTCCAGCAGGTGAGTGGCCAGCAAGCCCGCGCCGGGATACATATCCCGCTGGGCGATAGGCCGACCGAGAACGGGATCGTTGAGGTGAACGAAGACGCTCCAGTCGCGATCCATAGGCTGCGTTATTTCCCATTCCAGCCGCACGCGCACGGGATCGCCCGGCCGCAAATCGCCTGTTTCGACCTCATACCCGGCCAGGCGCATCCGGTCGCCGAAGGTAACGCCGAGGCGTTCGGACAGGGGCGCGGACGCGGAGGGTGGCTGATAGGTCGGGCGAATCCACACCCAGGGGGCAGCGGCAGCGATGAGGAACAGAAAGACGCTGAACGTCCCCAGGACGGCCGTCGCAGGCTTGCGCGGCAGCCAGCCCCCCAGCCCTAGAGCCATCAGGGTCGTCAGCGAGGCGATGGCGGTGAAGACGAGGCGGCCTTGCGAAGACCATGTCGTGGTCGCCCACTGGATGAGGCCATAGACGACGGCCGCGGCGAAGATCAGGTTAACGATGAGGCTGAAGTGGCGCTCGACGATCCGGAGCAGGCGGGCGAACCAGCCGTCATCGGTGCGGGCGCGCCAGTGACCAAGTTCAAGGCGCAGCAGGCGGCCGAGATAAACCATGAAACCAAGCACGCTCGCGACCAGCACGGCGTTGAGCACGGAATAGACCCACGGCGACATGGGCACGTTGACACCGCCGAACAGCCCCCAGAACGACATCAGAAAGCCGCGCCGCTCGCCCCAGAGCTGGACGAGGGATGCGGGATGACCGCGCTGGCCCAGGACGGCTATGAAGGCGCTCCAACCCAGCCAGTCGCCGTAGAGGACGATATTGCGGTAGTACCACCACCCGGCGATTAGCAGCACGGGGATGGTTATGAACGCGATGGCCGACAGCAAACCGCGAATGGCGGAAGAAGCAGAGGAGCGAGGGCGCACAGGAGCAGAAGCGATGGATTGCTCCCCTGCTCCTCCGCCCCCCTGCTCCCCTGCCGCCAGTATTTGCCACGCGGCGACGACGGCCGTGCCGAAAGCCATGGGGAGCAGGCCGAGCGTTCCTTCCTTGGTCAGGGCCGCCAGGCCGATGACCACGCCGGCCGTGGCCCACTCCCACCAGCGCACGGGAAAGTAGGCCTCGCGGCGTCGCGTGACGATGCGAATCAGCAGCAGCAGAGCCAGTGAAGCCAAAAGAACGGCCAGATTGTCGTTGTTGACCGCGCCACTGATGAACAAAAACATCGGCAGGAAAGCGCCGATGGCCGCCGCGCCGAGGGCGATCTCCGGCCGGCCGGGAGCCGTCTCCCCGGCGATGCGGTAGGTCAGCCAGACCGTGACCGCGCCCAGCAAAACCGAAAAGAGGCGGACGATGCGCAGAGCCAGCAGCGCGCCTGCCCAGAGATCGGCCGCGGGGTCATGAATGGCCAGATTGTTGTTGCCGTCGGGGGTGATGACCCCGTTATCGACGTGGGGATTGAGGAGGCGAACGGCGGGCATATCCGACTGGTCGATCCAGAACGTCAGCGCCGCGCCGAGGTAGTAGTAGAGCGGTGGCTGGCTGGCTTCCTGATTCCACGGCCCGGCCAGCGCCGGATCGAAGACCTGCACCGGTAGCGGATTGCCGTCCGCCAGATGCTGAATCATCGGGTAATGCCACAACTCATCCGAGGCCTCAAATGGCGGGGTGACGAGGGCGTAGATGAAGCCGAGGAGGACGAACAGGATGAGGATCAGCGCCAGTAACCGGCGCTCGGTAAGGGCGTGCCAATGCATCAGAGGGATTTTAGCAGCGGGCGGCCGATCCGTCATCGTTGCCCCGGCCATGATAAGCCTACGATTGGCTGGCTGAAACAGACCATCAGGCGACGTTTCATCGGCGGTGGTTGGCCAATATCTCGCCGTAGAAGTCGGCCGTCTGCTCGGCGATCGCTTCCCAGCCGTAGGCCCGCGCCAGTTCCCCCGCTCCAATACCCAACATTTCGCGCAACGTTGTATCGGCCGCGAGGGTTGCGATCGCCTCGGCCAGCGCGGCCGGATCGCCGGGAGGGACGAGCCACATGTTTTGGCCATGTCGAAATTCAGCCGATGGCTCGGCCGGGGCGGTCGTGATCAGCGGCCGGCCGTGGGCCAGGGCGGCCATGAGCGTCCCGCGCCGCAACGATACGCCATCGCGATAGGGCATGACCATCATGTCGGTGGCTATCAGATAGGTTGAGACCCGCTCCGGCGGCAGAAAGCCGGTCCAATGGACACGCCCGGCCAAGCCCCCCCTCTCGATCTGTTGTCGCAGCCCACCCAGAAAGGTCTGATTGTTGTCGGGGTCGCTGGCGCCGGTTTGCCCGCCGATGAAGACGAGATGATAGCGCTCATCCAGTTGGGCCAAAGCGTCGATGAGGTCATCCGCCCCCTTGGTCTCGTTGAGAAAGCCGAAATAGCCCAAGAGGTAATTACCTTTACCCAGCCCAAAATGAAGACGAGCCTCCTCGATCTCGATATGGTTCGGCTTGTAGGTATCGATATTGCTGCCGATGGGAATCTGCCGCACAGGCGACTCAGTCCACGCCTGCAGGCGACGCAGGTCGGCCTCGTTGGTGGCGATGCAACCGCTCGCTCGCCGAGCCAGCCCGTGCACGGCCCGCTCGCGCAGGCCGCCCGCCTTGGGGAACAGATAGGGCACGCGGAGATCGTGAAAGGTGACGACCGTCGGGGAAACGCCCCTTAGCCGCCACGGCAGCCAGGGGACGGCCGCGCTGTTCATATTGAAAGCGGCCGCCTGATACTGCAGGTTGACGATTTCCATCTCATAGCGGATGACGAGATCGGCTACGGCCGACAACGACGGCCACCGCCAGCGGCCGATACGCGGATGCACCCGCGCATAGCCGAGATCGAGCGGCTCGCGCAGGCTGGCCAAGGTTTTGGGCAGGTCGGCCGGGCGGGCTTTGGTCGAGGTGATGATGTGGAGATCGTGCCCCAACGCCGCCAGCGCTCGCGCCAGCTGGTCGGTGAACGCCCCCACCCCGCCCTCCATCGGCGGAAATTCGCCCGTGACTAGTCCAATGCGCATCGACTTAATATCCCGCCGGCCGCAAGCCGGAACGCAGTACATCGTAATAAGCCCGAATCCGTTGGCGGCGCAACTCGCGTTGGCTGCCCGCCAGCCATTTCAGGCCTTCCAGTTTCAGCTGCCAGGCGTAGACAGCCAGCAGGAAAAAGCGCAAGACGGCCGCCGGAAAACGACCGTGGTACCGGCGAAAGTAGCGTAATTTGGCCCGGTTGAAGTTGATGTGACGGGCGGTGACGGCTTGCTCGCTGCTCTTGCCGACGTGGTGGATGACCTGCGCCTCAGGATAATAGACTACGCGAAGGCCGGCTTCCTTGATGCGGCGACACCAGTCCAGCTCCTCGGAATACATGTAGTAGGCCTCGTCCATGCCGTCGACCAGCTCATACACCGGCCGCGGAACCATAAGACACGCGCCGGTCAGCCAGTCGACATCGGCCGGGCGGTCGTCGGGCAGGTCAAGCGCGTAATAGCGGCGCAAAACGCCCGGCGCGAGCGCATCCAGCCAGGTGCTCTCGCAAAACCCCGTCGCCAACGTCGGGAAGCGGCGGCGCGAGGATTGGACGCTGCCATCCGGGTTGAGCAGCTGCGGACCAAGCACGCCGATATCGGGTTGGGCATCAAGCCGGGACAGCATGACGCTCAGGGCATCGTCCAGCACGACGGTGTCGGGATTGAGCAGCAGGAGCGCGCGGCCGCTCGCCTCGGTCAGCCCGATATTGTTCCCGCGCGGAAAGCCGACGTTGTCATCTCGACGGATGAGCCGCACCCACGGGAATTCGGCCGCGACCATATCCGCGCTGCCGTCAGACGAGGCGCTATCGACGACGATGACCTCCAGCGCCAGATCACCCCGCCCGGCATCGATGGAGCGCAGGCAGTCGCGCAGCAGATCGCGGACGTTCCAGTTGACGATGATGATGGAGAGATCGATGGACATAGCGATCGATAATCAATCGTCGGCGGGCGTCATCCCGTCCGGCAGGCCAAAGAGGCGCATGGCGTTGGCGGTGGTGGCGCGGGCGATCGTTTCCAGAGACAGGCCGCGCACCTCGGCCAGCTTTTCAGCCACATAGCAGACCCAGGCGGGTTCGTTGCGGCGGCCGCGATAAGGATGAGGCGCCAGAAACGGGGCGTCGGTTTCGACTAATATGCGATCCAGCGGCGCGCGAGCGGCGATCGCGCGCAACTCGTCAGCCTTTTTATAGGTCAACGGCCCGGTGAAACCCAGATAAAACCCCAGCGCCAGAGCCGCCTCGGCCGTCGCCCAGTCGGCCGAGAAGGAATGGAGCACGCCCGGTCGCGCCCGCCCGGCCAGAGGCGACGCGGCCAGCAATCGCAGGACGTCGGGGGAGGCGTCGCGGTTATGGATAATGACCGGCAGGCCAAGCTCGGCCGCCAGCTCCAGTTGGAGCATCAGCGCCCGCTGCTGGGTCTCGACGGGGGCCTTGTCCCAGTAATAGTCGAGGCCGATCTCGCCAATGGCGACGACTTTCTCGTGCCGGGCTGCCGCGCGCAGTTCATCGAGCCAGGCATCCTGCCAGTTTCCCGCCGAGTTAGGGTGAACCCCTACCGCAGCGAACACAGCCTCGTGCCGCTCAGCCAGGGCCAGGACAGCAGGGATATTCGTCAGGTCAAGCGCGGGAACGATGATCCGGCCGACTCCGGAGGCCGCCGCTCGATCGAGGATGCCGTCGATATCCTCCGCCAGATCGTCAAAATCGAGATGGCAGTGGGTATCGACTAGGGAGACGGCCGCGTTATTGGCGGTGGCAGATTCGTCGGGCGTCACTCTTTGCTCGCCGCATCTGCCATGATGCGGGTCATGAAGTCCTCGGGCACCTGCACGGTGACGACCTCGCCCCGGGCGCAAACTTCGCCGTGGGCCAGCAGGTCGACGGCCACAGTCACCTTGCGCCCCTTAACCTCCCGCACGCGGCCGCGCAGCTCCAGCGGTCGGTCGATTGGTGTGGGCTTCAGGTAGTCGACATGGAGCGAGGCGGTCAGGAAACGAAAGGCCGGCTCCGTATCCATAGCGCGCCCGGCCTCGCGATATTTGGCGGCGGCGGCCGTGCCGGTGGCGTGGCAGTCGATGAGCGAGGCGATCAGCCCGCCATAGACATAGCCGGGCACGGCCGTGTGGTACGGTCGGGGCTGGTAGAGGCAGACGGATTCCTCGCCATCCCAATAACTCTTGATTTGCAGGCCGTGGTCGTTGAGGCGGCCGCAGCCGTAGCAGTAGCTGACTTCGTCAGGGTAATAGTCCTGAAATGCTTTTTCCATGGTGTTAATCGGTCAGTGGTCAGTTATTTGGGATCGACAACATGATTCACTTGGCCAGTCCCGCGATACGCAGGCCGTCCTGCAGGATGGCCTGCACCTTGTCCCCGTGGGTCGTCTCGGTATAGACGCGGATGATCGGCTCGGTGCCGCTGAAGCGGATGAGCAGCCAGCCGCCGTCCTCCATATGAAACTGGAACCCGTCGAGGGTCGATTTTTCGGTCACTTTCAGGCCGCCGATGGTTTCCGGATGCGCGGCCATGACACGAGCCTTCACCTCGGCGCGACGCTCGGTGTCAAAGGCGGTGTCGATGCGGTCATAATAGTGCGGGCCAACCTTCTCGAAGAGCAAGTCAAGCAGTTGGGACGGCTTCTTGCCCGTCTTGAACATCATGTCGAGCAGGTAAAGGCCGCCCAGAATGCCGTCGCGGTCGGGGGCATGGCCGCGGAAAGCGTAGCCACCGCTCTCCTCGCCGCCGATCATCGCCCCGACTTCGGTCATCTTGGGGGCGATGTATTTGAAGCCGACGCCGGTCTCGTAGACGGGCACGTTGTAGATCTTGCCCAGCTTGTTGAGCATCTTGGTGGTGGAGATGGTCTTGACGATGGGGCCGCGCTCGCCGCGAATCTCCAGAAAGTAGTAGCCCAGCAGGCCAAAGACGCGCAACTGGTCGATGAAGCGGCCGTTCTCGTCGCCCAGCCCCACGCGGTCGGCATCGCCATCGGTGATGATGGCCACATCGGCGTTGATCAAGGGGACGTAGCTAAGGCCGTCGTCAACATTGGGCGGGATCGGCTCCGGTCGGGACATCCTGGGGAAGATCGGGTTGCGCTCGTTGTGGACTTCATGCACCTGGGTCGCGCCACCGGCCAGCAGTCGGGGAAACCAGCCCGCGCCGTTGCCCCACATGCAATCGACCAGCACATTAAAACCGGCGGCCTTGAGCGGCTCGATATCGACCAGACGATTCAACAGGGCGATATAGGCCGGGGCGGGATCGAACTTGACCACCAAGCCGTCGCTCAGCGCGTCGTCGAGCTTCATCCGCCGGACGCCGGCGATGTCGGGGATGGCGGCCTCGATGCGCTTCAGTTCATCGGGCGGGACGGCCCCGCCGGTGGCATCACGAACCTTAAAGCCGCAATCGGTGGGCGGGTTGTGGCTGGCCGTGATGTTAATGGCCCCGGCCGCGCCCTTATGGGGCACGGAGTAGGAGATGGCCGGGGTAGGTGTGTTGCTTTGCGTCAGCCAGACCTTAATCCCGTTGGCGGCCAACACTTCGGCCGAGGCAGCGGCGAAGTGTTCGGCCTGGAAGCGCTGATCGTAGCCGATCACCGCGCCACGCTCGGCCAACCCTTGCTGGTGCAGAAAGGTGGCGAACCCCTGGGCGCAGCGGCGAACGTTGTCGAAGGTGTAGTCCTCGGCGATGCGGCCGCGCCAGCCGTCGGTGCCGAATACGATCTTGTGGGTCATGGGGTCTCCTTGATCAGAGGGCGATGTCGCCGTTTTGGATCAGATGCATGTCGGCGTCGACCATCATCGTGACCAGTTCAGTGAACGAGACGGCCGGCTCCCAGCCCAGTTCCCGGCCGGCCTTGCCCGGATCACCCACCAGCAAGTCGACTTCGGCCGGGCGCATGAAACGCTCGTCCTGCACCACGAACTCTTTCCAGTCCAGATCAAGCCGCCCAAACGCTACATCAAGGAATTGCTCGACGGAATGGGTTTCGCCGGTGGCGATCACATAGTCGTGGGGTTCGTCGCGCTGGAGCATGAGCCACATGGCGCGGACGTAGTCGCCGGCGAAGCCCCAGTCACGTCGCGCGTCCAGATTACCCAGCCGCAGTTCATTGGCCAGACCGAGCTTGATGCGAGCCGCCTGCCGGGTGATCTTGCGCGTGACGAACTCCAGCCCGCGACGCGGCGATTCGTGGTTGAACAGAATACCCGATGTGGCATGGAGGTTGTAGCTCTCGCGATAATTAATAGTGATCCAATGGCCATAGACCTTGGCCACGCCATAGGGGCTACGGGGATAGAATGGCGTCGTCTCGCGCTGGGGCACTTCGACGACCTTGCCGAACATTTCGCTGGAGCTGGCCTGGTACATACGAATGCGAGGATCGACGATGCGAATGGCATCGAGCACGCGGGTGACGCCCAGGGCAGTCACGTCGCCGGTAAATACGGGTTGGTTCCAGGAGGTCTGGACGAACGATTGGGCGGCCAGATTGTAGACTTCATCAGGCCGGTATTCGTCGAGGATGCGAATGAGCGAGACCTGGTCGCTCAGATCGCCGGGCACCAGTTCCAGTTGATCCTGGATGTGGGCGATGCGATGAAAGTTTAGCGTGCTGGTTCGGCGAACCATCCCCACAACGCGATAGCCGCGTTCGAGAAGGAACTCAGCCAGGTAGGAACCGTCCTGCCCGGTGACGCCGGTGATTAATGCTGTTGGCATTGATTGACTCTCTTTTACGATCTCGGCCGAAGCCGGCAAGGTGTAGTATAGCGCAAGCAAGGGGGCGGGTAAACTGAAGCGAGGCGACGATAAGCAGTCCCTCGTCCGCCTATCGTCCTACATTCGCAGTGATCATGAGGCTCGTATCATCCGTCTGACACGTCGGCCGCGGCCTCGCTGCCAGCCCAGCCATGACCCCCGGCCAGCTTGATCGCCAGATGCGCGGTCATATCGTCAAACGAAAAGCCCCACAGATGGGACACGACGGCGACGTAATACAACACGTCCGACAGTTCATCCTTGACCTTGTCCTGCGTGGCCTCGTAGCCGGGTTTGTAGAAATGCTTCTTCAGCACGTCCACCAGTTCGCCCGTCTCGCCGGCCAGGCCAAGGAGGGCGTGGATGCGCTGCTCCCGTAGCGAGGCGCCGTCATGGAACCAGGTGTTGAGCGCTTGCCGCTGGATGGCGTCGGGGGTGTATTCGTCGGACTGCATAGCTACTCCGTGCGATGATTGGCCCAGTAATCCGTGGCCCAGGCGACGGCGCGGCCGATGCCATCGCGCAGCGGCGTTTGCGGCGTGTAAC
>CAZZJN010000034.1:10204-24394 GCA_964654505.1 uncultured Ardenticatenaceae bacterium | reverse complement strand
GCGCTGCTCGTGACGGCCGTCGCCCTCATCGTCCTCATTGCTTCGGAGGCGTTTGATCCCAAACCCAAGGGGGCGTTCCTGCATACCGATCATCCCGGCACGGTGGAGCAGGGCGGGGTGGGAGAGCAAATCGTGGAACTGGAACCTCCCTGGCCGGCAGATTCGCCGCCGGAGCGATTCTCCGTGCGCCTCTCTGCCGCCCATGTGGCGGGCGATCTGGATAGCGGCTATGGGTTGACGCTCGCTGGAGGGGGTGGCCGGCTAGTCGTGGCCGTCTCGCCTCTCGGTTATGTGGCCGTGCGGGAGGAGGCGGCCGACGGTCAAACCGCCTATCTCATTCCCTGGTCAACCTGGCCCCACGTGGGCATGGGCAAGGCTGTGAACGAGATATGGGTGGATGTTGAAGGTGATGACGGCCGAACTATGATCACGGCTGGCGTCAATCGTGAACTGCTGTGGCGCGGCGAGACGGCCTGGTTGCCGGAGCGGGTTGACCTGTGGTTGGTGGCATTCGGCGGCCGGACCGAGATCGATTTTCGCTCGCTGGAATGGTTCGCCGAATCGACTGATCAGCGATAGCGCACCGACGGGAAGAACAGGAAATCCGTCGGCAGCCGGAACCAGTCGAACAGAGCGTCGTGCAGTTCCTGTGCTTTCTGCGGATAATCGTCCCTCCTGTTGTCTCTCTCGTAGATGGAGTTGGCCTGAATCTGGTAGAGCGCATCGCCGGCCGGGTTGTTGATCTCCTTGATATATTTCCAGCCGTCTGTTTTGATGGAGCGCAGGCTGTAGGGCGGGGCGATCCAGTGGCCGGGCGAGGAGGGCGACGGCTCGGCCTCCATCTCGGCGAAGATCGGCCGGTTGAGCAGAGCGTCCGGCTGACCGTCCAGGAATGGTTGCAAGCTCTTGCCGTCCATTGCCGGCGGGATCGGCAACCCGACCAGATCGAGTATCGTCGGCATGATGTCGGCCGTAAAGACAGGCGTGTCGACCACCATCCCGGCCGGAGCTGTGTCCGGATAGTGAATGAACAGGGGGACGCGCAGCACTTCCTCATAGAGTGAGTTGCGATGGACCCATTTGCCATGCTCGCCGAACATCTGCCCGTGGTCGGATGTGAGGACAATCAGCGCGTTATCGAGCAAACCCTCGGATTCCAGTCGATCAAGAAGCTGGCCGAGATGATGATCCCAGTAGGTGGTTTCGCCGTCATAGAGCGCCAGCAGATGCTCGACATCACAGGCGGTGAGGTCGTCCTCCCCGGCGACGACTCGCTCGCCGTGGCCATAGCTTTCCGGCGTCAGCGCGCTGGGGCAACCCGGTTTGTATAAGGTGTCATAGGGTGGGGGCGGGTCATACCAGGAGTGGGGGTCGTAGTAATAGGCGAACAGGAATAGCGGCCGGTTGTCGGATGCCGGCGGGTTGGTATCCAGCCAGTCGAAGATCAACCCGTTCAGATCCTCGGCCAACTCGGTTTTGGTCAGGCGCTGATAATGGTCAAATCCCCGCGCGAAACCGAACTTGCTGTCGAGATAGTAGTTGGTGACAAAGCCTGCCGTGCGATAGCCGCCGCTTTTCATCGCCTGGCCAAGCGTCATCTCTTCCGGCGGGATCACGGCGTTGAAGCTGCCCCAGTCATTCATGCGGATGCGTTGCGGCATGCGGCCGGTGAACATGGTGACATTGGAGGGGAAGGTCCACGAGGAGGGCGATGTCGCCTCGGCGAAGCGCACGCCCCCGACCATGAAGGCATCCAGGCGAGGTGTAGTCGGCCGCTCGTAGCCGTAGGCGGAGACGTGATCGGCGCGCAGGGCGTCGACGACGATGAAGATGACATTGGGCTGTGCGGTCGCCTGAGCTGTGACCGGCTGCCGGGTTTGGCCCAGAACGGCGACCAGCCCCACCAGGAGCAAGACGATCCATACTCGCGCGGTGAAAATAGACCTGATTAAACGACGTATGTTTGTTTCCATCGTAACCTGTCGTCCCGAACGGCCGTCAGTCCGTGTCATTCTTTCAGTTCCAGCCAGTTGGAGCCGGTCTCGGCCTCCACCTTCAGGGGCACGTCCAGCTTGAAGGCGTTGCTCATGATATCCACGACCAGCTCGCGCACTTCATCGAGTTCCTCCAGAGGCGATTCGAGCAATAGCTCATCATGAACCTGGAGCAGCAAGCGGGCGCGATACCGCTCCTTCAGTTCGGCATGAAGCCGGATCATGGCCAGCTTGATGATGTCGGCCGCCGTGCCCTGGATGGGGTGGTTAACCGCCTCGCGATCGGCTCGATTGACGGCTTGCCGGTTGGCGCTGCTCATGGTCGACTTGAACACCGGGAAGTAGCGACGGCGGCCGAAGAGCGTCTCGACATAGCCGTCGATGCGTGCCTTGCGCCGGGTCTCCTCCAGATATCGCTCGATGCCCGGAAACTGATTGAAATATTTCTTGACGTAGGTCTCGGCCTCGCCCAGTGTCAGCCCGGTCTCGCGTGCCAACCGGAACGGCCCCATGCCGTAGATGAGGCCGAAGTTGATAACCTTGGCAAAGCGGCGCTGGTTTTTGGTGACTTTTTCGGCCGGAATGCCATAGATAGTGGCGGCCGTGGCGGTATGAATGTCCTGGTCGTTGCGAAACGCCTCCAGCAGCGTTTGGTCCTGGCTGATATGGGCCAGGATACGCAACTCCACTTGGGAGTAGTCGGCCGAGAGAAACGCCCAGCCCGGCTCGGTGACGAAGCCGCGCCGCAGCTGCTGGCCGATCTCGCTGCGGATAGGGATATTCTGCAAATTGGGGTTACTGCTGGCCAACCGGCCGGTGATCGCTCCGGTCTGGCTGAAATTGGTGTGGATGCGACCTGTGGCGGGGTTGATCAGTTGCGGCAGGGCATCGACATAGGTGCCCTTGAGCTTGCCCAGCTCGCGATACTCGATGATGGCGTCGATGATGCCGGTAGTGTCGGATGCTTTCAGGTTGTCTAACACATCGGCCGCCGTCGAATAATGGCCGCTGGCGATGCGCTTCAATCCCTCATGCGGCAATTGCAACTTCTTGAACAGGATGTCGCTCAGCTGCTGGGTGGAGTTGATGTTGAACATCTCTCCGGCGATCTCATAAACAGTCTGTTCCAGCCGGAGCATCGCCGCCTCGAGGTCTTGCGACATGTGGCGAAAGAACTCGACGTCGATGCGCACGCCGGCGCGCTCCATGTCGGCGATAACCGGCATGAGGTCCATTTCCAGATCCATCAGCCGGGTTAGCCCCTTTTCCTCAAGCTCGTGTTGCAGCGGCGGCATGAGGCGCAAGGTCATATCGGCGTCGGCCGCGCCGTAGGGAGCGGCGAGATCGATGGGCACCTCGGCGAATGAGCGTTGGGCCTTGCCGCGACCGATGAGTTCGTCGATATCGGTCATCTCCGCCCCCAGCCGGTGGCGTGCCAGGTCCTTAAGCCCCTTGTGCTTCGTGGCCGGGTCGGTCAGCCATTCGGCGATCATCGTGTCGAATCGGATGGGCGAGACGGTCAGGCCGTGCTGTTCCAGGATCATCGCATCGAACTTGGCGTGATGAGCCACCTTGGGGATGGCCGGATTGGTCATGGCCGGGCGAATCGACTCCAGCACACGGCCGACGGGCAATTGCCCGGGTACCAGTTCGGCCGAGCCGGCGAACAGGTTCATCTGGCCTGAATCTGCCTGAGCCGAACCGGTCACGTGGCCGACCGGGATGTAGTAGGCTCGTGGCGGCGCGACGGCCAGGCAAAAGCCGACGATCCCGGCCGTCAGCCGTTCCAGACTGTCGGTCTCCAGATCGAAGCTGATCCACTTCGCGTCGTCGAGTTCTCGCACGAGTTTGGCCAATCCGGCCTCGTCGCGCACGACCGTCACCTCGGTGGGCTGCCATGCTCCGTCGCCGCTGCCGGTCGCTTCGGGCAGTTCGGCCGTGTCCAGCGCCGCCGCCAGAGCCTTGGATAGCGAGCGGAACTCCAGTTCCCGGAAGATGGACAGCACCGGCGCGGCGTCGAAATCCTTTGTCACGCAATCCTTCAGATCGACGGCGATGGGCGCGTCGGTGACAATGCGGGCCAGGTTGTAGCTCAGTTGAGCCGATTCGCGGCCGTCCTCGAGCTTCTGTCGCATCGCGCCCTTGATCTCGTCGAGGTGGTCATAGAGGTTGGCCAGCGTGCCGTATTCGGCCAGCAGCTTGACGGCCGTCTTGTCGCCGATGCCCTTTACGCCGGGGATGTTATCGCTGACGTCGCCCACCAGCGCTTTGTAGTCCACCACCTGATCCGGCCGCACGCCCAGATAGGCCATGACTTGCTCCGCGTCGTACACTTCACCGCTTGAGCCGGATCGCCGGGCCGGCAGTTCGACTTGCGTGTTGTCGTTCACCAGTTGCAGCAGGTCGCGGTCGCCGGTGATGATGTAGACCGGTACGACGCCACGCATTTGGGTCGCTACCGTGCCCAGCACGTCGTCGGCCTCATACCCCTCCAACTCGAGGATGGGGATCTTCAGCGCGCGGATGACTTCCTTGATGCGTTCGATCTGTACTCGCAGTTCGTCGGGCATCTTCTCGCGCGTGCCCTTGTAGGCCTCGAACAGTTCGTCGCGGAAGGTTGCCCCGGTGTCGAAACTGACGGCCAGATACTCCGGCGGTTCGGCGGCCAGGATGAGGTCGAGCAACATGCGCGAGAAGCCGTAGGTTGCGTTGGTCGGTTCGCCCTCCTTGGTCGTGAAGGATTCAAGTGGCAGGGCGAAGAACATCCGGTAGGCCAACGCGTGGCCATCGATGAGCACAAGTCTTTCCGTGGTCATAATGTGTTTCTCGATGTTTGGCGGGGCGAATGCATGGCGGGTTTCAGCCGATTCCGGCGACTTCGAGCGCGCCCAGCAATTGAACGCTCAACTTGCGTAACGGGGTGAGCGAGGTGCCTTCATTGTCCACCAGGATGAGCCGGTAGCCGTCGCGCAGGGGGTAGGTGAGCAGCAGGCTGGGGATGGGGGAGAGGGGCAGACGCATGAACTGAACGCGCTGGGTTTGATTGGATTCGCGCCAGGTCTGAGCCACGTGGGCGGCCACATCCAGCGCCTCGACTTGCTTGAGCATGCCGCGATAGGCGATCATCTGCGGCCCGCGGGCGACGATGACCGTTTGGCTGACGCCCAGAGCGACGTGTTGCAGCAGGCCGCGAATGGTTTCCGGCTCCACCTCGCCCCTGGGTTGGGATGTTCGTTCTTCGTCCACGCGCTCAGCCTCTGGTTGGTTTGCTGAAACTCAATTGATTTGCCCTGGCCATCCATAAACCCGATAGGTCATTTTTGCGTTAGCGTCTCGATCGGATGAAAACGATGGCCATGAACAGGATGAGGATACCTCCGATCGCCAGGATGAGCCAATGCGATGCCGTCTGACCTGTCGCTGGATGAGGTTCACTTAAGGATGTGTCGGGCGCGGCCGTGTGGGTGAACTCCGTAGTCGCTTCGGCCGTCGGTTCGGTCGACGAGGCTGTAGGCTGCTCGGCTTCCGGCGATGTCGTCGGCGAGGGAGCGGGTGTGGGTGTGGATGTGGGGAGCGGCTCGGCCGTCGGTTCCTGGGGCTGCCCGAGGACAACGACGGGGACATCGTGGTCCGATACGCGGAAAGCCAGCCGTTCGGGCGATGTATCCAGAGACCAGGCGATGGGAAAATCGGTGTTGATATGCAGGATGGTAGCCAGATTGATTTCTTCCAACAGAACGGGCGAGAGCAAGATAGCGTCAATTAACTCGACCACGCCGCCGAAGTTGTAGGTATAGCGCTCGTCGGACGGGATGTTCGCCAGAGCGTTAATGAAGCGGCCGCCTTGTGCCGGGTCGGTCAGCAGGGCCAGCGCGGGAGACAAATCGGTATCGTTGAAATCCCCCAGGGCGACGATCCGCGCCGATGGGTCGGCCGTCAACAGTTCGGCCGCCAGCCTGTTCAGATAGACCGCCTGCCGGATGCGCTGGAGATCGGTTTCGACCTCACCACCGCGTTTTGACTTGAAATGATTGACGAAAATGGTGGTGGGGCGGCCATCAATGTGGGTCAGGATCTGCAGCGGCGGGCGGCCGAACAAAGGCTCCTGACCACCCTCGCATCTAATCGTCGGATCGGCAATCTCTGTCGGCACCGGGGAGCAGGTTTGGCGGAGGGCCATGTCGTCGACGGTCACGTGGCGCGGATCGCTGATCAGCGCGTTGTCGATGCCGCGCGCATCGGGGCTTTCGATGTGGCTCACCTGATAGGTAAACCCGCATTCCTCTCGCAACTCGGCCGCCAGATCGACCAGCAATGCCTCGTGCTCCACCTCTTGCATGGCCAAAAGTGTCGGGCAATTGAGGACGTCTGCGATGACGTGGGCCAGTTTCGTTTGACGGGCGAGGAGTTCGTCGGCCGTCCACACCGGCTCGCCTTGTTCGTTGGTGTCACGCACTGTGTCGAAATAATCTTTCAGATTGAGCGAGGCTATCACGATTTGCGCGGGGCCGACCGGCGGCAGGGTTGAGGCGACGGGCATCTCGGCTGGGGTGATCGTTAGCCCATCGGCCGAATCGATGATGATCTTGAACTGATCGAAGTTATAAGTCAGTGCGCCTTCCAGCCCGGTCAGGCCATCGCCCGTCTTGACCTGCGGGATGTCGTCGCACTGCCGGTCGCTGGGATAGAGAACGGGGGCCACGCGACCGGTCGGATCGTCATCGAAGCGACGGATGATCGGCAGTTCGGCCGCCGCCGCGTTGTCGATGACGGCAAAGCCGCAGCCGGAGTGGGTTGGCCCGGCGACGACTGCTCCATCCCTGAAAGCCACGCGCATCCCCTCCAGCGCTTCGAAGTAGGCGAGCTGCGCATCCATGTCCGCGGGCGGATCGATGATTATCGGGACGGGCAGCATGCCGCCGGATTCCTCGACGGACAGGACCAGCCCCTTGTCGTCGATCTCCGTTAGTCCGTAGAACTCCGTCACCTTGCCACCGACCCGGATCCGATCGCCCGGAGCGATATCCGGGCGGGGATCGCGACCGAGAAAGACGGCGATGCCGTCCGATGTGGCCGGGTCGCCGTCGGATGTGTCGGGAGTGTCCTGGACATACAGGGTGTAATAGACGTCGCCGCGAGTGTTCTCGTCCTCATAGCGGCCGACGACCACGCCGCGGAAGTTGACGAAGCGGTTGAGGTAGGGCGAGACGCCGGCCGTGCCCTGGATCTCCCCTATGGGCATCATTGCGGACTGGGCAGCGATCCGGCCGGTAGCGAGCAACGACAGCATGAAGATGATCGTCGATAGCCCGATTGGCGCGATACGGTTCTTCATTCCCAACACCGGTGCACTCCTTTTTGATCGAACTGACGGTGAAATTTTCGCTCAAACGGGGAAATTCGCAATGCCCTTGATAGGCGATTTCAGGGAAGATCATTCCAATGGCAAGCGGATTCCATTCGGTCATATGTTCGGGTTTTCTTACGCAACTCATATACCTCGCTATCGCATTGTCTGTTCCCCCCAAGTAAAATCCCAGCATCGCCATTTATACTTCGTTATAAATGGGTCGAGGGAGAGTTATGAACAATCATTACGAATCAAAACCGATACCGGTCGTGCCCCTTCGCGGTGGCACGGTTTTCCCCGGCATCACCACCACCGTGTCTATCGGACGGCGGACGTCCCTGGCGGCCGTTCAGGAAGCCATCGAGAACGGCGGCGATCTGTTGATCGTCGTTCAACGCGACGCTGAGGTGGAGACGCCCGGTACGGAAGATATTTTCCCCATCGGCCTGCTGGCCACCGCACGCGACATGTTGCGCACGCCGGTCGGCATTCAGATGCTGGTCGAATTGCGCCGGCGCGTGCGGCTGCTGGGCATTGACGGCACAGAGCCGTTTCTCATCGGTCGCTACGAAGAACTGGCCGAAGAAGACGCCGTCGATGAAGCGCTAAAGCTGGAGGCTATCGCCTATCTGGAGCAGTATATCGAGCTGGTGGGCGAGACGAACCAGCAAGTCATGATGATGACGCGGGCCAGCAAAACGGTCGGCGAACTGGCTGACTATATTGCGGGTCTGATCAATCTGCCGTTTGATGCTGAGGTCAAGCTATTGACCGATCTCAACGGCCGCTCTCGCCTGGAGACGGTTCTGGAACATCTGCGCCAGGAAGTGCGCATCGCCGACATCCGCAGCAAGATTCAAACCGACGCTCGCGAGGGCGCGGAGAAGGCGCAGCGCGACTACATGCTGCGCGAGCAAATGAAGGCCATCCGCAAGGAACTGGGCGATGATGCCGAGGACGGGCCGGAAGACTTACGCTCCAAGGTTGAGAACGCCGGGATGCCGCCCAAGGTGCTTGAGCGGGCGATGAATGAACTGAAACGCCTGGAGTATCAGGGGCCGCAGTCGGCCGAGGCCGGGGTCATACGCACCTACCTGGAGTGGCTCACCGAACTGCCCTGGACGGCCGAGACGGAGGACAATTTCGACATCGCCCATGTCCGGGAGGTGCTCGACAACGACCACTATGGTCTGGAAGACGTCAAGGAACGCATCGTCGAGTACGTCGCCGTGCGCAAGCTGGCCGGCAAGGATATGAAGGGCGCGATCATCAATTTGAACGGCCCGCCCGGAGTGGGCAAGACGTCGATCGCGACCTCGGTGGCCAAGGCTATCGGCCGCGAGATGGTGCGCATCAGTCTGGGTGGCGTGCGCGATGAAGCCGAGATTCGCGGCCATCGCCGCACCTATATCGGCGCGCTCCCCGGTCGGATTATTCGCGCCATGCGTGACGCCGGGACGCGCAATCCCGTCATCGTCCTGGACGAGATCGACAAGGTGGGTGCGGACTGGCGGGGCGACCCGTCATCGGCGCTTCTGGAAGTGCTCGATCCCGAGCAGAACCACAGCTTCACCGACCACTATCTCGAGGCGCCCTATGACCTGAGCCAGGTTATCTTCATCACCACATCGAACCAGCTTGGGACCATTCCCGCGCCGCTGCTCGACCGTATGGAGAGCATCACCATGCCCGGCTACATCGAGGACGAGAAGCTGGCTATCGCCCGGCAATACCTGCTGAAGAAGCAACAGGCGGCCAACGGCATCGCGAACATTGACATAACGATTGGTGATGAAGCCTTGCGCAATATCATTCGCTACTACACCATGGAAGCGGGCGTGCGGCAACTGGAGCGCAATCTGGGCAAGGTGGCGCGCAAGCTGGCCGTGCGGGTTGCCTCCGGCGAGACCGGACCGTTTGAGGTGACCGAGGCCGACATCGAAGAGATCATGGGGCCGATGAAATTCACCTATGGCGTCATCGAAGAACGGGATGAGGTCGGCCTGGTGACCGGGCTGGCGGTCAATCACTACGGCGGCAACACGCTGCCCATCGAGGTCAGTCTGAGCGAGGGCAACGGCCGAATCACCTTGACCGGCTCGCTGGGCGATGTGATGCGGGAGTCGGCGCAGGCCGCGCTGACCTATGCTCGGGCCAACGCGCGCAGGTTGGGGCTGGAGCCGACGCTGTTCGACAAGATCAACGTCCACATCCATGTGCCCGATGGCGCGACCCCCAAGGATGGCCCCAGCGCGGGCATCGCCATGGCCACGGCGGTCATCTCCGCCCTGACCCAGCGGCCGGTGCGACGCGACGTGGCCATGACCGGCGAGGTGACGCTGCGCGGCAAGGTGCTGCCCATCGGCGGTCTGAAGTCGAAGACCATCGCCGCCCACCGCGCAGGGATAAAGACGGTGCTGCTGCCGAAGGATAACGCCAAGGACATCCCCGAGTTGCCCGAGCGTGTCCGCCAGGACATGGAGCTAATCCCTGTTGGCCATCTGGATGAAGTGATGGCTGTGGCCTTGCTGGAGCCGGTCGGCCCGCCGATGAAGGTGACCGAGCCGGAGCACGCACCGGAGCCGTCGATCGTGCCGCCGCTGACCAATGTGAATGGTGGCGAGCGGATCGGTCGAGCGAATTAGTCAGGTCAACCCGGTACGCTCATAAATAATGAAAGTGCCCCTCCTGTTTTAAATAGGGGCGCTTTTGTATGACCCCGAAATGATTTTAACCTAAAACCAATTGATTAAGAGTCAACTGCTCTGCCGTTGAGCTACGGGGCCGCGATTAACAGACCCATTTTAGTCATTATTGAACCGTCGCGCAAACGGATTCCCCGGCAAAATGGGACTTGGTCTTGTCGCTGCCACCTACCAACCGCTGGCCTCAAAAACGGTCTGCAGGAGATCGGCGCGCTCCTCCGGCGTCATCAGCCGCGGCCGCGCCCAATTTTCGATTAGGCCTGTCCACAACTCCACGCTGATGAGGCGGCCATTGTAGATAACATAGGTGACGACAAACGTCTGGCGCGTGCCCATCATATCCATCTGGTCGAAAAACAGATTGCCCGGCCCATAGTTGATGAACGCGTCGTTCTCGAAGGCGAACCCCTGGATGTGATGAGCCTGGCTGCCGGAGACGGCCGTCGCCCCGGCCGCGGCCAGCGCCGAGAAGGCGGCCACCTGATCGGGTGGAGCGTAATAGACATAATGTTCATTGTATTGCAGCGTGGCGATGACGATGTAACCCTCGCTGTGCAGCTGGGCGATCTGTGCCGTGAAGTCGTCGCCGCACGGGCGGGAGCCGGCGGCGTCGACCAGCGCCCAGTCGTTAGCCGGCCCCACGGGATTACAGCCGACGAAGGCGATGCGATTGCCGTTATGCTCGAAGATGGCGGCTTGACTCGCATCAGCCAGATCGCGGCCGCCGCCGAACCATTGCATCCCCGCCGCCTCGTACATGTCGATCGTCCGTGACAACGGCTCGCGGCCGTAGTCGTTCAGATGGTTGCCCGTCAGTTCGATGACGTCGATCCCCAGATGCTTGATCAACTCGAAGTACGGATCGCGCGAGCAGAAGGTTGTGCCGCCATAGGGATCGGGCGGCGGGCAGTCGGCGGCGAATGATACCTCGTTGCTGATGTGGGCGATGTCGGCCGATTGGAGTACCGGCCCTACTTCTTCACCCGGCCAGAGAATCCCTCTACTCTCCATCTGGGCCGCGGTGGCCCGCACCAGAGCCGTCACGCCGGTCATCGCCACCCGGCTTAGATTATCCGGATTGCGATTGACGGTCGGGCCGGCCCAGCGCGCCAGAAAGGCCTCGACTGCCGCCGGATCGCCGGTGACCGTCATCGGCAGTGACAGAGGATAGCCGTCGGGGCTGAAGTCATGGGTCAGGGGCGAGCGGCCGTCCAGCCGGATTACCTTCCATTCCGGCCGCAGATTCTCGAAGGGAACGATGATCCATGATGGCCGTGCCGCCCAGACCTGGCCGATGAAATCGTCGGCGATGGTTTGTGCCCCGGCCGATGGTCCCCAGGCGGCGGTTAGCGCGGCGGCCGTCGCCGGATCGACGAACAGACGGCCCAACTCCGACGAACCCGATGCCCAGCCCGCGGTTACGGAAGGCCAGGTCGTGTCGTCGGCGACGGTGGCGAAGGGCGCGGCCACGACGTAGAGCCAATGAGCGATAGTCGTGCCGTTGTTGACGGTCAGCAGAACGTCGGCCGCCGGGTTGGCCGGATCAGTGTCCACCCAACTGAACAGTTGCCGGTTGTCGGCGGCAACGGCCTGGGCGGCAATGGCCTGGGCGGCGGCGATGAGATCAGCGGGCACGCCCGGCGCGGCCGAGATGGTGTATTGCGCGGTTTCGCCTGCCGGAAAAGTGGCGGTTGGCGGGGGTGGGGGCGGCAAAACAGTCTCGCTGCCGGCTCCGGTTACCTGGGAAGCGCCGGCCAGGGTGGGTGTCGGCAACAAGCCGTCGCTTTGGGAACTGCCCGGAGGGTCGAGGCGAGGGCTATTATCCTGTTGGGTGGTTTCGCCGGGCAGGGGGGTGATCGGTGGGGTGGGCGGGTTCTGGACGGCCGCGGGGATCGCATTTCCCGCCTCCGGTTGGCCGCCTGACGAGCAACCGGTGATTATCAGAGTCAATAGAATTATGTATAATACGCTTTTACGCATCTTGTGGAGAGTATCTCACTTTTCACACGGTCATGCTACCATCGATAGCATCAATAGGGAAGCCGGCTCACTTTGGAGGCGACATGTCGGAGATTCCAGGCCTTGATACGGTTCAGGAGAAGCGCAAATCCGCCCAAGCAAAACAGACGGCCGCTCCGGTCATCGACTTGCGCGACCCCAGCCTGTATATCAATCGCGAGTTAAGCAGCATCGAGTTCAATCGTCGCGTGTTGCATGAGACCCAGGCGGAACATCCACTGCTGGAACGGGTCAAATTCCTGTCTATCTTCCATGCCAACATGGATGAATTTTTCATGGTGCGCGTGTCGGGCCTGAAGCAACAGTTCAAATTGGGACTGACGTCTACCGCGGCCGACGGTTTGCTGCCCCGGGAGCAGTTGGCCACCATCCACCGCACGCTGACGCAACTTTTCTCGGAGGCCAACGGTATTTGGCGCGACCAACTCCTGCAGGAATTGGCCGGGAGCAATATTCATGTCCTGCGCTACGACGAGTTGAGCAAGTCGCAACGCAATAAATTGCGGGCCTACTATGAGCGGGAAATCTTTCCTGTGTTGACGCCGTTCGCCTCGGATCCCAGCCGTCCGTTTCCCCACATTTCCAACCTGAGCCTCAATCTGGCCGTCCAGGTTCGCGATCCGAAAACCGGCGATTTGCGATTCGCGCGGGTCAAAGTGCCGCCGCCCCTATCCCGGCTGGTGCCCCTGAAACGCTTCGATCCCGATCAGCTATCGACACCCGCGGTGCAGAAGTTCGTTTGGTCGGAGGAAGTCATCGCCGCCAATCTGGACCGGCTGTTTCCCGGCATGGAGATCGTCGCTTCCTATCCGTTTCGCGTCACCCGTAATAGCGACATGGAGCTCCAGGAAGAAGAAGCGGACGATCTGATGCTGATGATGGAAGAGAACCTGCGCCAACGCCACTTCGGCACGGTTGTGCGTCTGGAGCTGGACGAGAGCATGCCGCCGGAGGTGCGCAGCATCCTCATGTCAAACCTGAGGGTCGATGCCTACGACGTCTACACCACCAACGGCCCCCTTGGCCTCAGTAGCCTGTCGGAATTGCACAAACTGGAGCGGCCTGATCTGAAGGATAAACCGTTTACCCCGCGCACGCCGCCATCGTTGCAAAACCTGCGCGGCAGCATCTTCAGCGTTATCAGTCAGCGCGATCTCCTGTTCCATCACCCGTATGACAGCTTTTCCCCGGTCGTCAATCTGCTGGAACAGGCGGCCGATGATCCCAACGTGCTGGCTATCAAGACGACCCTCTATCGTGTCGGCAATAACCCGCCGGTGCTGCAGGCTCTCAAGAAGGCCCGATTGAACAACAAGCAGGTGGCGGCCGTCGTTGAACTGAAGGCTCGCTTTGATGAGGAAACCAACATCCAATGGGCGCAGGAGCTGGAGGGGGTGGGCGTCCATGTGGCCTACGGGTTGATCGGCCTGAAGACTCATTGCAAGGTGTCGCTGATCGTTCGGCGTGAACGGGATGGCATCAAGCGCTATGTTCATCTGTCCAGCGGGAATTACAACAATGTCACGGCTCGAATCTACACCGATATCGGCTTCATGACCGATGATGAAGAGATGGCCGATGATGCCAGCGATCTGTTCAACTTTCTGACCGGATACTCCCGCCAGGAAGCGTATCGCAAGTTCCTGGTCGCGCCGGTCACCATTCGCCCCAGATTGCTGGAGATGATCCGGCGCGAAACCGAGTTGGGGTCGAAGGGGCGGCTCATCTTCAAATGCAATTCGCTGGTGGATGGCGAGATCATCCGCCATCTCTATATGGCGTCCCAGGCGGGCGTGAAGATCGATCTGATCGTTCGCGGTATTTGCGGCCTGCGTCCGGGCATCGCCGGAGTCAGCGATAATATCCAGGTGATGAGTATCGTCGGCCGCTTCCTGGAGCATTCGCGCGTCTACTACTTCCACAACAATGGCGATCCGTCGCTTTACATGGGCAGCGCCGATCTGATGCCGCGCAACCTGGATCGGCGGGTCGAAGTCCTGTTCCCAATCGAGGAGCCGGCCATGCAATCCCATATCGTGGAGGAGATCCTGGCCGTCTGTCTGCGCGACACGGCCAAGAGCCACATCCTGCAAAGCGACGGCCGCTATATACCCCGGCGCTT
>CAZZJN010000034.1:0-10104 GCA_964654505.1 uncultured Ardenticatenaceae bacterium | reverse complement strand
AAACAGTTAGCCGGGTATTCAGGATGATGAATTGAAGCCGAACCCGGGACAGCATGGAGAAACACATAATGGAAAAGAAGAAGGTCGGGTTGATTCTTTTGATCGGCGGTATGGCCTTTCTGGCATTAGGTTGGCTTGGACGCGCCGCGTTCGCTCAGGAGGCGACTCCCGAGGCGGAAACTCCAACGCAGGATGGGATCACGCCGGAAGCCGACGGTTTCAGAGGCTTCGGACTGGGTCACTGGGGCGGCTTTGGCCGTGGCCAAGGCAACAATGCCTGGCTGGAGAATCTGGCCGAAGCGCTGGGCATCACGGTTGAGCGACTGCAAGAGGCCCAGGATGAAGCCTATGCCGCGACGGCGTCCGATGCCGTAGCCGCTGGGCAGATCACACAGGAACAGGCCGACAGGATGCTGGCAAAGCGCGCCTTGCAGGAATATATCGACCATCAGGCGATTATGGCCGCCGCGCTGGGGATGCCGGTTGAGGATCTGGAAGCTGCGATTGCTGGCGGTAAAACGTTGCGCGACTTGATCGATGAAAGCGACCTCGACGCGACGACGCTGAAGGCGAATGCCCAGACCGCTATTGAAGCGGCCGTGCAGCAGGCGGTCGACGATGGCGTGATCACCCAGGCTCAGGCGGACGAATTCCTGAGCATGGATCATTTTAATTTTGGCGGACGTGGCGGTCGTCACGGTGGTCGTGGTGGCCGCGGCGGTGGCGGCGGCCGTTGGTGATTATGACACCCGACTGGACCGAATGTGGCGTTGTCCGTTAATGCACCATCGAAATCAATCGGCAAGGAGCCGGGTGTCTAATCAGGAACAAGGTCTATGATTTAGAAAGGAGCGCAGATCGTTGCGCTCCTTTCTGATGAAGGTTAAGCCGCGGGTCCCATCTGCTGCAAACCCGGATACAATAAGGATAGCCTTTGCGCGGTGGCGAGGACGGAGTAATTGGATGAGCAAGACGATTTTGGTGGTCGACGACATGGAGAGCTTGCGGACGATGGTCAAGGCCTATCTGACGCAGGACGGCTTTCGTGTGGTGACTGCCGCCAACGGCCGCGAGGCTCTCTTCGTCGCTCGCCAGGAACGCCCCGATCTGATCATCCTCGACCTGATGATGCCGGAACTGGGCGGGTATGAGTTTATCTCCGCCTACGGCCGCGAGGGAAGCGCGCCGATCATCATCCTGACCGCCAAGGTGGAAGAGAATGACAAGGTGCTGGGGCTTGAGCTGGGCGCGGACGACTATATGACCAAGCCGTTCAGCATGCGCGAATTGACCGCTCGCGTTCGGGCCGTCCTTCGTCGCGCCGACAAAGAGGTGGGTAGCAGAAGCTCTGCCTTGCTTCGCGCGGGGGAATTGACGCTCGACCGGGACAGTCATGAGGTAACGGCCGCCGGAACCAACGTTGACCTGACCCCCTCGGAGTTTGATCTTCTGGCGATCTTTCTGGCCTCGCCCGGCCGTGTGTTCTCGCGGCTGGATCTGCTGGACAGGCTCCAGGGTGACGCCTACGATGGGTATGAGCGCACCATCGACGTCCACATACGAAACTTGCGCACCAAGATCGAGCCGGATCCCGGCAAGCCGCGTTATATCGTCACCGTCTATGGCATCGGCTACCGGCTGGCGGCCGAGCCGGTTGCAGCCTGACACCATGCGCTCCCTGGCATCGAAACTCACACTTGCCTTCCTGGTCGTTGGCCTCTCCGGAGCGCTTCTGGTCGCCGTCTTCGTCGGCCGCCTCACACGGCGACAATTTGACGAATTCGTCATCGACAGATTTGAGACAGATATCCTTAACAACGTTGCCGATTATTATTCGACCCATGACAGTTGGGATGGCGTTGAGGACCTGTTGCCGTGGCGACGTGGGCCTGGTGGCCAGGGGCCGGGCGGTCAGGGACCTTTCGGCAATAACGCTCCGCTCGTGGCCCTGGCCGACGCCAATGGCCGTATCCTTTTCAGCAATGCCGGTCGCTATCGATTAGGGGAGGCGGCGAGCGATATTGGACAGGGGAATCCGGGCGTCTTGCCTGTCGAGGTCGATGGAGAAGTCGTCGGCTACCTGTGGTTTGGCGAGCGACCGGGTATTGATAACAGCCGGGGATCGCCGGAAGCCAGGTTCCTGGCCGGAGTCGATCGGGCTATCCTTTGGAGTGCGGGAGGCGCGGCCGTTTTGGCGTTGGTGCTGGCCGGCATTTTGGCCGGGACCATCTCGCGCCCGGTCAGGGAGTTGACCGAAGCCACGCAAGTTCTGGCTACCGGCGAGCTTGGCCATCAGGTGCCGGTGCGAACTGACGACGAAATCGGCCAACTGGCGACTTCGTTCAATCGAATGAGCGCCGATCTGGCGCATGCCAACCAGTTGCGCCGCCAGATGACGGCTGATATCGCCCACGACCTGCGCACGCCATTGAGCGTCATCCTTGGCTATTCCGAGGCGCTGGCCGACGGCAAGCTGCCCGGGTCGCCGGAGGTCTACGAGGCCTTATATCTCCAGGCTCAGCATCTCAATCGACTCATCGAGGATCTGCGCACCCTGTCGCTGGCCGACGCGGGCCGACTGTCGCTTGTCCGGCGACCGGTGGAACCGCGCAGCCTGCTGGAGCATACGGCGCTGGCCAACTTGCCCGCGGCCGAAGCGCGCGGCATCACTCTTACGGTTGAGGGAGAGGATACGCCGCCAATTCTGATCGATCCTGATCGCCTGTTGCAGGTGTTGGGCAATGTCGTAGGCAATGCCCTGCGCCATACGCCCGACGGCGGCCGCATTGAGTTGTCGTCCGTTCGCGCGGGCGACCGCGTGCTGCTTCGCATCCGTGACAGCGGCCCGGGGATCCCAGTGGATGACCTGCCGCATATCTTCGATAGATTTTATCGGGGGGACGCGGCGCGGCAGCCGGCTGACGGCGCATCCGGTCTGGGGCTGGCCATCGCCCGCTCGCTGGTTGAGGCCCACGGGGGCCAAATCACGGCCGAAAACGTGAGCGGTGGAGCGCAATTCACCATCGCCCTGCCGATGTCGCCTCCCAATGAACCAACCCACTCGTGAAAAATATTAATGTGTTTGCTACGCCCGATTCAGCCTGTTCTTATTTTGGGATGGCAGAGTCAGGCGGTAATTTGCGGACGATTTAGCCCGCACAAAAACAAGGAGATGGATGAAGAAATTACCACTGTATATATTGTTGACATGGATTGCCGCGCTCGCTCTGGTGGGCTGCGGTGTGTTTCAGGAGCCTGAGGCGGCCAGCGGGCCGATCGAGGCGATCCCGTTGGAGACGCAGGCGGCCGGGGTAGTCCCTGCTGAAGCGACCCAACCGGCGTTAGACCCGGCACCGACGGAGGCTGCGACCGCATCGACAGACGCTCCCGCCGATGCGCCCGCGGGCGGGGCGAGTGTCTTTACCATCGACTCGGCCGCGTCCGAGGTGCGGTTCCAGCTGGATGAGGATTTACGCGGCGAGCGCAAGACGGTCGTCGGCACAACCAATCAGGTCGCAGGACAGTTGTCACTCAACCTGGCCGATCTGAGCCAGACCCAGGTGGGAGTTATCCAGATCAATGCCCGCACGCTACAGACGGACAACAACTTCCGCAATCGGGCGATTCAGAATGAAATTCTGGATACCGGCGCTTTTGAATTCATCACTTTCACACCGACTGGAGTTGAGGGGTTACCGGCAGCGGCTGCCGTCGGTGAGATGGTGACCTTCACGCTGACGGGCGATCTCACGATTCGCGATATCACCTTGCCGGCGACCTTCACAGTTGAGGCGACGGTCGTCTCGGAGACACAGATCACCGGCTCGGCCACGGCCGTCGTCAATCGCGTCGATTACGACCTGCAGATTCCCAGCGTGCCCAATGTGGCCAACGTAGAGGAAGAGGTCGAACTGTATATCAACTTCACAGCGAACGCTTCCTAAAAAAGAGTCAAGCGGCAGGTAACAGTCCTCGCTGTTACCTGCCGCCTGGCGCGTTTACCGTCCTTCCTTGATCGCTCGCTTGGCGATCCCGTCCACCTTGCCGGGGGCGATGAGCTTAAGCCACTGGCCAAAGCGCGCGCGGTTGGACATGACGATCTGCCGCTTGCGGGCGGCCACTCCTTCGATGATCAGCCGGGCGCATGTCTCGCTGGTCATGATCTTGTCCACCTGCAGCGGGTTGTGTCCCAGCGGCTTGCCGTCCGCGCCCAGCGAACGAGTGTGCATCCCGGAAGCGACGAAATCAGGATAGGCGATGGTAACGCTGACGCCGTCATCCTCTACCTCGATGCGCAGCGATTCGAAAAAGCCCACCATGGCGTGTTTGCTGGCGGAGTAGCCGGTGCGGGTGGGCACGCCGGTTCGGGCGGCAACGCTGGCGATGGCTACGATG
This sequence comes from uncultured Ardenticatenaceae bacterium, assembly GCA_964654505.1. Lineage (GTDB taxonomy): Bacteria > Chloroflexota > Anaerolineae > Promineifilales > Promineifilaceae > Promineifilum. Next base: position 5,709 of record CAZZJN010000034.1, on the reverse strand, counting down.
CGCCCCTTTGATTTTTTTAGCCAAGGCAGGGCGTAGTAGGTGCAATACATGCTGCCGAAGAAGTTGACGCGCATGAGGTATTCCAGCGTTGACAGGTCTTCGACGGCTTCCAGCTTCATCCACATGCTGAGGCCGGCGTTATTGACGAGCGTGTCGATTCGGCCGTATTCGGCCACGGCGCGTTCGATCAATTCGCGACATTGGCCCTCATCGGTCACGTCCGTGGTCACGACAAGAGCGCGACCGCCACGCTTCCGGCATTCGGCCGCCACATTCGCCAGCTTTTCCTCGTTGCGAGCGGCCAACACGAGCCAGGCCCCGCGATCGGCCAACGCATGGGCCAACGCCTCGCCGATGCCCGTTGATGCGCCGGTCAGAATCACCACATTTTCCTTGAAGTCCATTCCACTCCCTCGCGCTTGACCGAAGGTCGCGCTTTGATAGTATCTTGTTCGTCCATCGAATAGGTGGACAACCGCCAATATTAGCACACGTTCGGAGACGAACCCCACACTATGGCCCATATCACCATCGTTACCACCGGTTCTCGCGGAGATGTCCAGCCGTTCATCGCGCTGGGCCTTGGCCTAATGGCGAGCGACCACGCCGTCAAATTAGCGACGCATGCTCTCTTTGCCGACTGGATTCAGCGTCATGGGTTGGGTTTCAGCCCCGTTGAAGGCGATCCCATGGGCGCGGTGCAGGAACAACAAGGGCGCGACTGGATGGAGACCGGTCGCCGAGGTCTGGGGTTCGTGCGCGGGTTTCGCGAGCTGATCGGCCCCACCCTTCATCAAGCAACGGCCGATGTGCTGGCGGCCTGTGACAGCGCGGATCTGATCCTGTTCTCCGGCCCTGCCTTTTATATGGCTTATAACGTCGCCGAAAAGCTGGGCAAGCCGTTCATTCAAAGCTATTTGCAACCGGTCAACCCGACCCGCGAGTTTCCCAGCGCTATCTTCCCTACCCGGCACAAGGGCGGCGCGCTGTTCAATTACGCGACTCACGCCATCGGCGGCCAGTTGTTCTGGCAGATGATCCGCCCGATCATGAACGACGTCCGGCGCGACCTGTTGGGGCTGCGGCCGTTTTCCTTTGGCGGGCCATTTCTGGATATGTTGCGGCGACACTTGCCGGTCATCAACGGCTATAGCCCGACAGTGCTGCCCAAGCCGCACGATTGGAACGAGGCGGCGTTTGTCACCGGCTTCTGGTTTCAGGACGAGCCGGCCTACGAGCCACCGGAGACGTTGACGACGTTTTTGGCTGCGGGCGATCGACCGGTCTATGTCGGCTTCGGCAGTATGACCGGCAACGACCCGGAGCGGCTGACGGCCGTCACCCTGGAGGCGCTGCGCCTGAGCAAGCGGCGCGGGGTGCTGCTCAGCGGGTGGGCCGGGCTGGCCGAGGGCGACCTGCCCGAATCGGTGCTGAAACTCGACGCCGTGCCCCACGACTGGCTCTTTCCACGCATGGCGGCCGTTGTCCATCATGGCGGCGTCGGCACGACCCATGCCGGGCTGCGAGCGGGCGTGCCCAACGTCGTCGTGCCCTTCTTTGGCGACCAGCCGTTCTGGGGCGATCGGGTATTGGCGCTTGGGGCGGGGCCGCAACCTGTCGCCATGGAAGAGCTATCGACCGAACGCCTGGCCGAGGCCATCGAGGTGGCGACAAGCGATGAAGCGATGCGCGCGCGGGCGGCCGAGGTGGGACAGCTGATTAAAGCGGAGCGGGGTGTCGAGGCGGCCGTGACGATCGTGAACCGGTATCTGGCGCAGCGGCCGGGGTTTTTTGAGGGATTGAAATAAGCCTTGCGCGTATTCGTTTACAACAATCCTTCGTCCTTTAATACCTTTTGTGCTTCGGCAAGGAATTGTGCCGGGGTGATCTCTGTCCGACCCTCCGGCGATACATCATGGTTATCCGGTTGGCCGTGTGGGTGTCGGTGCCGGGTTCCTCCTTCATTATCTCGCCCATAGATGCGCGATCGATTGAGAACAAGCGCGTAGCTAAAGATGCCCTTATGCACGTTGGCGTATATCTGAATGAAACATTCTACATCAACGTGAAGGCGCAACTTCACTGCGTAATCAGTCTTGTCAACGGTATCGATTGTGCGCAGAAAAGACCATTGCGTCGCAGCCGTCAAAATGTGACGTTCAAACTCATCGACGTTCACGGGAGATCCAGAAGCTCGGCTAATTGGCGTTCTGTACTGCGAATACCGTCTACAGCCAGGTCCCAGTCCTGATGATCGCTTTCCACCTCATAGGAATAGCCCAATTCGACCACGATCCCGCGCGCTTCAAAATCCGCCAGAGTCATGCCGTACTTGGCTTGAAATTGGCGGTCGGCTAATTGGTAGCGGGCCAAGCGGCGGCGTAACTCCGACTCGGCCAGCCGGGTTACTTTAGCTTCCAGGGTATCTCCCGGTTCCAGTTCATCAATTACGTTAAGAACACGTTCGGAGAGCGATAAGGAATCCATATGCCTGCTCCTGATAACGATGGCTTATTAATCATCAACCTCTGAAGCTGCTAGTTTAGCACAATTCAGTTTGATGGCGTGAGATGGTCACTCTCGCCGATGGGTAACACAATCCATCACACAATATACGGCGAACTCGCGCCTGTCTTGCTCATGCCCGCCGGGTCGAGCATCACATTGACGCAGGCCGGCTTGCCCGACGCGAAAGCCCGCTCCAGCGCGGGGAAAACGCCGTCCGGCTCCTCGACCAGCTCGCCGTAGCCGCCCAGCGCCTCGACCACATTGTCATAGCGAGTGGGAGCCAGCGAGGTGGCGATAGCTCGCTCAGCCCCTACCATCTGCACCTGCGGCCCGCGAATTTGTCCCCAGCCGGCGTCGTTGCCAACGACGGCGACGATGGGCAGCCCGAAGCGCGCGGCCGTGTCGAACTCAAAGCCGTTTAGCCCGAAGGAGCCGTCGCCGCTGATGATCAGCACCCGCCGGTCGGGATATAGATGTTGAGCGGCGATGGCGAACGGCGCGCCGACCCCCAGACAACCCAACGGACCGGGATCGAGCCATTGCCCCGGTTGGGTGACCTTGAGCACCTTGGCGCAGGCGCTGACGATGTCGCCGCCGTCGCCGATGACTATGGTGTTCTCGTCCACGAAGCGATTGACCTCGGCCGCGAAACGGAAGTGATTCACCGGCACGTCGTCCAGCGCCTCCCAGGCCGCCTGCTTCTCGTTGCGTGCCCGCTCCCACTCGGCCACCTGATCCAGCCACGGCTGGAAGCGGATACCTTGCAGCCCCTCGGCCAGCGCCTCCAGCACCAGCCGCGCATCGGCCACCAGAGCCACATTGGCCGTCCGGTTGTGGTTTAGCTCGGCGGCGTCGTTCTCGATCTGGATGAGCTTGCTGTCGGGATTCCAATCCTCGCGGCCGTACTTGAGGCGGAAGTCGAGCGGCGTGCCGATGAGCAGGACGACATCGGCCGCCCGCAATGCCTTGCCGCGCGTGGCTTTGAAGCAGTGGGGATGGTCCATCGACAACGTGCCGCGGCCCGCGCCGTTGGTGAAGACGGGGATAGCCGTCTGGTCGGTCAGCTCGCGCAGGGCGTCGCTCGCGCCGTCCCAGTAGACCTGCGTCCCGGCGATGATGAGCGGCCGCTCGGCGGCGCGTAGCAGGTCGAACATGGCCTGCACGGCGTCGACCGGCGGCGCGACGGGATCGATGGTCACCCGATCGGGCATCCGCTCCGGCGAGTCGACGACGTTGAACAGCACGTCGAACGGCAGCTCGATGAAGACCGGGCCGGGGCGGCCGCTGAGGGCGGCGCGGTAGGCCTCGGCCATCTGCTCGGGAATGTCCTCGGTGCGCTCGATGGTGAAGGCGGCCTTGGTGAAGGTGCGGAACATCTCTACCTGCGGCATCTCCTGCAAAGCGCCCATGCCCTTGGTCTTCAGCGGCGCGGCCCCGCCCAGCAGGACCATCGGGCTGCGCGCCTGGTACGCGTTGGCCACGCCGGTGACGGCATCGGTGACGCCCGGCCCGGCGGTAACGAGGGCCACGCCGATATTACGCGTTAGCCGGGCGTGGGCGTCGGCGGCATGGGCGGCCGCCTGCTCGTGGCGGAAGTCGATGACGGCGATGTCGTGGTTGAGGCAGCCGTCATAGATGGGCGCGACGTGGCCGCCGCAGAGGGTGTAGATCGTGCTGACGCCCTGGGCGGCCAGCGAGCGGGCGACGAGTTCGCCCCCGTGAGCATATTGGGACATGTGTGCTCCTCGATTATTTGGTTTAGGAACCGGACTTCTCAGAAGAAACTCGGTTTCTAATCGTTTTTTTCCGTCCAGTTTGCGAGTTTCAGCCGAGGTACGCGACTGAACTCGCGCTCATTGTTGGTGACCAAAGTTACATCCAGGCTCAGCGCATGAGCGGCGATCAAGGTATCCAGCGAACCTATGGGCGTTCCGTTTCGCTCCAGCAGGGCGCGAACATTCCCGTAAGCGGTCGCGGCAGCCGCATCGAAGTCGACAATGACCAGCGGCGCGAGGAATTGCACCAGCGCCGATTGGTTTCGCTCCACCTGCGCACTCTTCATCACGCCATATTGTAGCTCGGCAACCGTTATGGATGACAGGCCCACGTCGCCGACTTGCTGCCGTGCCATTTCCCGAATCACGCTCGCCGGGCGCTGCCTGATGAGGTAGATACAGATGTCTGTATCGAGAAGATACTTCATGCGAATGGTGACTCGCGCTCTTGTATTGGCGGCTGCTCCCGACTCTCCATGAAATCATTGGAGAATTGATCCAGACTGTCGATGAGCGTTTGCCATGACTGGGTGAAGGGGATAAGCATCACGGCATCGCCGACTTTCTTGATGAAAACCTCCGACCCTTCGAAGCGGTATTCTTTGGGCAGACGGACGGCCTGGCTGCGGCCGTTGGTGAAGAGTTTTGCAGTATCCATATCAATCTGACGCCTCTAACAAGAATATACCAATAGTATATATCATTGTCCTGGATTTAGCAAGTGTAATATTGAGCCTCGGGGATACCTGCAATTCACAATGTCGTTCCACCATGACATAATCGACGGCGCGCCGGCGGCGCGGTTGAGAAGGTTGATTGAGAACGGAGACCTGTTGCCGTTGAGCCGGATTCTTATTCGGTATTCGTTAGCCGATTAAGAAATTGGCCTCACACTTAATCTGGGCCGCCGGATGGGAAACCGGCGCTGCAACGAAGAGTTTCGGAAAACCTCGTGGTTTAACCTTGCATGGCCGGCATTATTCTTCCGGATGCAAACCGGGAGCAGGTCGCCGGTGGGTTCGCTGGCGCGGTGCCGCTAAACATCCGGACCGTTGTTGTGTTTCATATGCTCGCGATTGGGATCGTCCTTCCAGACTATATACGAGTAGGTGGTCGTCGCGACCAACAAAACAGCGATGCCGACCATCATCAACCAAACCCACGTCTCGCCTTTCAGGAAGATTGGGCCAAGGATCATGATCGCTCCTAGGGCGGAAAATAACCAGCCGGCCAGCTGGTGGGTCTTGGTCCAAGAGAGCTCGCTGGTAATGGTCCAGGGTGTGCGAACGCCGAACATAAAGTTTGGTTTGATGTGGCCCATGTAATAGCCCATGATGAGGAACAGGACACCGGTGGCCACTGGAATGAATGTGCCAATCCGGATGTCGATTCTCATCGCCGCCAGGCAGATGAACACTTGCATCAG
>CAZZJN010000033.1:0-24403 GCA_964654505.1 uncultured Ardenticatenaceae bacterium | reverse complement strand
TCTTCGGCTTGACAGGCCGACGTGTTAACCGCTACACCACGCCCCCATGCGTGAGACCGGATATTACCAGATGCGATCGGGAATGTCAATGAACTGATCTGCGGATGTTGCCGATTCAAATGTTCCCAAAATCCCCATTGACAGCCTTGTCAGCCTATGATAAAGTTGCAGTGTCAACTTGTATCCATTCGGACATGGGGGCATGAGCGATAAAGTGCGTCTGTATGATTTAATCAAGGAGTCATTCCTGCTGCTTGATTTCGGAGATCGCCAGTTTCTGGAGCAGTTCGCGCTCACCGTGCCCCGCTACTACGCCCTTGCGCACATTGCCAATGAGCCCGGCATCTCTCCCAGTTCGTTAAGCCAACGCATGTTCTGCGACAAAAGCAATATCACTCGCCTGGTGCAGGGATTGCAAAACGACGGGCTGGTAGAGCGACAGCCGCATGAACGCGACGGCCGCGCCCAACGCCTTTTTCTGACGGGGACGGGGGCGGCTCTCCATGAGCGCGTCGAGCAAGCCCATCGCGGCTACATCGAGCTGCGGCTGACGGCGCTGGAAAACGGCATGGCCGAACGGTTCACCGACACGCTCGTCCATCTCAACCGGTCGCTGACGGAAGAGTTGAACAGCCCTTCGGCCGCGATTCTTATTTAACATGAAATTGGATATACTCCCGCCAGGCAAACACTGGGCGGGATTTTATGGAGGTGGTGCATCTCATCGTAGATACTGCCGATCTGAACCATCTTTTTAATTTGTTTGCCATATCGCCATCTCGGCGATTGTTGTAAAACCAAAATGTAGAGGAGAATGATGAAAAATTCCAAGCGATATCTGTTAGTGGTCCTGCTGCTGCTCGGCGCTATTGCGCTGGTGGCTTGCGGTGGCGGCCAGACGGCGGCCCCGACGGAAGTTCCCGTGGTCGCTCCGACCGACGTACCGGCTCCGGCCCCGACCGATGAGCCGGCCCCTGCTCCGACCGAGGCCCCGGCCGAACCGACCGAAGCTCCGGTTGTTGAAGCGCCAACCCTGGCCAGCGACACATCCAAGACGATGCTCGAGCTGTTGGCAACCGATCCGAACTTCAGCAAGTTCGTCGAAGCCATGAACGCGGCCGGCATCGCCGATCCTGCGGCCGATTCCCCGCAGACCTGGTTTGTGCCCACCAATGCCGCCTTTGATGCTGCCGACCAGAACATTGTGGGAGGCTTCATGGCCAGTCTGCTGCCCTATCACGCCATCAATGGCGCACTGAAGGCTGCTGACATCACCGGCGACGAAGACGGACGTATCGATACCGTAGCCGGCGAGCCGTTGCAGGTTGCCGACATCTCCATCTCCACCCCCGACGTTGAGGCCTCCAATGGCGTCATCCAGGTTGTGGACACCGTCCTCGTCCCGCCGACCGTGGTCAACACGCTCCGCGCGCAGGAACTGGCCGCGGCCGGTACCCCCGTCATCCGCATCTGGGCCGACAACACCCGCAAGCCCGCCCTGGAGCAGGTCGAGGCTTCGTTCGAGGAAGAGTATGGCGTCGAGCTGCTGATCGAAGAAGTCGGTTTCGGTAATATCCGTTCCAACTTCCTCATCGCCGGCCCGGCCGGTGAAGGTCCGGACATCATCGTCGGCGCCCATGACTGGCTCGGCGAGCTGGTCACCAGTGGCCTCCTGTCCCCCATCGATCTGGGCGATCTGACCGATTCGTTCACCCCGGCCTCCATCAGCGCCTTCAGCTATGACGGCGAGACCTACGGCCTGCCGAACGCGACCGAGAACGTGGCCTTCTTCATCAACACCGACCTGGTGCCCGAGTGCCCGGCGACGTGGACCGAGGTTCATGACATCTCGGCCGAACTGCACGCGGCCGATGCCACCAAGTACGGCTTCGTCCGTATGGAAGGCGACCCGTATCACTTCTATCCGATCCAGACCGCTTTTGGTGGCTACGTCTTCGGCCGCACCGAAGCGGGCGCCTATGACCCGACCAACGTCGGCGTTGGCGACCCCGGCTCCATCGCCGCCGCGAAGTGGTTCGAGACGATGGTGAAAGAAGGCTTGCAGCCGCCGGCCGTCACCTGGGACATCCAGCATGAGATGTTCGAGGCCGGCACCTCGGCCATGCAGATCACCGGTCCGTGGGCAACCCAGCGCACCGTCGATTCGGGCATCCCGTTCAAGATCTGCAATATCCCCGCCGAGACGGTTGATGGCAAGCCCTTCCTGGGCGCCCAGGGCTTCATGGTCAGCGCTTTCAGCAAGGACCCGCTCCTGGCCCAGATCTTCCTGACCGAGTTCGTGGCCACGCCGGAAGTCATGCAGGCTTTCTATGACACCGACCCGCGTCCGTCCGCTTTCGTGCCGGTGCTGGAGAAACTGGATGACGAGTACATCCAGGCCTTCGGTCAGGCCGGTGTGAACGCCGACCCGATGCCGGCCATCCCCGAAATGTCCTCCGTCTGGGAGGCTTGGGGTAACGCTATCGTCCTGGTCGCCCAAGGGGCCGACACGGCCGAGAACGCTTTCACGACCGCGCAGCAGCAAATCATCACCGCGCTCGGTCAATAATTCAGTCTGACTTGACGGCGGTCTCACCCATTGGGCGAGACCGCCGTCATCGTATATACTTTGCTCGCCGCCCACTCGTGGTCGATCAGGCCCGGTGGGTGGCGAGTTTATGGCGACATCGGCCTCCCGTCCGGGGAGGCCTGAAGGGTTTACAATCAGGCTGCGGGACGGGAACCCGTGGCCAGGAGGAAATCTATGTCCGCTATCGAGGTTCGACCCGATAAGCCACCGAACGCCCGGCCTGAAAGGTCATTGACGACGGGCGGGACCCTTCTGCGACTTCTTGGCCTTGTCATCTTCACCGCATTCTCTCTGTTGTTTATCTACCTGCTTCTGTCCGATGGGTTTTGGCCGTTAGCCATCGTCATCGGAATCATCACCGTCGGCATCAACTATATTTTTCTCAGCCCTGGCGCCTATCCCATGCGCTGGATGTCTCCGGGGTTGGCGTTCATGATGCTGATTTCCGTCTATCCCATCGCCTACACCATCTATATCTCCTTCACCAATTACGGCACGGGACATCTTCTGCCCAAGTCACAGGTTATCCAGAGCCTGGAGGCGCGGACTTTTCTGCCTGAAGAGAGCGGGGTATTGAACTACACCGTGTTCCGTAATAACGATACGGGTGAGTATGCGCTGTGGCTCGTCGGTCCGGAGGGCAGAACCTTCTTCGCCACCATCGGGGAGGAGTTCACTGCCGAGGAGATTAAGGCTGGCGCTCTGAATGAGGATGGCGTACCGGCCAGCATCCCCGGATGGACGGCGCTGACGCGGGCTGAGACGGTGCGTAATGTCACGGCCATCAGCCAGTTCTCGTTCGGCCGCGAGGAGACGGCGGTGCAGCTGACAGGCCGGTTGGGGCAGGCGGCCCAGCTTCAGCCGCGTTTTGTCTACGATCCCGCGACCGACAGCATCACGGATATGCGCGACAACATCGTCTACACCGCTGATATGACGACTGGCTTTTTTACCGCCCCTGACGGCACTACTCTCAACCCCGGCTTCCAGGTCACCGTCGGTCTGAAAAACTACCGGCAATTCCTGACCGATCCGAGCTATCGCGGGCCGCTCCTGCTGATCTTCGCCTGGACGGTTGCCTTCGCCTTGCTGAGCGTGCTGCTGTCCTTCTCGCTGGGGCTGATGATCGCCGTGGTCTTCGGCCGCACCATGCCGGGGCAGAAAATCATCAAGTCGCTGCTCATCATTCCCTTTGCCGTGCCCCAGGTCATCACCTTGCTGGTTTGGCGCGGCATGATGAACCCGTTGCAGGGCATCGTGCCCAACACGCTCCAGGCGATATTTAATCAGCCGGTGGGCTGGCCGCCATTCTTCGCCGACCCGGTCTGGGTCAAGGTGGCGCTGATCATCATCAATGTCTGGTTGGCCTATCCCTACTTCATGCTGATCAGCAGCGGCGCGCTGCAGGCCATTCCGACGGACATGTATGAGGCGGCCGATATCGACGGAGCCAGCGCGTGGCAGCAGTTCCGTGCCCTGACCTTGCCGTTGCTGCTGGTGTCGGTCGGCCCGTTGTTGATCTCGTCCTTCACCGTCAACTTCAACAGCTTCAACGTCATCTACCTGTTCAACAGCGGCGGGCCGCCCATGGTCGGCACGGCGACGGCCGCCGGCCACTCCGACATTCTGATCAGCTACGTCTTTAAGCTGGCCTTCGGATCGTCGACTCAGCAGCTCGGCTATGCAGCGGCCATCACCTTTATTATCTTCCTGTTGATGATCTTTGTGACGTTGTTCCAATTCAAACGCATGGGCACCTGGGAGGAGGTAGGAAACGCATGACCTCGTCAGTCGATACCGCAGGCCGTCCCGCGGCCAAAACCGCCCCCGATTGGCGGCATAGCAAGAAAGCACGTTTTCGCATAACGTTGTTTTTCAAATACATCATCGCGGCCATCGTCGTCTTCTTCTCGCTGTTCCCCATCCTCTGGACGATATCCGCCTCGGTCAACCCGACGAGCAGCGTCTCGGGGCAGAAATTGATTCCCACCCCGGCCACGCTGGAACATTATCGCACCATTCTGAACCAGGACTTCTGGCTTTGGATGTGGAACTCGTTCAAGATCGCGGCGATCTCGTCCCTCCTGGTGGGGCTTATCACCCTGATGTCGGCCTACGCGTTCTCGCGTTTTCGCTGGGCCAGCCGCGGCAAGCTGTTGCTGCTCATCCTGCTGATCCAGGTCTTCCCGGCTATCCTGGCCATGGTCGCCCTGTTCTCCATCCTGCAACAGATCGGCACCTATATCCCGTTTCTGGGCCTGAACACCCACGGGGGGCTGATCCTGATCTACATGGGCGGGGCCATGGGCATCAACGTCTGGCTGATGAAGGGCTTCTTCGACTCCGTTCCGCGCGAGATCGACGAGTCGGGCAAGGTCGATGGGGCGTCGGATTGGCAGATCTTCTGGCAACTGTTGTTCCCGCTGGTGCGGCCGATCCTGGTTGTATCGATGATCCTGACCTTCTTCGGCACATACAGCGACTATCTGATGCCGCGAGTCATGATCACCTCCGCCAGCAAGTACACGTTGATGCTGGGCCTGTATAACTTCATCGGCGACAATTACTCCCAGGACTGGGGGCCGTTCGCCGCCGGCGCGGTTCTCGGCGCCATCCCGATGGTGGCGGTGTATCTGCTCTTGCAGGACTACATCGTCGGCGGCCTGACGGCCGGGTCGGTGAAAGGATAGATTGATCCCGGGAATCGGGCTGCTTCCTGGCAGTCCGGTTCTCATAAGTCTGAATAAAGGGGGGTATATGATGATATACCCCTTTTTCTTTAATTCGAGGAAGTCTATGCGCGCATATCGCTTCATACTCTTGATGATTCTGCTGGTAACCATCGTCGCCTGCCGCCAGGAACCGGCCGCCGCACCGACGCAAGCCCCAGCCGAGGCTACATTGCCGACGGCCGAGCCGACGACCGCCCCAACCGTGGCTCCGACGGCCACCGTCCCGCCCCAACCCACGGCCGCGCCGACGGCGGTGCCGCTGGCCGACCTGTGTGTGGAACCGATCTATCTGGCGATCATCTGGCACCAGCATCAGCCGGTCTATTTCCAGGACCCGGAGACGGGCGTCTTCGCCAAACCCTGGGTCCGCCTGCATGCCACCAAAGATTACGTCGATATGGCCGCCACCTTGCGGGAATACCCCGATGTCAAGGCCACGTTTAACCTGACACCCAGCCTCATTCGCCAACTGGATGCGCTGAGCGCGGGGGCGACGGATCTCTACTGGGAACACACGATCATCCCGGCCGAGGCGCTGGACGACGCGCAAAAACAGTTCATCCTCGACCATTTCTTCGACACCAACCGCAAGATCATCGCCCGCTTCCCGCGCTACCAGGAACTTCTGGACTTGCGCGACGGCAGCAGCGACGCGCTGAGCGCCTACTCAGTCGATGATTTCCGCGATCTGCAGTTGCTGTTCAACCTGGCCTGGACCGACCCCGACTGGCTGTCACAGGAACCTCTGGCCGCGCTGGTCGAGAAGGGATCGGGCTTCAGCGAGGAAGACAAGCAGATCGTTCTCGATGAGCATCTGCGTCTGATCAATGAGGTCGTTTCCATCCATCGCGAAATGCAGGAAGACGGGCAGATCGAGGTCACCATGACGCCGTTCGCCCATCCCATCCTGCCGCTGCTGGTCGATACCGATCTGGCCTTGCGCGCCACGCCCGACATCGTGCTGCCCAGCCAGCCGTTCCGCTGGGGGCAGGATGCTGTGGCTCAGGTAGAGCGTGGTGTGCAACTCTACGTCGATCATTTTGGCCAACCCCCGCGAGGCATGTGGCCCAGCGAAGGCTCGGTGGCTCAGGAAATGGTCAGCATGGTTGCCGACAACGGCATCCAGTGGATGGCCAGCAGCGAAGGGGTTCTGGCGCGCAGCCTGGGCATGGATAGCTTCACCCGCGACGGGAATGAAGTCGTCGTCGAGGCGGATCAGCTCTACCAACCCTACGTGGTGCAGGGACGGAATGGCGGGCCGGTGGCCATGCTCTTCCGCGATCTGATCATCTCCGACAAGGTGGGCTTCACCTATTCAGGTGTGTCGGGCACGGCCGCGGCCGAAGACTTCATCGACCGTATCCACAACATCTGCGGCCGCCTGCAAAGCCCCAATGCCGAGGGCGAGATACCCGCCGGACCACACCTGGTCTCGGTCATCCTGGACGGCGAGAACGCCTGGGAACATTACGACAATGACGGCAAGGAGTTCCTGCATGAGCTATACCGGCGACTGAGCGACGATCCCCGCATCATCACCGTCACCCCGAGCGAATATCTGGCACTCGATGATGAGTTGCCGCGCATCCGCAATCTGTGGGCCGGATCATGGATCAACAGCGACTTCTCAACCTGGATTGGCGAGGAGGAAGAAAACCGCGCCTGGGACTTGCTGCGCGAGACGCGCATCTACTTGCAGACATATGTCACCGGCCGGAATCGCGATACGGTCACGCCCGAGGCTCTGGAAGAAGCCTTCACGCTGATGTATATTGCCGAAGGCTCCGACTGGTTCTGGTGGTATGGAGCCGACCAGAGTTCGGGCGACGACGGTTCGTTCGATCAGCAGTTCCGTAACACGCTGAAGGCCGTCTATCAGACGCTGGGCGCGGAACCGCCGCGTATCCTGGATGTGCCTATCATCCCCGAGACACCGGCTGCGGCCGAGCGTGCTCCCACCGGCCTGATGACCCCCGTCGTCGACGGCGTTGCCGGTGATGGCGAATGGGATGCCGCTGGATTATACGCGGCCGAAGGGGGCGTGATGGCCACCGGCGCGCCGCCATTCAGCGAGCTGGCCTATGGCTTCGATGCCCGGAACCTGTATCTGAAAATCACCCTCGATCCTGAATACAAATTGCCCGCGGGCCAGGGGCTGCTCAGTCTCTATCTGGGCACGCCGGCCGGCGGCCCGTTGAACGCCTTCTCGCAAACCGGGGACCTGCTTGGCTTTGGCGGCAACAGGCTGCTGGTATTGAAATTCAGCGGCGGTGTGCTGGGCAACGCGACCGGCTATGTGGCCGCGGAGGATGGTTGGACGCTTGTGGCCACCGGCCCGGCGACAGACGGCCGCGCCGCCCTTGATTTTCCTGAAGAGGTGTCGGCGGGCATGGCTGTGGGGGAGGGCGGGCCAGTTGAGATCGCCATCCCGCTGGCCTGGCTGGGTAACGCCGACGTCGGCGCGAGGCTGATGCTGCGCGCGCTCTTCAGCGAGGTTGTCAGCGGGGAGACGGCGATCATTGACCGGATGCCGTCATCCGGCCCCGCTGTTATGGTCGTCCCCGACCTGGGCACGACGATCCCCGTGCTCGAGGTGAGCGACCCCGTGGGCGACGACACTGGTCCCGGGACCTACACCTATCCGCTCGATCCCGTCTTCAAGCCGGGCAATTTCGACATCGCGAACTTCCAGGTGGGCACGGACGAGCAGAATATCGTCTTCCGGTTCACCATGATGGGACCGGTAGATAATGCCTGGGACAGCCCTAACGGGGTCTCGTTGCAGACCTTCGATATCTACATCGATCAGGACGGCAGTGACTCAGGCGGCCGAGCGTTTTTGCCGGGCCGGAATCTGGCCGCGGCCGCGGGTATCGGCTGGGAGTATGCCATCACGGTGGAAGGCTGGGAGTCGAAGATCTTCACGCCGGGTGACGAAGGCCCCAAGGAGATCGCCGGCCCGGCCGACTTCCAGGTCATCGCCGACGCCGGGCAGCAGAAAGTCACCATTCGCGTGCCCAAATCGATCCTGGGCGATACGCCGGAAACGTGGCGCTATGCGGCGATGGTGATGAGCCAGGAGGGGTTCCCCAGCGGGGGCGTGCTGCGCATCCGTGACGTGAGCCCCAAGGCTGAGCAATGGCGCATCGGTGGCGCGCCCGCCGGTAGCACCAACCACACCCGTGTGATCGACCTCGTCTGGCCGGAAGCCGGGCAGCAGGAGGCGTGGCTGAGCGCTCTAACGCCTTCGACCACGCCGCAAGGCAGTCTGACGGCCGATGAGTTCGCCACAGTCGATTTCCTGACACCGGGACCGTAACACGATCGTCAGCCTCATGTGACGGGCGCTGCTGAAAGTGCCCGTCACATGAGGGCAATACCTGTCCCTGCCACATGGCTCTATCTTCGCTATAATTAACGTGGCTCAACAAAGATGATCGAATGCCGAGGTGACCTATGGATACGGCCGAACTGCACGCTGAAACCCGCTTATCGCGATTGGAACGGCTGATCAAGCTATATGAATCCGGGCAAGCCAGTGAATTGATGGATCGTGTGCTGATTAAAGTCTTTGCCCAGGAGGCGGCCGAGGAGAAAGCCCTCATAGACCAGTTACGCCTGGATCTTGACGAATTCGAAGCGCGATACACGATGGACTCCAAGGTATTCTATAAGCGGTTTCGGGCGGGGGAAATGGGCGATGCGATGGACTTTATGGAATGGGCCTCATTATATGATATGTATACCGGGGCTATAAGTCGGCTGTCGCTTTTGACGGATTGAGCGTGAACCCGACCGAATATCTAATCGTCATCAAGACGACGATCGTTGCCAATCCAATTATTGCATCGCATCAGATCACTCGGCAGCGTTCGAGTAATTACGATGCCTATATTCGTGTCATCGCCTCGTTCATTGACAATAGTCGCCTTGAAATAATGGAATATGCCCGGATTACTGTTGAAGATGATATGGAGCTAACTCGCTATAGCTATCATTGGATGGATTCGGACAACAATCTGCTTATCCGCTGGGATAACGCCGAACACTATCCCGATCTGCCCAACTTCCCCTACCACCTGCATGACGGCGATGAAAAGAATGTCGTTCCGGGGGAGCCGATGACTCTCTCCCGAGTGCTCGATCTGATTGCCGAGCGGCTGGAAAAATAAAGACAAGCGCCGCGTCGGATCAATACGACCGGCAAAGAAGAACCAACCATGACCCCAGAAACCCTGTTCGGCCGAATGGCCTACATCGATAAACGGGCTGAATTATCGCAACAGGCCTTGCAAGGTGTGCGGCATCAACGTCGCCTGTCGCCCGGCTCGCCCCGCGCTGGGGAGCGACCGGTCGCCGGCGCCACTATCGGCCCCGATTTGCCGGTGGACGAGGTGATCTGCCTGGTGACGGAGCCGGAAGCGGCCGTCATTCCCATGCGGCGGGTGAAGACGGAGTGGAGCCTGATGCTGTGGAACTACTTTGATGTTTGGGAGGCCGAGCTGCCCGCCCATCCAGCCGGCACGCTGGTGCGCTATCAAATTCGCGCCCACGACGTCGATAGCGGCGAGATCTATTGGGCAGACGAAGGCGCCGAATACTCCTATGTCGTGGGCGATTCCGGTCCGCCTGCCTGGGCGCTCCCGGCGATCATCTATCAGGTTTTCCCGGATCGCTTCTCGCCCGGCAACGGCCGCGCCTGGAACCCGGTGAGCAGCCTGTCCGACATCCACGGCGGCACCTTGCGGGGGATCATCGACCATCTCGACTACATCGCCGGGATGGGATTCACCGCCCTCTGGCTCAACCCGTTTTTTCCCGATGAAACCCATCACGGCTATCACGCCACCGACTATTTCACCGTCAACCCCCGATTGGGGATGATGGACGACGTACGCGAGTTGGTGGACAAGAGCCACGAGCGAGGCATACGGCTGTTGCTGGATTTCGTGGGCAATCACTGGGGCCGAGGGCACGCCACTTTTCAGGAGGCGAAGGCCAATCGCGCCAGCCCCTACCATCACTGGTATTACTGGAAGCGATGGCCCGACGAATACGTCGCCTATTTCGACCTGCCCGAGTTGCCCAAGCTCAATGTCGATAATCCGGCGGTGCGCGATCATCTGTTGCGCAGCGTTGGCTTTTGGCTCGGCGATGTCGGCTTCGACGGCCTGCGGCTGGACCACGCCGACGGGCCGTCGTTTGACTTCTGGACTGACGTGCGCGTGGTCGCACGCAGTATTCGGCCCGATGCCTGGATGTTCGGCGAATTGACGCGCTCGCCCGATGAGCATCCCCGCTATGCGGGGCTTTTCGACGGCGCGCTCGACTTCCTGCTATGCCAGGCCCTGCGCAATACTTTCGCCCACGGCACGATGAGCCTGGCCGGGTTCGATGCGCTCCTCAACCGCCACGAAGACTGGTTTCCGCAGCAGTCCACGTTCAGCCGCCCCAGCTTTCTGGATAACCACGACATGGATCGCTTTCTCTATCGGGCGGGGGGCGACAAGCGGAAGCTGAAGATGGCGGCGCTGGTGCAGTTCACGCTTGGCGGCGCGCCCATCGTCTACAATGGAACCGAGGTGGGGGTGTCGCAAGGACGTGGCATCCATGACCCAGGCAGCCAGGGGATGGAGGAGTGTCGTCGGCCGATGCTGTGGGGCGAGGAGCAGGACGCGGATTTAAGCTCGACCTTCTGGCATCTGAGCCACCTTCGCCGGCGACATCCGGCGCTATGGCGCGGCCGTCGCCGGACACTGCACCTGGACTCGGCCGCCAAGACCTATGCCTATGCGCGGGAGGATGGCGGCGACGTGGTGATCGTGGGGCTGAACATGAGCGACGAGCCGCAAACCTTCGCTGTGCCATATGTCGCGGGTGCCACTAAGGTGACGTTCCAATTGCCGGCAATGAGCGGCGATGTGGCCGTGCTCTGATCGCCGCGACGGACGGAGATCGGTCGCGAGCTAACCGGATGATCCAACACCGGCGACATGACTCAGACCACGCGATCGGCCGCCTGTGGATGGCGGTCGGCGTCATTTTGCTCAGCTTCTTCCTGCGCGTTCATCGCATCGGCGAGCAGCGCGTGTGGTGGGATGAAGGCTGGTCGGTCTGGGTGTCCCGTTTCTCCGTGGCCGACATCCTGCGGCAGACGGGCAACGACGTCCATCCTCCCCTGTACTTCGAACTGCTGCACCTGTGGCGACTGCTGAGCGGCGACGGTGAAGCCGGCTTGCGGTTGCTCTCCGCTTTGCTGGGCACGCTGACCGTTGCCCTGACTTATGCCCTCGGCCGCCGGATGGCCCGCGGCACGCTCTCTCCCGGCGGAGCGACGATGGCGGGCCTTCTGGCGGCGCTCTTCCTGGCCACCTCGCGCTTCGCTATCGCCTGGTCGCAAGAGATTCGCATGTACGCCCTGGCATCGCTGCTGGCCGTTCTGGCGGTCTGGGCGGCGCGGCGGGTGTGGGAGCGCGGCCGACCTTGCGATTCAACGCTTTATGCGGGAGCCACGGCCGCCGGGCTGTACACGCTTTACCTGTTTGCACCGGTCTGGATGGCGATCAACGTCGCCTGGCTGTGGGTGCTGCGCGACTCTCGAGACCGAAGGCGAGCGTTTCTTCACTGGGCGGGCTTGCAGGCGCTGGTGGCGGCACTCTTCCTGCCCTGGCTGTGGTACGCGGCCGGCGGGTTCCTCAGCACGGCCGCGGCCACGCCAATCAGTCTGAGCGATTTCCTCCATATCTACTGGACGGTGCTGACCGTCGGTATCCCGGTCGATGTGGCCCAATTCAACCGGCTGACGTTGCCGGCGCTGGGGGTGTTTCTGGCGGCGGTTGCGGCCATCTTGGGAAGAATTTCGAATAACGAATTACGAATGACGAATGAGGAGGGGGAGCGTGTCTGGCGAGGGCGGGCGGCACGGGATTTGACCCTGCTACTGGTGGTGTTGATCCTGCCGGCGGCGATCGTCTACATTGTCTCGCTGCCGAAGCAGAACTTCTACAATCCGCCCTTCAACCCTCGCTATCTGGTCATCTTCACCTCGTTTTACAGCATTTTACTAGCCTGGGGCGTAGTGGCATTAGGGGACTGGCTGGGGCAGCGGTTGTTCCGAGGGGGGAGAGGCGCCACTGCCGGGCGGATCGTGACGTTGGGACTGGCGTCGTTCATGCTGGCCGTGTCGTTCGTGGGGATGCGTCCTTATTACCCCGGCCGAGTGTTGGTCGATGATTTCCCTTCGCTGGTCAGCACCATCGACGCCTACCGGCGACCGAGCGATGCCGTCATCCTCTACACCGACACCGATTGGCCCGTCTTCGCCTACCACTATCCCGATCAGTGGCGCGGCGTGCCTCATCTGTGGACGATGACGCCGGAGGCGGCCGGCGACTTTCTGCAGCCCATCTGGGACGAGCATGACGCCGTATGGCTGGTGACGACACCCTACAGCGCGGGCGGCGATCCGCAGCGGCATATCCCCGCTTGGCTGGCGGAACGGGCCACAGCCGTTCGCGAATTCCCATATGACGATATGGCCCTGACGCTCTACACGCGAACGGCCGAGCGGGCAGCGTTGGCCGACAGCCCGACGGAGAGCGCCCCGCCCAAATCGCTTGATATCCCATTGGCCGGGGAAAATCGCCTGATCGGTTTCGCTCAACAAGTCCGTGATTTCAAAAGCAATGACGTGATTCACCTGTTCCTCTACAAGACCGGCACGAGTGAGGTCATGACCGAAGTGGGGTTGATCGACGCGGGCGGTAACCTGTGGCAGCCGACGGCTGTAACTCTGCCGGCGACCGATGATCTCAGTCGGTTGCAGGTCGATCTCATCGTGCCGCCGGAAGCGCCGTCGGGCGCGTATCGCTTCTTCGTCAATGATGCTGATAGGCAACCGGCCCCGTTTGGGGAACTGATGGTGACTCAGAGGCAAACAGAGTTCCTCACCCTCGACGACGTGGTGATACCCAACCGGGTTGATGCATCGTTTGGCGAGGGCATCCGGTTGCTGGGCTTCGATTTGCCGGAGGCGGCCGTCCGGCCGGGCGAGGCGGTCAATCTGACCCTCTACTGGTCGTCGGACGGTGACATAGCGCAGCGCTACAAGGTCTTCACACACCTCCTGGGCGACGTGTTCAATGCCGGTAGCGGCAATTTTCTGTGGGGGCAGGCCGACAACGAACCGGCAGCCAACAAGCGGCCAACGACTACCTGGCGCGAGGGGGAGGTCATCGTCGATGAATATGCCATTCCCGTCGCAGTCGGTGCGTCGCCCGGCACATACCGGATCGAAGTGGGGCTGTATGATCCGATTTCGGGACAACGGCTGCCGGTTCTCGATTCTGATGGCGAACCTATGGCCGACCATGTGGTTTTGACGACCGTCGAGATAGTCGCCGGGACGGATTGAGTGCGCGAAGCCGATAAGCGGCTGCTGAGGGGAGATGCCCGGTCGCAGTCGATAAGATATGCTTGCAGTCGATGATTAGACTGGCCCTGACGGCCCTGCTACTGCTGATCATGGCAGCTTGCAACGGCCGAAATCCCGATAACTTACCGACGCCGATTCCCAGCGCCGTCACAGAAGTGCCGGCCACCAGCGCACCGACGGCCGCGACGGTCAACGACCCGACACCAGAGACCGCCGCCACAGGAGCTGCGACGGCCGAGGTCTTCGTGCCTCTCGTCCCCGGAGGCGGTCATGCGCCCACTGCCATCCCGTCGCCGACGGTCGAGCCGGAGCCGGAGCCAACCAGTGAGCCGGCACCTCCGCCACCCACCGTCCCCGTCGCCACCCCCTATATCAGCAATATCCCCGACTATACGCCGCGCCCCGAACTCGGTCCCAGCAAGATGGGCCTTCATGTGGCTCGGCCCAACAGTGATGCCATCCTCGAATTCGTTCGCGCAGCGCAACCGGCGGTGGTGAAGGGCGTGGACGATCTCGGCTTTTTGGCCGAGGTGAAGACCGTGTCTCCGTCGACGGTGACGATCGGCCGTTTCTCGATTGATCCGCAGGACTACAACGGGGAGCCGGAGGCGGCCGCGGCGGCGCTGGTGACCCGGCAACTGCCTCAAATGCGCCTTCACCCCGCCGTCGACTACTGGGAGGGCTGGAACGAGCCGGATCCCAACATGGATCGGATGGACTGGTACGCCCGGTTCGAGGCCGAGCGCGTTCGGCAACTGGCGGCTCACGGCTTGCGCGCGGCCGTGGGCGGCTTCTCCACCGGCGTGCCGGAGCTGAATGAGTTTGAGTTGTTCGTCCCGGCCATCGAGGAAGCCAAGCGCCACGGCGGCATTCTGACGCTGCACGAATATGCCGCGCCCGACCTGACCTTCCTCTATGGCGATCCGTTGCCTGGCTACCCTACCTACCCTGATCGAGGACCGCTGATGTTTCGCTATCGCTGGTTCTATCGCGATGTACTGGAGCCACGCGGGCTGGTCGTGCCGCTGGTCATCTCCGAGGCGGGCATCGACGGCATACTCGGCAACCGGCCGGGGCCGGACGGGTTGGGCTGGCAGGATTTTCAGGATTTCTGGGTCGAACAAGGGTGGGGGCCTGACGGGCAGACTGCATATCTGAACCAATTGCAATGGGTCGACAACGAGGCACGTCAGGACCCATACGTGATCGGCTACGCGCTCTTTACGGCCAGCGGCGGCCGCGCCTGGGAGAGCTATGAGCTGGAGCCGTTTTTGCCCCGGCTGGCGGAATATATCGTCAGCCAGAAGTAGAGGCATGGTTCGCGAACGGGACGGATGGCAGAGGGGGCGCACGGGTTTCAGGAACGGCCGTCAGTCTGATATACTCATCGATCGTATCATGGAATCGTCCCATTTATGTTATGGAGTGTTGAATGACCATTCCCTTCACCATCGAACGTATCGCCGAGCACGTCGGCGAGCGCGTCACTGTAAAAGGCTGGCTCTATGCCAGCACCCACAAAGGCAAGCTGCTCTTCCTGCGCCTGCGCGACGGCACGGGGATCACCCAGGCTGTGGCCTATCGCCCTGAAATCGGCGACGAGTTGTTCGAACAATTAGCCCACTTGGGCCAGGAATCATCGCTCATCGTCACCGGCACCGTTCGCACCAATGACCGCGCCCCCGGCATCCCCGCCGGCTATGAGATCGGCATCGAGGAAGCGCAAATCATTCAAAATGCCGTCGATTACCCCATCACCCCCAAGGAGCACGGCGTCGAGTTCCTGATGGATAACCGGCATTTGTGGCTACGCTCAAACCAGCAGTGGGCCATCATGCGCGTTCGGGCGACGATCAAGCGAGCGATCATCGACTTCTTTGACGACAACGGCTTCATCAATATCGACACGCCCATCCTGACCCCCAGCGCGGCCGAGGGCACGAGCAATCTGTTCGAGGTCGGCTACTTTGATGAGAAGGCCTACCTGGCGCAGACCGGCCAGCTCTACAGCGAGGCCACCATCATGGCCTTCGGCAAGGTCTACTGCTTTGGCCCCACCTTTCGCGCCGAGAAAAGCAAGACCCGCCGCCATCTGGCCGAGTTCTGGATGGTGGAGCCGGAGTTGGCCTATTGCGATCTCGACGATCTGATGGCTTTGGAGGAGGCGTTCATCTCCTATATCGTGCAGACCACGCTGGAGAAGCGCGCCGCCGAACTGGAATTGCTGGGACGCGATCTCACCGCCCTGCGCAAGGTGTGCGCGCCGTTTCCCCGCATCAGCTACGACGAGGCTATCGAACGGCTGCATGCGATACGCGAGGCGATCGATGATCCCGAACTGAAGGAGAGCCTGGCCATCGAGTGGGGGGATGACTTCGGATCGCCGCACGAGACGGAACTGACCAAGCAGTTCGAGAAGCCGGTTTTTGTCTATGGCTATCCGTCGGCCGTCAAGGCGTTCTACATGGAACCGTGGCCCGGCCGGCCGGAGGTCTGCAAAAGCGTCGACTTGCTGGCTCCCGAGGGGTATGGCGAGATCATCGGCGGCTCCGAGCGTATGAGCGATCCCGCCTTGCTGCTCGAGGCTATCCGGCGGCATGAGTTGCCCGAGGCAAACTATAAATGGTACATCGAGTTGCGTCGCTTCGGCAGTGTGCCCCACAGCGGTTTCGGCCTGGGGCTGGAGCGAACAGTGGCCTGGATCTGCGGCATCGACCATATCCGCCAGACTATCCCCTTCCCGCGCACGCTCAACCGGCTGACACCGTAGAACAGGGAGAAGGCTATTCGCAACCTGCGCAAGTTATGTCAACTACGGGTCTGCGAATCAATGCCCCATTGGAGAAATCATGAAGATCGGCGTTTTGGCGCTGCAAGGCGCGTTTATCGAACATATCAACAAGCTGCGCGAACTGGGTGCGGAGGCGGTGGAGGTGCGACTGCCGCAAGACCTGGAGGGGCTGGACGGCCTCATTATCCCCGGCGGTGAGAGCACCACCATTGGCAAGCTGGCCGAGACCTATCACATGACCGACGCCCTGCGTCAATTCGCGGCCGAAAAACCCGTTTGGGGCACGTGCGCCGGGATGATCTTCATGGCCAAGCGTATCAGCGCCGCCGCCGGTCGCGACCAGCCGCTGCTGGGCGTCATGGATATCGACGTGGAGCGCAACGCCTTCGGTCGTCAGGTGGACAGTTTCATCACCCACATCGGGGTCGAGGCGCTGGGCGAGTCAGCCCAGCCGTTTCCGGCTGTCTTCATTCGTGGGCCGCGCCTGATGGACGCGCGCGGCGACGCCTGCGTGCTGGCTCAATTGGCCGACGGCACGCCGGTTGCCGCCCGCGAGGGCCACTGGCTGGTCACATCTTTCCATCCCGAACTCACCGACGACACCCGTTTTCATGAATATTTTCTGAAGATGGTGGCTGAAGGTAAAGAAAAGGACGGATAGCCGGTCAATAATAGCAACAACCTATCGATAACCGTCTTCGCTCCACTCGACACGACCATCTCGGTATCGCGCGGCGACGAAGAGAGGCTTTCATAGGAGCAGCATTCCGTCGCGCCACGAAGCCCGACAAGGAGACAGGCGACTATGCTCATCAAGAAACGTAACAGCAACGAAATCCCCTCATCGGAGATCACCCCCGAAGACTTGTATATTTCGCGCCGGACTTTCATGGTCGGGGCTGCGGCCGCCGTCGGCGCGGCCGTTCTGGCCGCATGCGCCCCCAGGACCAATTTGAGCGGCGCGAGCAGCCTCGCCCGACGAACCCCCGATGCGGAGGCAGAGGTCATCCCCGGCCAGACCGACGAATTGGGCGACTGGCTGACCGAATTCGACTCCATCACCCACTACAATAATTATTACGAGTTCACTACCTCCAAGCAGGAGGTCGCCGAAAAGGCGCGGGAATTTCCCATCGCGCCCTGGCAAGTGGAGGTAACGGGACACGTCGGCAAACCGGGTATCTTCACCATCGAGGACCTGCTGTCCGATTTCGATCAGGAGGAGCGCATCTACCGGCTGCGTTGCGTCGAAGGTTGGTCGATGGTCATCCCCTGGCAGGGCTTCCCGCTGGCGGCGCTGCTGAAGGCCGTCGAGCCGACGTCCAACGCCCGATATGTTCGCTTCGAGACGATCTACGACCCGCAGAACATGCCCGGCCAAAGCAGCCCTTTCTTCGAATGGCCCTACGTCGAGGGCTTGCGGCTGGATGAGGCCATGAACGATTTGACGCTGTTGTCCACCGGCCTGTATGGGGAGACGCTGCTGCCTCAAAACGGCGCGCCCATTCGCTTGGTCGTCCCCTGGAAATACGGCTTCAAGAGCATCAAATCGATCGTCAAGATCGAACTGGTCGAGGAGATGCCGCAATCGTTGTGGATGATCGCCTCTCCCCGGGAATACGGCTTCTTCGCCAACGTCAACCCCAATGTGAACCATCCGCGTTGGACGCAAGCCTCCGAACGACGCATCGGGGACGCGGGGCGGCGGCCGACGTTGCTGTTTAACGGCTATGGCGAGCAGGTGGCGAGCCTGTACACGGGGATGGACCTGGCGGAGAACTTCTAGCGAAGCGTGTCATGAGCGAACAAATCGGCCCGACCGAGGCCACGCGCCAGGCGATACGCCGCACCGGCCTTTCGCCGGAAACCAGACGCCGCCTTTGGCGATTGGGCTATCACGCCGTCGGTCTCTTTCCCTTGGCCTGGCTCCTCTTCGATTTCTGGTTCGGCTTGCTCGGCCCGGAGCCTATCCGGGCCATGATCCTGCGCACGGGCAAGGCGGCCATCGTCATGCTGACCCTGACCCTGGCCTGTACCCCGGCGGGATTCATTCTGGGCTGGAAACAGGCGGCCGTCGCGCGGCGGCCGTTGGGTCTCTATACCTTCATGTACGTCTGCCTGCACCTGGCGATCTTCGTCGGGCTTGATTATGGCTTCATGTTGCGCCTTGTCATCGAGGAGATTATCCTGCGTCGCTACGCCGTCGTCGGATTCGTTGCCTTCCTGCTGCTCATCCCCCTGGCAATCACCTCCACCAAAGGCGCCCAACGCCGGATGGGCAAACGCTGGAAGACGCTCCATAAGCTCGTCTATCTCATCGCCGCACTGGCCGTCGTCCATTACATCTGGCTGGTCAAGAACGCCTACGCCCAGCCGTTGCTGTTTGCCGGGATGATTGGTGGCCTGCTGGTTCTTCGTCTTGCGCCGATTAAACAGTATTTTCTGGACATCCGTCGCCGGCTGGACAGACGACGCAACAGCGTGGAGCCTCGGTAGACCGACGGCGCGTTCCCTTGCATCTTTGACCCGTTGGGTTACCTTCTCTCCATGGCTCAAGTCGCGGCTTTCCTGCTGGTGGTGTCAGCCCTTGCCGGGCTGGCGTGGTTGCTCCACTGGTTGCTGATTCGCACCGAGGGGGTGTTTCTGGGGCGACGGGTCGTCGTTTGGCTCTACGATCTGGTGGCCAAGCGATACGACGCGATCAAACAGTTCGATCCCGACACGGAAAGCGCCTTCGTCACCTGGCCGCTGCGCCGTCGGCTGAAATCATGGTCATCGCCGCTGGTCCTCGACGTGGCCACCGGCACCGGTCGGTTGCCCTACTTTTTGCTGATGGAGCCGGAGTTCGACGGCCGCGTCGTGGGGCTGGACGCCTCAGCCGGGATGCTGGACCTGGCTCGCGCCAAGCTGGAGCCGTTCGGCCAACGAGTCGCGCTCGTCCGGCAAACGGCCGGAGAGCTGCCCTTCGCCGACCAGACCTTCGCCGCCGTCACCTGCCTGGAGGCGCTCGAGTTTCTGCCCGACGACACGGCCGCGCTGCGCGAGATGGTTCGCGTCCTTATGCCGGGCGGCCATCTGATCGTCTCCCGGCGACAAGGGCCGGACAGCCCCTATTTTCTCGGTCGCGCCCCCGCCCGCGAGGCGTTCGAGGAGCGGCTGGCCGAATTGGGGTTGGACGATATTCGCACGCAGCCCTGGCAGATGGAGTATGAGCTGGTGTGGGCTACGCGCCCGCCGGTATAAGCTCTGCCTGAGTATTTCTTCACTCGTCACCGTTCGAATGTTAGAATCCAGCGAGTTCGATTCGGCCGTAAGCCGGGTCTTGTGGACTGAATGATATGCAGGTTATTTCACCTCGCCCTCAAACCGATAACGGCCTGAGCCGCAAACTGGGCTTTTTCCTCATCCCGCCGCTGGTCACCCTGGCGGTGATCGCGCTGCTGTTTGGTGCGATCCTGACGCTCTATCGCGCCGACCACAGCGGCCGCATCTACACCGGCGTCACCATCCTGGGCGTCGATGTCGGTGGCATGACCCCCGAAGCGGCCGCGGCCGCCCTGAGCGAGGCGTCTTCCTATTCCAATTCGGGAACGGTGTCGCTGGTTGAGCCGGGAACGGGCCAGGAATGGACGTTCACGCCGGCCCAGTTGGGCATCCTGGTCGATGCCGAGGCGACCACGCGCGAGGCGTTCGACGTCGGCCGCACGGGAGGCCCCTTCCGCCGCTTGCAAGATACCTTCCAAAGCTGGTATTACGGCCGCGTCGTCGCGCCCATCGTCATCTTCGACGAGGCGCGACTGGACCGAGCGCTGGCGACTTTCTCACCCGAGATCGAGCGCGAAGCCCGCAGCGCGGCATGGGGCGTCGATGAGAACGGAATCCCGACGTATGCCCCGGCGCAGATCGGTCGCACTATCGACCGCGACTTTTTGCGAGCGCAGCTGGTCAAGCCGATCCGGACGTTCTCCGACGCCCGCATCGAGATGCTGACCCACAATATCTACCCGTCTTCCTATGACGACCCGGAGACGTCGGCTCGCCTGCAACGGACGCTGGCCGCGCCGATCACCTTCTATTTCCAGGAGCCGCTGGACGATCTCGATCTGACCGGTGTCACCTTGCCGCGCGAAGAGTTGGCCAAGTGGATTCGCGTGGAGCAGGTGCACAGCGATGACGGCCGCGTGGAGAACCGGGTGCAGGTGGATGAAAACGCCGCCCGTAACTGGCTATCCCAGTTCGGAACGCAGATCTACCGCCAGCCGGTTAACGCCCGTTACTATTTCAATGATGACACGCGCGAGCTGGTGTTAGTCTCTCCCCATATTAACGGCCGCGAGCTGGACGTGGAAGCGACGTTGCAAGGCTTCGTGGCCCAGATCAACACCGATAACCATGCCGTGCCGCTTGTTGTGAAGGATATCGTGCCGCTGGCTCATTCCGGCGCGACGGCGGTCGACTTGGGCATCACCGAGTTGATCACCGAGACGACGACCTGGTTTTACGGCTCGTCCGACGCCCGCAAGCATAACATCGCCCGTTCGGCGGCCAACTTCTACGGCATCGTCATCGCGCCGGGCGAGGAGTTCTCCTTCAACCGCTACCTAGGTTCCATCAGCGAGACCGACGGTTACGAGGTCGGCCTCATCATCATCGGCGGCCGCACCATCGAAGGTGTCGGCGGCGGAGTTTGCCAAGTGAGCACGACCCTTTATCAGACCGCTTTCTGGGCCGGATTCCCCATCGTCGAGCGTTGGGAGCATGGTTACATGGTCGGTTACTACAACGACGGCGAGGGGCCGGGCATGGATGCGACGGTCTTCACGCCGTTGGTGGACTTCCGGTTCATCAATAACACGCCCTACCACCTGCTGATCGAGAACTACTATAACGAGGCCAATGAATCGCTGACCTTCAAGTTCTACAGCACCAGCATGGGACGGCGGGTGGAGAAGGATGAGCCGGTCTTTGAAAATATCGTACCTCCGCCGGCCGACGATGTTTGGGAATTTGATGAAACGGTCGCTGAGGGCACGGCTGAGCAGTACGACTGGGCGGCCGAGGGCGCGCGGGTCATTGTTGCCCGACGTGTTTTCAACGCCGACGGACAACTCATCGACGAACGTAATTTCGTCAGCAACTACATCCCCTGGCCTAACGTGTATCGCTACGGGCCGGGTGTTGAGCCGGGCGATTACTCGGCTATCATCAAGCCCAATTCCAACTAAACGGGAAACAAATACAGGGAGGGCCTCACGCAAGTTGAGGCCCTTTTTATTATCCGGTCATCTTTCGTGAGGGTTGTGGGAGATGGAGGGTCAGGTCAGGCTACAACTTGGGTATAGGCGACTCATATCGCCATGATATCCCCCACTTATCGCCAGTATATCCCAAGGGGATTGACTAATAGAACATCTGTGCTAGTATGTGGATAGGACAGACACAACCTCTTCCCCCCACCACTACCCCTCTTGAATGGGAGCCGGTAAGTGAGAGCTTATCGGCTCCCTCTCCTTTTTCGGTGGGGAGCGAAGACGAAGAGACTTTAATCTCACCTGCGAGCGAGAAAAAGAGGAGATACAGCGATGCAACAATCTAATTTTCTGGATCGGTTTAGCGGCACACAGCTGACAGATATTACTATCGGCAACCCGTCGCGCAAGTTAGTAATCGGCATTATTCTGGCGGTTGCGCTGGTCTCATTTGAGATTTTCAATTTCGATACGACCCGCTATGCTCTGGATAGTATCCTTGGCAGCAAGGAATTCTTCAGCATTACCTGGGCGACTATCCTGGCTATCGCCTTCTGTGCTATCGATTTTGCCGGCCTGGCCCGCATCTTCACCCCGGAGCGCGGGGCCGACGAACCCCGTGCCGTCTGGTTTCTGATGGGCGCGTGGCTGCTGGGCGCGACGATGAACGCCGTCACGACCTGGTGGGCGGTGTCGTTGACGCTTCTAAGCCACGACTTCGGCAATGAGGTGCTCGGCCGAGAGACGTTGCTGAAGCTGGTGCCGGTGTTTGTAGCCGCTCTCGTCCTGTTGACGCGCATCCTGTTCATTGGCGCGTTCTCGGTAGCCGGGGAGCATCTTTTCAGCCAGACTGGAGACTCGCAAGCTGAACGACGGCCGCAACCTGATCAGCGCGTTCGGGCCGAATTGCCGATGCCACAGAACGCGCCAATACGCGAGCCTCGAAGGACGTTCGTCGAGGATGAGCCTCTGCCGGTGACGACGCAGCGCGGCCCCACCGGACGCACTCACCCACGCCCGGCCATGCCCGGCAATACCCACCGGATGCCCGCGCCTATGAGCGCCAGCGCCAAGCCGCATCGCTGAGAACCGAGCGAGCAAGAGGTAATTGATTGGAGAAACACGAGTTGTACAGGTAGCTGCGAACGGCTCATCGAGAAAAGCCGCGTCCGAGAGGGCGCGGTTTTTCGTTTTGCGGCGTGCCGCTATACTTCGGACTGAGGCTCAACATGAACAAACGGCTGGTGCAGGAACAGTTTGGCGCGAACGCCACTGCTTATGTCAATAGCCCGACCCATGCCGGTGGGCCGAGCCTGGCGCGGCTGGTGCAACGGGTCGTGCCGGAGGCTCATTGGCGCGTCCTCGATGTGGCCACGGGCACGGGCCATACGGCGATGGCCTTTGCCCCGCATGTTGCGGCCATTGTCGGTCTTGATCTGACGCCGGCCATGTTGCGCCTGGCAGCACATTCAGCGGCCGAGCGTGGCCTCACCAACATCACATTCACAGCCGGTGACGTGGACGACATGCCGTTCGCTGATGCCGCTTTTGATCTCGTCACCTGCCGCATTGCCCCGCATCACTTTGCCGACATCGGCCGCTTCATCGCCGAGGCGGTGCGGGTGCTGCGGCCGGGAGGCCTGCTGGCTGTCGTCGACAACATCGTGCCCGGCAGCCGCCTGCGCGGCAAGAAGGCCGATCGGCAACGACAAGCCGGGGCGTATGTCAACGCGTTCGAGAAACTGCGCGACCCCAGCCATGTCCGCTGCCTCAGCGACGAGGAATGGCTCGACTTACTGCAAGCCGGTGGACTGGCGGTGGAGGCGCACGAGACAATGGACAAGCGCCTAACCTTCGAGACGTGGTCGGCCCGCCACACCGCGGAAATGCGAACACAGTTGCGAGTCATGCTCACGCGCGCGCCGGCCGTCGCAGCCGAATTC
The DNA here is from genome assembly GCA_964654505.1 of uncultured Ardenticatenaceae bacterium. Lineage (GTDB taxonomy): Bacteria > Chloroflexota > Anaerolineae > Promineifilales > Promineifilaceae > Promineifilum. Next base: position 664 of record CAZZJN010000033.1, on the reverse strand, counting down.
CTGGACCCCCAAACCGATTCCGGCGTCACAACTTTCCGACTGCGAGAGGTTTTGCTCATCGGCCGAAAGAAGGCGTGACGGACCGATCATGCAACCGACACGGCATTGCCTGCGTATTGATTAACAGAAAACCCCGGCCGTTTGGCCGAATTACCGATCGTGAATAAAAAATTGGAACGCGAACGATCAAGGAGCGTTTGGCAATGAGTGACGAAAAAGCAAAGGTTGACCAGTTGAAGGATGAAGAGCGGATCAAGATCGATATCCCCGTCGATGAGGACGCGGACGGCGCGAAAGCTGACCATGCCTCCGACATTGTGGATGAGTTCAAGAGGCTCGGCCGCCAGTTTGCCGACACGCTGGAAGGCTTCTTTACCAGCGATGATGCCCGTCGCGTGGAAACCGAGGTTCGTGCCGGCATGAAGAGTTTCGCCGATGAGGTTGAGAAGGCCTTCAATCAGGCCAAGGATAGCCCGGCGGCAACCCGCATGAAGGATGAGGCGTCGGGCGTCAAGGATCGCGTCGAAACCGGCGAATTTGGGCGCAAGGCTCAGGAAGGTGTGGTCGGCGGTCTGCGCTGGCTGAGCACTGAACTGGAGAAGCTCGCCAACCAGTTCTCTCCCGCCGATAAGGACGAACAGCCCCCGGCTGAAAAATCCCCGAC